>NZ_JAMYSN010000029.1:0-63766 GCF_040321955.1 Mesorhizobium sp. M0217 | reverse complement strand
GGCGTTCCTTCGCGGGAATCAGGTGACGTGAACAATCACCAGCCTGCCATGACCGCCCCCTCTCAGCGAATTTGCAGAACTCTCAGCACACTACCGCACCCCCCCCTCCGGCCTGCCGGCCATCTCCCCCGCAAGGAGGGAGATCAGATGTCACGACGGCTTTCGCCAATCTCCAATGCTTGAAGGGTGACGCGACATATGAACTGCCAATCTCCCCCCTTGCGGGGGAGATGTCCGGCAGGACAGAGGGGGGGTGAAGGAACTCCGCGATAGTGACTACGCTGCAACCGATTTCAAGCCTGCGCCGCCAGCCAGTCCCTGACTTTCCGCGCATTCTCGCTCAACTCCCGGTTCTTCGGCCAAACCACATAGAACGCCTTGCCGGTTCTCAGCACATGATCGGTCACCGGCACCAGCAGCCCCGACGCCAGGAGCCGTTCGGCCAGATGCCGCCAGCCGAGCGCGATGCCCTGGCCCTCCATGACGCCCTGGATCACGAGGCCGTAATCGTTGATGCGCAGGCCGCGCGCGGTGTTGTCGAGGCTGCCGCCCGCTGACTGGAACCATTCGTCCCAGCTAGCCGCCTCGCGGTAGGGCTCCTCGAGGTGGATCAGGCGATGCGTCGCCAGCTCCGCGACGCTCCTTGGCATGCCGAATTTCGCGAGATAGCTGGCGCCAACCACCGGAAAAATCTCCTCGTCGGCCAGCGGCAGCGAATGATAATCGGCCCAGTCGCGCGGTTCGCCGCCGCGAACGGCGAGCGGGATGCCCTCGGCGATGATGTCGAGATCACGGTCGGCGGTCTGGATGCGCAAGTCGATGCCCGGCAGTTCGTCGCGGAACTGCTGCAGGCGCGGCATCATCCAGAACGAGCCGAAGGCGGTCGACGCCGCCAGCGTGACATGGCCGCCGCTCGCCTGCAGGCGCAGATCCTCGGCCGATTTGCGGATATGCGACAGACCGAGCGAGACGTCGGCATGGAAGCGTTCGCCCGCTTCTGTCAGGACGACCTGGCGGTGGCGGCGCTGGAACAGCTGCGCGCCAAGCTGTTCCTCCAACCCGCGCACCGCATAAGAGACGGCGGCCTGCGTCATGCCGAGCTCGCGCCCGGCAGCGGTGAAGCTCGACAGCCGGCCCGCCGCCTCGAAGACGATCAGGCTGCCGGCCGAGGGCAGGAGGTGGCGCAGGCTTCGCATAAGCTGAGCTTATACAAGAGATCAGGATTTTCCAGCATCACATCCATATTTCCTCTCGCTAACTTGGTTGGACGGAATGAGGAGGCTCCATGAACGCACCGGCCACTGAACTGACCGAGCAAACCCACCGCCGCGGCGGCGGTCGCCTCGGACGCAAGGCGCTGAGGAGCGCCCCCGTCACCTCGTTCCCGACGCTGGTCCGCGAGATCCCCACCTACCAGATGGTCCCGGACGAGGCGGTGGAACTGATCCACCAGGAGTCACTCGCCATCCTCGAAGAGGTCGGTTGCGAGTTCCGCGACGACGAGGCGATCGCCATGTGGAAGGCGGCGGGCGCCGACGTGTCCGAGACACGCGTCCGCATCGACCGCGGCCTGCTGATGGAACTGGTCGCGAAGGTTCCGTCCGAATTCACCCTCAATGCGCGTAATCCCGAGCGCACCGTGCGCGTCGGCGGCAAGAACTCCATCTTCGCGCCGATGTATGGCGCGCCTTACGTGCGCGACCTCGACAACAACCGGCGCTATGGCACGCTCGAAGACCTCAACAATTTCCACAAGCTCGCCTACATGGCGCCGGCGCTGCATTCGTCGAGTTCGATCATCTGCGAGCCGATGGAGATCGCGGTGCCGAAACGGCATCTCCACATCATCCATTCGGCGCTGAAGCACTCCGACAAGCCGTTCATGGGCATCGTTACTTCCAAAGACCGCGCCGAAGACACGATGGCGATGGCGGGCATCGTCTTTGGCGAAGATTTCGTTCGCGACAACCCGGTGCTGGTGTCCATTACCAACTGCAACTCGCCGCTGGTGTGGGACGCCACCATGCTGGACGCGATGAAGGTCTATGCGCGCAGCAATCAGCCGCTGATCCTGGCTCCCTTTGCGCTGTGCGGCGCATCGACTTCGGCCTCGGCCGTCGGCGCGGTGGCGCAGGTCAATGCCGAAGCATTGGCCGGCGTCGCTTTCACCCAACTGCTGCGCCCGGGTTCGCCGCAAATCTACGGCCAGTTCATGGTGACGGTCGACATGAAGACCGGCGCGCCGATGGGCGGCACGCCGGAAGCCGCCCAGATGATGTATCTGATGGGCGCGCTGGCGCGGAAATACAAACTGCCCTGGCGAACCTCCGGCTTCCATGTCGGCTCCAAACTCAACGACGCCCAGGCCGGCTATGAATCCAACATGCTGATGCATGCCGCCATCCTCGCCGGCGCCAATTATATCTGGCACTCCGCCGGCTGGTTGGAGGCCGGGCTGACATGCGGCTATTCGAAATTCGCCACCGACTGCGAGCAGCTTGTCGGCTGGTATAAATATGCCGGCGGCCTGCCGTTCGACGATTTCAAGGAGGCCATGGCGGCGATCCGCGAAGTCGGGCCGCAGGGCCATTTCCTCGGCACCCAGCACACGCTCGATCATTACGAGTCGGCATTCTTCATGCCCACCATCATGGATTTCAACTCCTACGAACAATGGAAGGCTGGAGGGGCGAAGGACCACGACACGCGCGGCCGCGAGAAAGCCCGCAACATGCTGGCCGACTATGAAGAGCCGAAGCTCGATGAGGGCATTGCCGAGGGCCTCAGGGACTTTATCGCGCAGCGCGAAGAGAGGCTGCCCGACAGCGTTAGCTAAGAGAACGACGAATGAGTTGATAACGGGCGAAGACCCGATGGGAACCGCAAGGGAGAAAGACATGACACTTTTCAAAAGCAATGGCGATCGCGTGCCAACGGCCATCGAGGCGATGGCGCAAGAGACGCGTGCTGGCCGTATGGACCGGCGCGAGTTTCTTGCATTGGCAAGTGCGTTCGGCGCATCGACGGCGCTGGCCTACGGCATGATCGGCCTTGCCGCGCCGGGACAGGCTTTTGCCGAGGAGCCGAAGAAGGGCGGCACGCTGCACATATCGATGTCGGTCAAGGCCCAAAAAGATCCGCGCACCTATGACTGGGTGGAACTCGCCAACATCTCGCGCTGCTGGCTGGAGCCGCTGGTCCGCTACACCAGGGAATTCACCTTCGAGCCAGTGCTGCTCGAAAGCTGGGACATCAATGACGACGCCACGGAATACACGTTGCTTGTGCGCAAGGGCATCACCTGGAACAATGGCGATGCTTTCAACGCCGATGACGTGGTCTTCAATGTTACCCGCTGGTGCGAGAAAAAGGTCGCCGGCAACTCCATGGCCGCTCGCGTCGGCGGGCTGATCGACGAAAAGTCGGGCAAGGCCAGGGAAGGCGCGATCGCCAAGGTCGACGACAATACGGTCAAGCTGACGCTCAGCGCGCCCGACATTTCGCTGATCCCGAACCTCACCGATTATCCCGCGCTCGTCGTCCACCGCAATTTCGACGCCGAAGGCGCCGACCCGGTCAAGAAGCCGATCGGCACGGGCCCGTTCGAACTGGTCTCCTACGATGTCGGCCAGAAGGCGGTGGTCAAGCGTCGTGAAAACGGCAAGTGGTGGGGTGGTGAAGCGCCGCTCGACAGCGTCGAGTTCATCGACTACGGCACCGACTTCAACGCTTCGATCAACGCCTTCGAATCCGGCGAGATAGACCTCAATTTCGAGACGCCGGCCGACTTCATCGACATCCTGGATAAGATGGGGCTGGAGAAGTCCGAGGTTGCGACGGCAACCACGCTGGTTGCCCGCACGAACGTTACCCACAAGCCCTATGACGACCAGCGGGTGCGCAACGCGCTGCAGATGGCGGTCGACAACAATGCGGTGCTGGAACTCGGCTATGCCGGGCGAGGGACGGTCGGTGAAAACCACCATGTCAGCCCTATCCATCCTGAATATTTCGCGCTGCCCAAGAAGACGCGCGACGCGGCCGGCGCCAAGAAACTGATGGCCGACGCTGGGCAGGCCGATTTCGAGCACGAGCTGATCACCGTCGAGGACGATTGGCAGAAGAACACCGGCGACGCGATTGCCGGCCAACTGCGCGACGCCGGCATCAAGGTCAAGCGCACGGTGCTGCCGGGCTCGACCTTCTGGAACGACTGGACGAAATATCCCTATTCGATGACCATCTGGTACATGCGCCCGCTTGGCGTCCAGGTCCTGGCGCTTGGTTATCGCACCGGCGAGGCCTGGAATGAATCGGCCTATTCCAACCCGGACTTCGACGCCAAGCTGAAGCAGGCGCTGTCGCTGATCGATGTGGAGAAGCGGCGTGAGGTGATGAAGGATGTCGAGCAGATCCTGCAGGATTCCGGCGTCATCATTCAACCCTTCTGGCAGAAGCTCTACAGCCACATGAACAAGAAGGTGAAGAACTACGGCGTCCACCAGACCTTCGAGATGGACCTGCAGAACGTCTGGCTTGATGGCTGAGACGGTGCAGCCGGGGCTTCATGAGCCGCAAAAAAACCGATATGCAGGATGTCTGGTATTGCACCTTGCCGCCAAACGTCCGGAGATCCTGCATGAAACCGATGGTGCTTGCCGCTGTCTTTTCGATTGCCTTGCCAGCGACAGTGCTGGCCGGGCCGGCTTCCAACGCCGTGAAGTTCTTTTATGTGCCCGAGGTGAAATTCGAGGGAGATGCAAAGTACCGCGACCGCTTCACCGAGCCGGTGTCCAAGCTGTTCGATCTCAACGACCAGGCAACGAAGAACAAGCCCGACGAAGTCGCCTGCCTCGACTTCGATCCCGGCCTTGACGCCCAGGATTTCGACCAGAAGTCGATTGCCAAGACATTGAAGCTGGCCGAGACCGTCAATGGCGATACGGCCGAAGTCACCGCCACCTTCAGCCTTTTTGCGGAAGGCGATGATTCTAAACGCGAAATGCTGTGGTCGCTGAAGAAAATCGACGGCAAATGGAAGGTCGCCGACATCACCTCCAAGACCAGCAACTGGACGCTGAGCGCGCTGGAATGCATGCCCGACAAAGCGCCGGAGTGATCCCGACGCGCTGTTCCGGCGTCGCGGCTCGCCAGCATATTGGCAGCATTCAGACATAATCGCCGCCGCCGGATCCAGGCGAGGGTGTATTCGGCCCATGACAGCCGCAATTGTCGCGGCTTGCCGAATCGTGCAACGGTCAGCATCCTGGGTCAGTGATTGTTTTCATGCTGTAACGGCGGTCTCTCAGCGCGACAGCCATAAAATTGCTAAGCAAAATATCGTAACATCCATTGTGATGGTCGCTATATTTTACGGCGATTCAGCAATATTTCTCGGTTGCAGAAAAGCCGGATTTGGAACAGTTGCATCCGCAGGGCTGGTCACATCAGTAGTTGCTTTTTTAGATGTAGCGGGGTATGTTTCCTTGCTCGGCTGCAAGTATTAACTTGCTCAAAATTTGGAGGGTGGGCATATGAAATCGATCACATATCTATTGTCATCAATTCTAGTTGCAATTGTAGTGGCTTGTCTTGCCACGCCGGCGTCCGCACAGGCGACCCGGACATGGGTTTCCGGTGTTGGCGACGACGCCAATCCGTGCAGCCGTACCGCACCTTGCAAGACCTTCGCCGGTGCGATCTCGAAAACCGCCGCCGGCGGCGAAATCAATTGCATCGATCCAGGCGGCTTCGGCGGGGTGACCATCACCAAATCCATGACGATCGCCTGCGAGGACGTTGAGGCGGGCGTGTTGAATGCGTCGGTGAATGGCATCATCGTCAACGCGTTGGCGACCGACATCATCGTTCTGCGCGGTCTCGATATCGACAGCGCGACGGCTGGGCCAGGTCTCAATGGAATCCGGTTTCTTGCCGGCGCCGCCTTGCATGTCGAGGATTGCGTCATTCGCGACAACACGGCTGCGGCGCCGAACGGCAACGGCATTTTGTTCGCACCGTCGGGCACAGCCGAACTTTATGTCAGCAACTCGTTCATCACCGGCAACAATGACGGCATTCATATCCAGCCGACCGCCGGCGGCGTTGCCAAGGTCATCATTGAGAACTCGACCATTGACAACAACAACCTGGCCGGTGTGAAGGCTGACGGCACAAGCAACACGGGCGGCTCCAACACGACGATCGTGAACAGCAGCGTGTCGGGCAACACCAACGCCGGCATCAGCATATTCAATCCGGCTGGTGGGCCGGTGATCAGCATGATGGTTGACGGCGTTGCCGTCGCCAATAACGGCGTGGTCGGCGGGCTGCGTGTCGATGGCGCCAACGCAACCATCCGCGTCGGCCGCTCGACGATCTCCGGCAATGGCACCGGCACGGTCATCGTCAACGGCGGCTTGATCTCGTCCTACGGCACCAACCAGCTCAACGGCAACACTGCTGAAGGTCCCAATCCGCCAACCATCGCGCTGAAATAGCTGCAGGGGTTAACTGTTGATAGCAACGCTTGGCGCGGCAACACCGCGCCAAGTGCATTTTATGGCTGGACGCGCAACCAGCTTGAATGACCGGGCGGGTCCCGGAGTACTGCCACCAGTCCTCTCTGTCGTTGTCGACTGCCAGTCCTGATGACATGATCTCGAGGCAGGACCACGCGAAGTAGGGCGTGGCTGACGGCCAGATTACAAGACGACCGAAATCGATGTCTTGCCAAGGGCGCCCGATTTGTCGGTCCGCTCCACCGGGCTGTCAGTGAGACCATCGCAATCTTCGCGGGGATCGCTTTTGCCGGCCGAGAAACAGAGCCGATTTCAGATTGAATTGTGGTCTAGTTGCTCTTTTGGCTGTGGTGTGTTAGATTTCTATTGCATATCTGCAATAGTAGTTGTTTTCCATTGAGGGGGTGAGAAGATGAATAAAATTGTATACATGGTATCTTCTATTTTAATCGCCATGGTGATGGCTTGTCTTGCCACGCCGGCGTCCGCGCAGGCGCCCCGGACGTGGGTTTCCGGCGTTGGCGACGACGTCAATCCGTGCAGCCGCACCGCACCTTGCAAGACTTTCGCCGGCGCGATTTCGAAAACGGCTGCCGGCGGCGAAATCAATTGCGTCGACCCGGGCGGCTTTGGCGCGGTGACGATCACCAAGTCGATAACGATCGCTTGCGAGGACGTCGAGGCAGGCATATCGAATGCGGGGACGCAAGTGACCATCAACGCGTTGGCGACCGACGTCGTCGTTCTGCGCGGTCTCGATATCGACACAGCGACGGCATCGCCTGGAATCAATGGCGTCCGCTTTCTCGTCGGCGCCGCCTTGCACATCGAGGATTGCGTCATTCGTGGCAACAGCTCTGCGGCGCCGAACGGCAACGGCATCCTGTTCGCACCGTCGGGCGCGTCCGAACTCTATATCACCAATAGCTTCATCACCGGCAACGGCGCGGACGGCGTTCATATCCAGCCGACCGCAGCCGGCGTTGCCAAGGTCATCATCGAGAACTCGACGATCGAGAACAACAACCTGGCCGGCGTGAAGGCTGACGGCACCAGCAACACGGGCGGCTCCAACACGACGATCGTGGATAGCAGCGTGTCGGGCAACACGAATGCCGGCATCAGCATCCTGAATCCGGTCGGCGGGCCTGCGATCAACATCATGGTTGACGGCGTTGCCGTGGCCAACAACGGAGCGGCAGGCGGCCTGCGTGCCGACGGCGCCAACGCGACCATCCGGGTCGGCAGATCGACGATCTCCGGTAATACGACGGGCACGGCCATCGTTAATGGCGGTGTCATATCGTCCTATGGCACCAATCAGCTCAACGGCAACACGGCTGACGGTCCGAACCCGCCAACCATTGCGCAGAAATAGGTTTGCGGATTGCAGCGCTTCGCGCGGGAACCACCCGGGCGAAGCAAGCAATCGAGGGCTTGTTAGCTTCCTCAAAGTCTGCATCTTTGCCGCCAGGCGCCGATGACATGGCTGAACGTTCGGCCGGTATGTGACTGATCGGGCCTGGAGTGATGCGTGATGGCCCATAGCGGTCTTCCGACTTTGTTGACTGTATGCCTGCTGGCAGGATTGAACACGGCTGCCGCTCAAGGGCTGCTCGGTCCGCCACCTGCAAATGCCCCGGCCGAGACAGTGCCGGGCGGCGCAGTACCGCCCGCAAATCCACCCGGGACAGCGGTGGAACCGGCGACACCGCCGGTTGGGTGGCCGCCGGCCGAGCCGGCCGCGCCCGTCCTGGCGGGCTCGCCGACGGCTGTGGTCAAGCCGTTCTACGAACATCTCGGACTGGAGCTCGATCCGACCCAGCGCAAGAACTTCGTCGACCCGGCCAAGACCGTACTCGACAAGAGCGACGCGTTGCGCAAATCCGGGCAGGGCGAATGCCTCGACCCCAACATGGCGCTCGACAATGCCGATTACGACAAGCTTGCGATCGACAAGAGCCTGAAGAGCATCGAGGCCGTCAATGGTGATCAGGCCAAGGTGGTGGTCGCCTTCGTCGTCGAAGGCAACCAGCACCGGCTGGAGTGGAAGCTGAAGAAGGTCGACGGCGACTGGAAGATATCCGATCTGCTTTCGGTGACCGGTGAATGGGCGCTCAGCCAGTATCAGTGCGAATAATGTTGATTGAGGGTCAGCGCCTGCGATCCTTCGCGCCCCCCTCTGTCCTGCCGGACATCTCCCCCACACG
Source organism: Mesorhizobium sp. M0217 (assembly GCF_040321955.1). Lineage (NCBI taxonomy): Bacteria > Pseudomonadati > Pseudomonadota > Alphaproteobacteria > Hyphomicrobiales > Phyllobacteriaceae > Mesorhizobium > Mesorhizobium sp. M0217. The sequence goes on along the minus strand of NZ_JAMYSN010000029.1, from coordinate 55,035 downwards.
GGGGGAGATCAGCAGTTCCAGCGTCTCGCCCGCTCCGCATCATTTGAGATTAGCTAAAGCCTATGTGGCGGCCAATCTCCCCCCGTGTGCGGGAGATGTCCGGCAGGACAGAGGGGAGCGCTGTCCCGCTAAAGTTCCGCAAAATAGCTTCAGCCCCTTCCGCGATAGGGGGCAACGCCGGTGTCGGGCAACCAGGCGCCTTCGGGCGGAGCGCCGGTCTGCCAGAAGACATCGATCGGAATGCCGCCGCGCGGATACCAATAGCCGCCTATGCGCAACCACAGCGGCTTCGTTGCCGCCACAATGCGGCGGCCGATCATCACCGTGCAGTCTTCATGGAAAGCGCCATGGTTGCGAAACGAGGTCATGAACAGTTTGAGCGACTTCGATTCCACGAGCGTGGCATCGGGTGCGTAGTCGATGACGATATGAGCGAAATCCGGCTGTCCGGTTACCGGGCAGAGCGAGGTGAATTCCGGGCAGGTGAAGCGCACGATCGCCGGCGGTCCGTCGCCGCGCTGGAACGGCACGGTCTCCAGGACCGCGGTCTCCGGGCTCTGTGGCGTCTCGACGTGGGCGCCGAGCTGGGTGAGGGTTTTGGTATCGATCATCGTGGTTTTCCTGGGGATTTTCCGCGCTCATTAGCATCGGATCAAAAAGTGTGCAGCGATTTTCGGATAAATTCGATGCTCAAGACAAGAACTGGAGCAGCGCGCGCTGCTCCGACACAAACTGGAATGGCAGGAAGATGATGACCAGCAACGACCCGCTTCTCCAGCCTTACCAGCTCAAACACCTGACGCTGAAGAACAGGGTGATGTCGACCAGCCACGAGCCGGCCTATTCAGAGGACGGCATGCCGAAACAGCGCTACCGGCTCTACCACGCCGAAAAGGCCAAGGGCGGCATGGCGCTGACCATGACGGCGGGCTCGGCGATCGTCTCGCGCGACAGCCCGGCCGCCTTTGGCAATCTGCATGTCTATGACGACCGCATCGTGCCGTGGCTGGCCGAACTGGCGGACGCCTGCCACGAGCATGACTGCAAGGTGATGATCCAGATCACCCATCTTGGTCGCCGCACCGGCTGGAACAAGGCCGACTGGCTGCCGGTGCTGTCGGCTTCGCCGGTGCGTGAGCCGGCGCACCGCGCGTTCCCCAAAACCATCGAGGACTGGGACATCGAGCGCATCGTCGCCGACTATGCGTCGGCTGCGCAGCGCTGCCAGGCCGCCGGCCTCGACGGCATCGAGTTCGAATCCTACGGCCATCTGATGGACGGCTTCTGGTCGCCGGCCACAAACCATCGCGACGACGAGTTCGGCGGTTCGCTCGACAACCGGCTGCGCTTCACCGACATGGTGCTGGATGCCGTGCGGGCGGCGGTCGGCGAAAAATTCGTCGTCGGCATCCGTATGGTCGCCGACGAGGATTTTGACAAAGGCCTGTCGAAGGAGGAGGGCGTTGAGATCGCCCGGCGGTTGGCCGGTTCCGGCAAGGTCGATTTCCTCAACATCATTCGCGGCTCGATCGAGAGCGATGCGGCACTAACCAAGGTCATCCCGGTCGCCGGCATGCGCTCTTCGCCGCATCTCGATTTTGCCGGCGAGGTGAGGGCGGCGACGAAGTTCCCGACCTTCCATGCGGCGCGGATTTCCGATGTCGCCACGGCGCGCCACGCCATCGCCACCGGCAAGCTCGACATGGTCGGCATGACCCGCGCCCATATCGCCGATCCGCACATCATCAAGAAGGTCATGGAAGGCCGCGAGCACGAGATCCGGCCTTGCGTCGGCGCCACCTATTGCCTCGATCGTATCTATGAAGGCGGCGAGGCGCTGTGCGTCCACAATGCCGCGACCGGCCGCGAGGCCGAGATTCCGCATATCATCGTGAAGACCGAAGGGCCCAGGCGGAACGTCGTTGTCGTTGGCGCTGGCGCTGGCGGGCTCGAGGCAGCTCGCGTGATGGCCGAACGCGGCCATCATGTCACGGTGCTTGAAGCCTCCGGTCAGGCCGGCGGCCAGGTTCGGCTGGCGACGCAGAACCCGCGCCGCAAGGAGTTGATCGGCATCATCGACTGGCGGCTGGCCGAACTCGACCGGCTCGGCGTCGGGATCCGCTACGACACCTGGGCCGAGCAGGACGAAGTGCTGGCGCTGTCGCCCGACGTGGTGGTGATCGCCACCGGCGGCCTGCCACAGAACCCGCCGCTGACATCAGGCGACAATCTCGTCACGTCGAGTTGGGACATCATGGCCGGCAGCATCAAGCCGGCGGAGAACGTGCTGCTCTTCGACGACAATGGTGGCCACCAGGGCATGGGCGCGGCGGAGCTGATCGCCAATGCAGGGTCAAAACTGGAGCTGGTTTCGCCGGAGCGCTTCTTCGCCCCCGAAATGGGCGGCATGAACCACGTGCCCTATATGCGCGCCTTCCAGGAGAAGGGCGTCACCATCACCATCAACACCAGGCTGCGCTCGGTACGGCGCGAGGGCAACCAGCTGGTCGCCGAACTCGCCTCCGACTTTGCCGACGGCTGGCGCGGCGAGAGGCGGGTCGACCAGGTGGTGGTCGAGCACGGCACGGCGCCGCTCGACGATCTCTATCTTCAGCTGAAACCGCTGTCGAAGAATGGTGGCGCGGTCGACTATGAGCGGCTGGTCGGCGGCGGCGATATTTTTCCTTCACGCAATCCCGAAGGCGGCTTCGTGCTGTTGCGCATCGGCGATGCAGTCGCCTCGCGCAACATCCATGCCGCCATCTATGACGGCATCAGGTTCGGCTTGCGGGTTTGAGCCTACAAGCCGGCCTACGGCTTGTTCCAAAGCTCGATCTCACCCTTCCGGCGGGCGCAACTCGATCGATCAAAGTGATGGGTGGCGCGCAGCCAAACCTCTGTGCGGAGAGCCACCTTGCACATCCGTCCGAACTGCGCGCCGCGTACGCCATCAGCCGAGAGCCAGGCGACGCACGATGCGGAATGCTTTTCAACCGGGAGGCAACGCGCGGCAGGGCTCAAATCATCCTGGCCGTCGCCATGCAAAGTACGGTGAGTACCAGAAGCCAGGCGGCGATGCGCTCGCCGCGGGCCATTTTGGTGCGCAGCGCCGCTTCCGTTGCGGCGTCCGCGCCGGCAAGCTGCCGGCTGGTCTTGCGGACGACGACGCTGAGAACGCCGGCAGCGGCGAAGGCGGCCAGGATGCCCAGCGCCAGCACCATTTCCATCGAGCCGAAATAGGCGCCGTGGAAGAAATACCAGAGCAGGGCGCCGGTCACGAACACCATGCCGGCCGAGCCCATTTGCGGTCCGATAAAGCGCTCCGCCCTGATCTCGGGGTCGCGGGCAAGCGTGATGGTGGTGCCGGCCCAGAACACACCGGCCATGACGTGAAGGCCGATAACGACGATGTAGACATATTGCATGACCGCTTCCTCCTTGCCCGCCGCCCGTCCTCGGATCCCTGTCGAATGCAGGATGATACGAACTCGGCAGATCGACACGCATGATAGTTAGGTATCAAATGGTTCGATGTCAATGTATAATGCCGCGTTCCATCGCTCGGCGCCTTGTTCTACTGTCGGCGCATGACTCCCTTTGACCGTCCGCCAATCGGCATGAATCTCGCGCGCACCTCCAAGCTGGTGGCGCAGGCATTTGACGCCGCTTTGGTCGAGGCCGGGGGCACGCTGCCGGTGTGGCTGACCTTGCTTTCGGTCAAGTCGAGCGAGCTTGCCAACCAACGCGAACTTGCCGGCATGATCGGCATCCAGGGCGCCACGCTCACCCACCATCTCAACGCCATGGAGGCGCAAGGCTTGCTGACGCGCCGCCGCGATCCGGACAACCGCCGGGTTCATCTGGTCGAACTGACGCAGGCGGGCGAAACGATGTTCCTGAAGCTGCGGGCGGCGGCTCTCATCTTCGACAAGCGGCTGCGCGCGGGATTGCCGGACGACAGGCTGGCGGAGTTCGCCGAGGTGCTGGCGGCATTGCGGGCGAATGTCGCGCCGGCCAAATGACCGGCACCGGTGGGCAATAGTCTAGGCTAAATTGCCCTGAAGCACCTTAAGCTTGGCTTTCTTCGGGCTGCGCGCCAGCAGCCATTCGCGCGCTTTGTCCTGCGGCATCGGGAAGGCGATGGAATAGCCCTGCACCTGGTCGCAGCCGATTGCCATCAGCGAATCGAGCTCGGCTTCGGTTTCCGCGCCCTCGGCGACGATCGAAATGCCGAGACCGCGCGCCAGCTCGGTGATGGCGCGCACGATCTTGGTGTTGTCGCCATTCTCGTTGATGTTCTGGACGAAGCGGCGGTCGATCTTCAGCCGGTCGATCTCGTTGGGATTGACGTGGCTGAGCGAGGCATAGCCGGTGCCGAAATCGTCGAGCTCAAGATGGACGCCAGCAGCGCGGATGTGGCGCAGCTTCGCCGCGATGCCCGTCTTCTCGTCGTCGAGAATGACGGATTCGACGATTTCAAGCGACAGTTTCTGCGGCGCCAGGCCGGCCTTTTCCAGCGTCGCGAACAGGAAGCGGTCGAAGTCGGGTTCGCGCAGCTCGGTGCCGGACACGTTGACGGCGAGCCGGCCGAAGGCAATGCCGGCGCGATCCCATTCGGCTGCTTGCTCGATCGCCTTCGTAAAGACTATGCGGCCGATCTCGGGCATGAAGCCGCATTTTTCGGCGACCGGAATGAACTCGCCCGGCGCAATCATGCCGCGCTCGGCATGCTTCCAGCGCACCAGCGCCTCGATGCCGCTGATGGCGCCGTTGCTCAGCGACACCTGCGGCTGGAAATAGACCTGGAAGGCGTTCTCCGAAATGGCGACCTTGATGTCGTGCTCGAGCTGCTTGCGGTAATCGAGTTCGCGCCTGAGTTCCTCGGAGAAGAACGAGAAGCTGCCGCCGCCGAGCTTCTTGGCGGAATAGAGCGCGAGGTCGGCGTGGACGAGCAGATCCTCGGCATTGTCGGCGTCGATGGGATAGACGGCAATGCCGGCGCTGGCCCCCGGAAGGATGGTCGTGCCCTGGAAGGTAATCGGCTCGTTGATCTCCTCCAGGATGCGACGGGCCAGCATGTTGATGTCCTCGGGGCCGCCGGCGCCATTGAGGATCATCACGAATTCGTCGCCGCCAAGGCGCGCGCACAGATCCGACGCGCGGCAGGAATCACGCATGCGCTGCGCGGTGACGACCAGAACATAGTCGCCTGCGGCGTGGCCGAGCGTGTCGTTGATCTGCTTGAACCGGTCGAGGTCGAGCTGGATGACCGCCAGCCTCTCACGCCGGCGATGCGCGCCCTTGATCAGCGTTTCGAAGTGGTCGGTCAGGAAGGTGCGGTTGTGCAGGCCGGTCAGCCCGTCATGTACGGCGATGAAGGCCATCGAGTTGCGGGCATCGACAAGCTCATGGGTCTTGCGCAGGATCGCCTTCGACATCGGCCGGAAGATGAAAAGCGCCACCAGCACGATGACGCCGATGGTGGCGTAGAACAAGGTGCGGTGGAGATCGAGGAGCTTTTCCGACCGCTCGTCGGCAAATGCGGCGATGCGTTGGCCGAGCGCGGCATAACCCGACAGCGTCGCATTGGCGACGGAAGCATCGAGATTGACGCGCTCGCCGCCGCCCTTGTAGGCGGCATTGCCGGAGAGCTGGGATTCGAAGGACGAGATCAGCCTTTCGCCATTGGCGACCAGCCCGACCGAGAAATAGTCGAGGTGGAACGGCTTGCCGTAGAGCACGCTCTCGATCGACTTTGGATCGGACAATGCTGGCGACAGTGGGTCGGCTCCCGTCTGTTTGAGCAGCAGGTCGTAGTTCGTCTCGAACTCGGCGGTCGCCTGTTTCAGCGCGGCAACCAGGGCCGGCTGCTTGTCACGCGCGGCGGAGCCGGTTGCGCTGGTCAAAAAGACAATGCGCTGCGACAGCGCCTTCTGGGTGCTGACGATGTCGAGCAGAGTATGGTTGTGCTGTTGCGCCGCCATCATCTGCTGCAGCAGGATGAAGGAGGCCATCACCATGGCGGCGATGATCAGCAGCGCCAGCCAGTAGCCGCTCTTGATCAGCAGGATGAGTTTGCCCGAGACGGTTTGCGCCGGCTGCTGCGACATATTCTAGGTGACCCCTCGGTCGACGGATTTCTGCCACCGATTCGTGGCAAGAACACCATTGCCTTGAAAGGGTTAACAGGTCTGGAAGCCGGCGGAACTGCTGCTTCCGCAGTAAACGAAAGCTGCCGAGATGGTTATCATGTTATTTCGCGGCATGGCCGTATTCGCGTGCCTGCTACTCCAGCATGCTGGCCATGCGATCGGATCGCGCCAGGGTTGAGGCAGCCGCGCCACCGAAGCGGTCGCTTTTGCGGTGGATTTTTAGTGCGCGTAGCGCGACAGTCGCGCCAATCTCAACAGGACCTGATCATGAGCGCGGCATTCCTCTCCCATATCGACAACGAACTGCAAGGGCTGAAATCCGCCGGGCTCTACAAATCCGAGCGGGTGATCACCTCGACCCAGTCGGCTGAGATCGAAGTCGGCGGCGACAAGGTGCTGAACTTCTGCGCCAACAACTATCTCGGCCTCGCCGACAGCGCCGAGTTGCGCACCGCGGCCAAAGGCGCGCTCGACCGCTACGGTTACGGCATGGCCTCGGTGCGCTTCATCTGCGGCACGCAGGAAGAGCACAAGCAGCTTGAATCAACGATTTCATCCTTCCTCGGCCTGGACGACACCATCCTTTACGGCTCCTGCTTCGACGCCAATGGCGGCCTGTTCGAAACGCTGCTCGGCGAGGAGGATGCGATCATCTCCGATGCGCTGAACCATGCCTCGATCATCGACGGCGTGCGGCTGTCGAAGGCCAAGCGCTTCCGCTATGCCAACAACGACATGGCCGACCTCGAAGCGCGGCTGAAGGAGGCGAAAGACTGCCGCTTCCGCCTGATCGCCACCGACGGCGTGTTCTCCATGGACGGCATCATCGCCAATCTGAAAGGCGTCTGCGACCTCGCGGAAAAGTACGGCGCCATGGTGATGGTCGACGACAGCCATGCCGTCGGCTTCGTCGGCAAGAACGGCCGCGGCTCGGCCGAGCATTGCGGCGTCGAGGGCAGGGTGGATATCATCACCGGCACGCTCGGCAAGGCGCTCGGCGGCGCCTCCGGCGGCTACACCTCCGGCAAAAGCCAGGTCGTCGACTGGCTGCGCCAGCGTTCGCGGCCTTATCTCTTCTCCAACACGCTGATGCCGGCGATTGCCGGCGCTTCCATCAAGGTGTTCGAGCTGATCCGCAATGGCGACGCCCTGCGCGAACGCCTCTATGCCAATGCGGCGCGCTTTCGCTCCGAAATGGGCAAGCTCGGCTTCACGCTGGCCGGCGCCGATCATCCGATCATTCCGGTGATGCTGGGCGATGCCAGCCTGGCGCAGGAAATGGCGGCGCGCATGCTGAAGCGCGGCATTTATGTCATCGGCTTTTCCTTCCCGGTGGTGCCGAAAGGCCAGGCGCGCATCCGCACGCAGATGTCGGCGGCGCATTCCAGCGCCGACATCGACCGCGCCGTGGCAGCGTTCGCGGCGGTCGGCAAGGAACTGGGCGTGATTGGCTGAGAGTTTTACCCTCCCCCTTTGTGGGGAGGGTCGACTTCCGACCGCTTGCGAAGCAAGCGGGCGGGAGGCGGGGTGGGGGTCTGCAGGGTCACGACCTCCGCCAGTTTTTGACCCCCACCCGGCCCTTCGGGCCACCCTCCCCACAAGGGGGAGGGTAAGGAGTTGTAGCATGTCGAACATGATGAAGGCGCTGGTGAAGGCCAAGGCCGAACCGGGCATCTGGATGGAAGAGGCACCGGTGCCGGAGATCGGCCCCAACGACGTGCTGATCAAGGTCAAGAAGACGGCGATCTGCGGCACCGACGTCCACATCTACAATTGGGACCAGTGGGCGCAGAAGACCGTGCCGGTGCCGATGGTGACCGGCCATGAATTCGTCGGCACGGTGGCCGATTTCGGCGCTGCGGTCACCGAATACAAGGTCGGCCAGCGTGTCTCCGGCGAAGGTCACATCGTCTGCGGCCATTGCCGCAATTGCCGCGCCGGCAGGGGGCATCTCTGCCGTAACACGCTCGGCGTCGGCGTCAACCGCCCCGGCGCCTTCGGCGAATATCTGGCGATCCCGCAGCACAATGTCGTGCCGATCCCCGACGATGTGCCCGACGAGATCGCCGCGATCTTCGATCCCCTGGGCAATGCCGTCCACACCGCTCTGTCCTTCGACCTGGTCGGTGAAGACGTTCTGGTCACCGGCGCCGGGCCGATCGGCATCATGGGCGCGCTCGTTGCCCAATGTGTGGGGGCGCGAAAAGTCGTCATCACCGACATCAACCCGGTGCGGCTGGCGCTGGCCAAAAAGCTCGGCGTCCAGCATGTCGTCGACGCCTCGAAGGAAAAGCTTAGGGATGTCATGCCGGCGCTCGGCATGACCGAAGGTTTTGACGTCGGCCTGGAAATGTCGGGCGCCGCGCCCGCCTTTCGCGACATGATCGACACCATGAACAATGGCGGCAAGATCGCCATTCTGGGCATCGCGCCGACCGGCTTCGAAATCGACTGGAACAAGGTCATCTTCAAGATGCTGCACTTGAAGGGCATCTACGGCCGCGAAATGTTCGAGACCTGGTACAAGATGATCGCCCTGGTGCAGGGGCCGCTGGATGTGTCGGGTCTGATTACGCACCGCATTGGGATCGACGATTTCCAGACAGGGTTCGATGCGATGAGGAGCGGCAGTTCGGGTAAGGTGGTGATGGATTGGTAGGCGCAGAGGCACGTTCTAGCTGGAGAAGCCGGCGGGACAGCACCCCCCTCTGGCCTGCCGGCCATCTCCCCCGCAAGGAGGGAGATTGGCAGCTTTGACGGCTCGCCAACCTCTGCAACATTGGAGATTGGCGAAAGCCTTCGCGACATCTGATCTCCCCCCTTGCGGGGGAGATGTCCGGCAGGACAGAGGGGGGTGTGAAGGATCACGGCGGAGCAGATTCTTTATTCACCCAACGCTCCCTCCAGCGCCGCCACGCCGCTCACAATCGCTGTCCGCTCCTCTGTGCTCAGCCTCTCCAGCAACTCCCGTTCAAACGCCCTCGCCAGCGGCACCATCTCTTGATAGGCGGTCAGCCCGGCCTTGGTCAGCGCCAAATGATCCACACGCCGATCATTCTCGTCCGGCGTGCGCGTCAGCCAGCGCCGCCGCTCAAGCTCCGCCACCGCCCGCGAAACCTTGGTCTTGTGCATGGCCGACTGCTCGCCGAGCGCCGTCGCGGTCATCGTGCCGCGCTGTCCGAGCCCTGACAGCGTGCGCCATTCCGGCCGCGTCAGGCCGTGGCGGTCGCGGTAGATTTTTGAAAATTCGCGGCTGACGGCGTCGGCCAGCCGGTAGAGCCGATAGGGCAGGAAGCTTTCGAGTTCGAGGATTTCCATCTGCACCATGGATGCGGCATTCGCCCGTTGATAGTTACATTTTCGATGGTTACAAATGAAACCAGTTTGGTCAACATCGCCGGCAAGCAGCGCTTCGCGGGGCCGGGATCAGGGAGGATCGGATGACCTTTTCCTACATGCCGGGCTTCGGCAACGACTTCGAAACCGAGACGCTGCCCGGCTCGCTGCCGCAGGGGCGGAACTCGCCGCAACGGCCGGCTTACGGGCTCTATGCCGAACAGCTATCGGGCTCGCCCTTCACCGCGCCGCGCGGCACCAATGAGCGCTCCTGGCTCTATCGCATCCGGCCGAGCGTAAAACACACCGGCCGCTTCAAGGCGGTGAGCTATCCCTTGTGGAAGACCGCCCCCAATGTCGGCGACCACGAACTGGCGCTCGGGCAGTATCGCTGGAGCCCGGTGCCGATGCCGAGTGAGCCGACCGACTTCATCGCCGGCATGCGCACCATCACCACTGCCGGAGATGTGCTGGGCCAAAGCGGCATGGCCGCGCATGTCTATGTCGCCAACCGATCGATGGTCGACGATCATTTCTTCAATGCCGATGGCGAGTTGCTGATCGTCCCCCAGGTCGGCGCCTTGCGCTTCGTCACCGAGATGGGTGTCATCGAGCTGCGGCCCGGCGAGATCGCCGTGCTGCCGCGCGGGCTGGTGTTCAAGGTCGAGCTCATCGACAAGGAAGTGCGCGGCTATGTCTGCGAAAACTACGGCGCCAAGCTGACGCTGCCCGACCGCGGCCCGATCGGCGCCAACTGCCTGGCCAATCCTCGCGATTTCAAGACGCCTTGCGCCTGGTTCGAGGAGAAGGAAACGCCGTGCCGGCTGACGGTGAAATGGTGCGGCAATTTCAACGTCACCGAGATCGGCCATTCGCCGCTCGACGTCGTCGCCTGGCACGGCAACTATGCGCCCTACAAATATGATCTGGCGACGTTTTCGCCGGTCGGCGCCATCCTGTTCGACCATCCCGATCCGTCGATCTTCACCGTGCTGACGGCGCCGAGCGGCGAGGAGGGCACCGCCAATATCGACTTCGTCATCTTCCCGCCGCGCTGGCTGGTGGCGGAAGACACGTTCCGGCCGCCCTGGTACCACCGCAACATCATGAGCGAGTTCATGGGCCTGATCCATGGCCAGTACGACGCCAAGGAAGAAGGCTTCGTGCCCGGCGGCATCAGCCTGCACAATCTGATGCTGGCCCACGGCCCCGACGCACCTGGCTTCGAAAAGGCCTCGCGCTCCGAGCTGAAACCGGTCAAGCTCGACAACACGATGGCCTTCATGTTCGAGACCCGATTCCCGCAAATGCTGACCCGCTACGGCGCCGAGCTTGAAACAAGGCAGGACAATTACATTGACTGCTGGACCGACCTGAAGAAGCGCTTCAATGGCACGCCGGAGGGCGACTGGTCTTGAGATCAGCTCGATGAGCGACCGGCTGGTGCTTCTCGGCTCGAAAGGCGGCCCGGCATTGCGGTCGGGCGGGCCGTGGCCGAGTTCGTCGCTGCTGGAGCTTGGCGGGCGGACCATCGTCGTCGATTGCGGGCTGGGTGTCACGCGTGGCCTGGTCGATGCCGGCGTCAGCCTGAAGGCGCTCGACCTGATCTTCGTCACCCATCTGCATTCCGATCATGTGCTGGAACTGGGGGCGCTGCTCCACACCGCCTGGACCGCCGGTCTGGCCAATCCGGTGACGTTGTTCGGACCGCCCGGCACCGGGCATTACTGGCGGCGCTTCTGCCAGGCGATGGAGTTCGACATCGAGATCCGAATCGTCGACGAAGGCAGGCCGGACATTCGCGAAATGGCTTCGATCGTGGAATTCGGCGAGGGCGAGATTTTTGCGCAGCGCGGCCTGAAGGTCTCGGCACTGCGCGTCGACCATCCGCCGGTCACGGACTGTTTCGCGCTGCGTTTCGACCACGCTGGCAAAAGCATCGTCTTCTCGGCCGACACAGCCTTCTTTCCGCCGCTCGCAGGCTTTGCCCGAAATGCCGACATTCTCGTCCATGAGGCCATGCTGGAAGAAGGCATCGAGCGGCTGGTCGCCAGGACCGGCAATGGCGCGCGGCTGAAAGAGCATCTGCTTGCCAGCCACTCATTTGCCGAGCAGGCAGGTCGCATCGCCAGCGATGCCGGGGTGAAGAGGCTGGTGCTCAACCACCTCATTCCGGCCGATGATGCCGCGATCGGCGAGGCCGACTGGGAGGCGGCCGTCAGGAAATCGTGGGCGGGTGACTTGACGATTGCCCGCGACGGCCTTGTTGTGAACTTAGACGGCGCCAAAGCCGCATTAGGAGAGGAAACCGCATGAAGCTTGCCACATTGAGGGACGGGACGCGCGACGGAAAGCTTGTCGTCGTCTCGCGCGACCTGACGCGCTTCACCGACGCCTCGTTCCTGGCGCGCACGCTGCAGGCGGCACTCGACGACTGGCAGCGGATTTCGCCGCACCTGGCGACGATCGCCGAATCGCTGGAGAACAATGCGGTGCCGTCGGCACGCTTCCATGAGCATGACGCCCATTCGCCGCTGCCGCGCGCCTATCAATGGGCCGATGGTTCTGCCTATGTGAACCATGTCGAGCTGGTGCGCAAAGCCCGCGGCGCCGAGATGCCGGCAAGCTTCTGGACCGATCCGCTGATCTACCAGGGTGGCTCGGATTCCTTCATCGCGCCGCGCGAGCCGATCCGCACGGCGGACGAAGCCTTCGGCATCGACATGGAGGCGGAAGTCTCCGTCATCGTCGACGATGTGCCGATGGGCGCCAGCCTCGACCAGGCGCGCGCCGCCATCCGGCTGGTCATGCTGGTCAATGATGTGACGCTGCGCGCGCTCACCGGACCCGAGCTCGCCAAGGGGTTTGGCTTCTTCCAGTCGAAGCCGTCCTCGGCTTTTTCGCCGGTGGCGGTGACGCCGGACGAACTCGGCGACGCCTGGGATGGCGGCAAGGTCAACCTGCCTCTGCTCGCCGACGTCAACGGCAAGCCGTTCGGCCGTGCCAATGCCGGCGTCGACATGACCTTCGACTTCCCGGCGCTGATTGCCCATGCCGCAAAGACACGGCCGCTGGTTGCCGGCACCATCATCGGTTCCGGCACCGTCTCCAACAAGCTGGATGGCGGGCCGGGCAAACCGGTGGCGGCCGGCGGCGCCGGCTATTCCTGCATCGCTGAACTGCGCATGATCGAGACCATTGAGTCTGGCGAGCCCAAGACGCCGTTCCTGCGCTTTGGCGATACGGTGCGTATCGAGATGAAGAATAAAAGCGGAAACTCGATCTTCGGCGCCATCGAGCAGAAGGTCGAGAAGTCCCAGGCATAAGAGGGGGCAATAGTGACGGGAGAGGCGTTCTACCTGCTGGCCGGCGTCTGGGCGTTGGCCATTCTGGTGGTCTTCATCCAGGCGATCCGGCTGAGCTACCGCATCGAGGCGCGCTCGCCCGATCTGACCAACCGCAGCGGCTACCCGCGCAAGGCGATGATGTTCCACACCATCACCAACACCAATGTGGCGCGGGACGAGGAGACGCAGGCGATGCGGCGGCGCATGAACCGGCTGCTGCTGATCGTTGTCGCCGGCTTCGCGGTGATGGCGGCTGGCATTGGCCTGATCAGACGAATGAACGCGTGACCCTGCTCGAGCATTTCAGCCGCATGGCCGGCAACAATCTCTGGTCGAACGACCGGCTCTATCGGGCCGTGCTGCAGCTAAAGCCCGGCGAATTCGAAGCCGAACGCACCAGCTTCTTCCCGTCGATCAAGGCAACGCTCAACCACATCCTCGCGGTCGATCATCTCTATCTCGATTTCCTTGAGGAGGGCGGCGTCGGCGCGGCCGCCCATGACGATTACGTGCCGTTCGATGACCCGCAGGCGCTGTTTGCCGCTCAGGTCGCGGCCGACTGGCGCCTGATCGCCTTTTGCGAGAAGCTGTCGGAAGCGGATGTCGACCGTCAGGTCATCACCGACCGGCGCGAGGACGGCATGATCCCGGAAAAGATCGGCGACATCCTCGGTCATGTCTTCCTGCACGACATCCACCATCGCGGCCAGGTGCACGCGATGCTCTCGGGCAGCTCGGTCGCGCCGCCGCAGCTGGACGAGTTTTTGCTCGATTATGATTTGAAGGTGAGGAAAGGAGAGGTCGAGCGGTTGGGATTGAGTCGTCGGATCGTCTGAAACCACCTTGGTTCGCCCACATTTCGCCGATGTTGGTAGCGATCTTGTCGTAGCCTTTTTGCTGGCCCCAAGACTTGAGTTGCGCCGATGCTCTTTCAGCACTTCATGCCGCAACGCCTACTGGCCACATTTGCTATTCTTTGTCTGACGCAAGGCGCTGCTGCGGCTTGCCAGAAGCTGCCCAAGGCGGAGAGCGAGGACATGGAAGCGCCAGAAGTGCTTGTGGTTCGCGCCAAGGTGACATCGCTCAAGGTTAGGGTTGGTCATGAGGAGATTTGCTATGACGTCAGCTACGATGTGCAGGAAATCTATCACGGCTCGATAAAAGGTCCGCTTTCGATATCGAATTGTGCTTCCATCGACGCCGAAGAAGCCTTGGCTTTGTCCCAGCGACCCGAGAAAGAGCGTCAGGCCGAGGCCGATTTCGAAGGCACCGAAGTGGTAGCTGGCTTCACCTCCAGACCACCGCCGAAAGTCTCCAAACTGAAACCTCAGAAGTCGGGAAAGCTGCGTCTGCTGGTTCCTTCATGCTGGGGGCCGATGATATATCCGATCGATAAAATGTCCGAATCGGAACGCGCGGAAATAATCAAGGCGGCCAAAGATCCGCAGCAATACCGCAACTTTGACTGATGTATCAGGACTTCAAAAAATTGAGGTCGAGGGGTGGGCTCTAGTTGTAGGCGATCGGCCCATTCGAAACCGAGCGACCGAGACAATGATCTCGACCCCCCTTTTTGCCGTCGCGCCCTGCTGATGGACGCGAACAATGGAGGTGTCGATCATCTGCACCGTGCCGTCATGGGCTTTTGTGATGGCATCCATGAGGCGGTCCCACACACCTGCTTTCCGCCATCGAACGAAGCGATTGTAGCAGGTGGTGCGAGGGCCGTACTGCTCCGGCAGATCGCGCCATGGCGCACCCGACCGCAGTATCCAGAAGATGCCGTTCAGCACCCTGCGGTCATCAACGCGCGGCACGCCGCGCACCTTGTTGGGCAGATGCGGCTTGATCGCGCGCCATCGAAGTCAGTCAGGTCATATCGGCTCATGCGGAGTCTGAATCAGGTTTCGCCGCGATAGGAAAGCCGGGAGTCGCAAAGCTACCCTATAGAAAACATCCACACTCAGCGCCTCTGACGAAACACGCCCAGAAGTGGTTCGGACGAGCGGGGCAAGGTGCGTTCGCCGGTCTCAAGCTCAATCAGCAGGTGCTGCATGATCTCTTCGAGTTTGAACTGTAGTGAGCCAAATTCGGTGATCTCGCCGGGGCGTTCGTAGGCAGTGCGTTGAAAGCCGTCCTCATGATCGTTGAACCAGATTGCGATTTGCCCAACTATCCCGACAACCCAAAAGCCGCCATTGTGCCTGCCATATGGCTCTTGCATCCATCGAGTTGGCTCGACACGGATCATCTCCCATAGCCGCTTTTGAGGGAACGACATGCGTTCCCAAGCATCGTTCATCAAGTCCCAGAGCTTAGCTTCGTCCATAGCGGAGTCCACGTGACACGCCAGATCTTATCCATATCGCATGCTGGAACCCACACTTCCACCCGTTTTGGCCATGCCGCTTTTATGGGTTCACGGCCTAGATCAAAGCCGATCGAGCCGCAAACAAGCTTACGGTTTCAGGCCGCTTTCCCGTCCACCTTGATCACGCCGCGCTTGATCTGGTCCTGTTCGATCGATTCGAACAGCGCGCGGAAATTGCCTTCGCCAAAGCCTTCGTCGCCCTTGCGCTGGATGAATTCGAAGAAGATCGGGCCGATCACCGTCTTGGAGAATATCTGCAGCAGGATCTTGGTCATGCCGCCGTCGACCACGCCTTCGCCGTCGATCAGGATGCCGTGCTTCTTCATCCGCTCGATCGGCTCGTCATGCCCGTTCACCCTGTTGTACGACATGTCATAATAGGTCCCCGGCGGACCGGGCATGAACTTCAGCCCGTTGTCGGCAAGCTTGTCGGTGGCGGCGTAGATGTCGTCGGTGCCGACGGCGATGTGCTGGATGCCCTCGCCATTGTATTTCTTCAGATACTCGGCGATCTGGCTGGTGTTGTCCTTGGACTCGTTCAGCGGGATACGGATCTTGCCGCAGGGCGAGGTGATGGCGCGGCTGACCAGGCCGGTGATCTTGCCGTCGATGTCGAAGAAATGGATCTGCTTGAAGCCGAACAGTTCGCGATAAAAGTCCCACCATTTGTCCATCTGGCCGCGATAGACATTGTGGGTGAGGTGGTCGAGGAAATAGAAGCCGACGCCTTGCGGCCGCGGGTCGCGTTCGCCCAGCCACTCGAACTCGGCATCATAGGCCGAGCCCTTCTTGCCATAGGCTTCGATGAAATAGAGCAGTGAGCCGCCAATGCCGACAATGGCCGGCGCGTCGAGCGCCTTGTCGTCGCCTTCATAGGGCGTCGCGCCTTTCGACACCGCATGGTCGAATGCGTGCTTGGCATCGACAACACGCCAGGCCATCGAGGCGGCGCAAGGGCCGTGTTTGTCGACGAACTTCATCGCATGCGAGCCCGGCTCGGCATTGACGACATAGTTGATATCGCCCTGGCGCCAGACGGTGATGTCCTTCGTGCGGTGCTTGGCCACCGCGACATAGCCCATGCGGGTGAACAGTTCGGCTAGCTTCTGCGGCTCCGCATGCGCGAACTCGACGAACTCGAAACCGTCGGTGCCGGCGGGGTTTTCCTTGCTGATCTTTGCGGGCGGGGCGTCGTGCGGGAAGGGACCCATGGCATTCCTCCAAACGGATGGTGGCCGCATCGGACCACGAGATGACGCATGATAGTGCGAAGCGACCGCACGGTGCTTGCATTCAAACGCTTGAGATGATCATCTCGTGCGTAATTCATGCATGATTGGGGATAAATCCATGGATGACGCGCGCATAGACCAATTCGACCGCAAGATAATGGCTCTCTTGCAGGGCGACGCGCGGCTCACCAACAACGATCTCTCGGAGCGCGTGAACCTGTCGGCATCGCAATGCTCACGCCGCCGCCAGCGGCTGGAGGAAGACGGCTACATCAAGGGCTATCGCGCCGTGCTCGACCGCGACAAGCTCGGCTTCTCGCTGGTCAACGTCATCTCGGTGACGCTCGCCACCCATAACCGCGACAATGCCAGGCGCTTCGGCGAGCTGCTGGCGCGGCTGCCGGAGGTGCAGGAGGCGCACGCGCTGACCGGCGAGATGGATTATATCTTGAAGGTGGTGACGCCCGATCTCAAATCATTGTCGGAATTCGTCAACGGCGTGCTGTTGCCGCACGACTCCGTGCAGCATGTAAAGACGGCGATCGTGCTGGAGACGCTGAAGGAGACCGGGGCGCTGCCGATCTAGTTTGAGAGAGTTTCAGTTGATACGTCGGCGGGACAGCACCCCCCTCTGGCCTGCCGGCCATCTCCCCCGCAAGGAGGGAGATCAGCAGCTTTGTCGATAGCGCTCATCCTGCAATGTCGGCGATTGGCGAAAAGCGAAGGCGACATCCGATCTCCCCCCTTGCGGGGGAGATGATGTCCGGCAGGACAGAGGGGGTGTGAGGGATCGCCAGCGCCTCAGATGCTCACCCCTTGGACTGCTGAATCAGCCCGTAGAGATTGGTGCAGCGCGCGCCCGAGCGGCAATAAGCAAACACCGGGCCTTCGAGCGCGTCGAGCGCTTCGGCCTGATCTTCGACATTCTCGGCTGTGATCTGGCCGCTGATTACCGGGATGTAGCGGAAGGCCAGCCCCGCGGCTTCGACCGCCGCCTTGACGCTGTCGGCCGAAGGCTGGTCGGGCTGCTCGTCATCCGGCCGGTTGCAGATCACGCTCTTGAAACCGGCTTCCTTGATGGCGGCGGCATCTTCGGGCTGGATCTGGCCCGAGACCGAATAGTCCTCGCTGATTTCTCGATATTCCATGGCTCTCATCCTCTCAACCTGGTTTGGCGCGAAGTCTTGCCACTCTCACACGAGGTCGGCAATCCGCGCCGGAAAGAAATACCTCGGCGCAGATAGACATTTGCGGCCCAAGATCCAACCCAGGCTCAAGAGGTTTCGCGCTGTTGGCCTTGCCCGGAGGCGGCAGCGACTCTAAACAGGCGCACCGACAAACGAAGGAACCATCCCATGAGCATTCGTCGCATCGATGTTGGCCCGCGCATGAGCCAGATCGTCATCCACGGCAACACCGTCTATCTCGCCGGCCAGGTCGGAACGCCCGGCGCCAGCGTTGGCGAACAGACCAGGTCGATCCTCGCATCTATCGACGAACTGCTGGCCAAGGCCGGCACCGACAAGACCAAGATCCTGCAGGCGATCATCTGGCTGGCCGATATGGGCACCTTCGCCGAGATGAACAAGGAATGGGACAAGTGGGTCCCGCAAGGCAACACGCCCGCCCGCGCCACGGGCGAGGCCAAGCTTGCAGGGCCGGAATATGTGGTCGAGATTATTGTTACGGCGGCGATTTAAAGTGCAGCCTTCTACCTCCCCCTTGTGGGGAGGTCGGACCGAAGGTCGGGGTGGGGGGGCTTGGCGCCGACCCCCACCCCGCTGCTTCGCAGCGACCCTCCCCACAAGGGGGAGGGTAAAGGAGCTACCCCTGCGAAGGCCTGAACCGCGCCACCAGCGTGTGGCTCTCCGCGGCATAAGTGAACCTCACCTGCGTCACCGGGTGCTCCGCGCTCCAGGTCCGGCGTTCGACCACCAGGCACGGTGCGCCGGTTGCGACGTCGAGGGCTTCGGCAATATGCCTGTCGGCCGCCACCGCGCGGATGCGGTGCTCGGCCTCACTCCATGGCACGCGGCCGATCAGCCAAGGGCCGGGGGCGATGTCGAGAAACTCCTCCTCGGCGGCTTCCGCGACGGCGGCGAGATTGATCAGCCGCTGTTCGTGCGCGAATGGCCGCTTGCCGGCGAAATGCCGGCATTCAAGCGCCAGCACCTGTCCGGCTGCGTCCAGTTCCAGCAAGGCGCGATCCTCGGCGCTGCTGCGCCTTTTCTGCCGCGCCAAGCGCTCGTAACGATAAGCCAGGCCAAGCGACTCAACCTCGATCCTGATGTCGTGGATTTCCAGCACCGCGGCCTGCGACTGCGGCTGGCGGACAAAGCTGCCCGAACGGCGACGGCGCTCTATCAGCCCGGCCTTGGCCAGTTGCGACAGCGCCTTGTTCACTGTCATGCGCGAGCAATTGTATTCGGCCGTCAACTCGTGCTCGAACGGGATGCGGTGACCCGGCGCCCAGGCGCCGGACATTATTTTCTCGCTGATGTCGGACAGGATGCGCTGGTGCAGCGAACCGCCGCCTTCCACAGCCGCTGTCTCTGATATGCTCATGCCGAAAGCGCCGTCATCACATGGCGAAAGCGCTCGGCGATCGTCTCACGCGCTGCATGCCGGCCGCCGCTGACCTGTTTTTTTCCGTGCACCCAGACGCAATCGACCTTGCCGCCATTGGCAAAGATCCAGGCGTCGAGGATCGCATCGCCACTTTTTCCGGCCAGCGAAGGATGGTTTTCGTCGAGGGAGACGAAATCAGCCGCGGCGCCGGCGGCGATCCGCGACGGGCCGGCGCCGAGTGCGGTGCTGCCGCCATCGAGGGCGGCGTCGAACAGAGCCCGCCCGGTCGAGCCGCCGGTCACCGCCAGCACATTGCGGGCGCGGTGTGCGAGGCGCTGCGAATATTCGAGCTGGCGCAATTCATCCGGCAGGCCGATCAGCACGTTGGAATCCGAGCCGACGCCGAAGCGGCCGCCATGTTCGATGAACAGAGGTGCTGAAAAGGTGCCGTCGCCGAGATTGGCCTCGGTGATCGGGCAAAGCCCGGCAATGGCGCCGCTTCTGGCCATGCCGGTTGTCTCAGCCTCGGTCATGTGGGTGGCGTGGATCAGGCACCAACGCTTGTCGATCCCGGCATTGGCGAGCAGCCATTCGACCGGTCGCGCACCCGACCACGCCAGGCAATCCTCGACCTCCTTCGCCTGCTCGGCGACGTGGATGTGGATCGGTCCGTCCGGCGCAATGGCGGCAACAGCGCTGAGTTCCTCCGGCGTCGCGGCGCGCAGGCTGTGCGGGGCGACGCCGACGACAGCCTGATTCAACGCACGAACCGATTCGCGGCTTTTCTCAAGCAAGCGTTCGAACCGATTCACATCGTTGATGAATCGCCGCTGGCCTTCGTTGGGCGCAGCGCCGCCGAAGGAGGAATGGGCATAAAACACCGGCAGCAGCGTCAGGCCGATCCCGGTTTCGCCGGCGGCCGCGGCAATACGTTCGGCCATCTCGGCAAGGTTGGCATAGGGTTTTCCGTCGCGATCGTGGTGGAGATAATGAAATTCGCCGACGCGCGAGAATCCGGCCTCCAGCATTTCGACATAAAGCTGGGCGGCGACCGCCTCGACCTGGTCCGGCGTCATCGACAGCGCGAAGCGGTACATCACCTCGCGCCAGCTCCAGAAGCTGTCGGCGGAGGGACCGCGCAGTTCGGCAAGCCCGGCCATGCCGCGCTGGAAGGCGTGGCTGTGCAGGTTCGGCATGCCGGGCACCAGAATGGCGTGGCGTTCGTCACCGCTCCGCGGCGAAGAACCTGGCTCCACCTTCGCGATCTGACCGCCGCTCAGCGAGATCCGCACCTTGTCATGCCAGCCATCGGCCAGCAGCGCCTGTTCCGCAAAGATCGCCGTCACGTTTTTCTCCGCATTCCATCAACAATGCACTTGCAGCGCGTTTCAATATGTATATACATAATCGCCATCCAAGCAACGGAAAAAGATGATGGCGGCACAAGACAAAAGCCGGGCAGGGGGCCTTCAGCTTTGGCGCGATGCGCGCCTGGCGACCATGGCCGAAGGCGTTGCCGGAGTTGGCATCGTCGAAAAGGGCGCGATCGTCGCCCGTGACGGCGTCATCGTCTATGCCGGTCCGGAAGCCGACATGCCGTCAGCGTTGGCTCAGGGCGGCGAGACTACCGATTGCGAAGGCCGCTGGATCACGCCCGGCCTGATCGACTGCCACACCCATCTCATCCATGCCGGCAACCGTGCCAACGAGTTCGAGATGCGGCTGGCCGGCGCCACCTATGAAGAAGTCGCCCGTGCCGGCGGCGGCATCGTCTCCTCGGTCAAATCCCTGCGTGCCGCGAGCGAAGACGCACTGGTTGCGCAGACGCTGCCACGCCTCGATGCGCTGATGGCCGAGGGTGTCACCACGGTAGAGGTAAAGTCGGGTTACGGGCTCGATCTCGAAAATGAACAGAAGTCGCTTCGCGCCGCGCGGCAGCTGGACAAGCAACGCCCGGTCACGGTCCGCACCACCTTCCTCGGCGCGCATGCGCTGCCGCCGGAAGCAAAAGGCGACAAGGACGCTTTTGTCGATCTCGTCGCCAACACGATCCTGCCCGCAATCGCCGCCGAGGGCCTGGCTGACGCCGTAGACGGCTTTTGCGAGGGCATTGCCTTTTCGCCGGAACAGATTGCCCGCGTCTTCGACAAGGCTAAGGCGCTTGGCCTGCCGGTCAAACTCCATGCCGACCAGCTGTCCAATTTGCATGGCGCCGAACTCGCCGCCCGCTATGGCGCGCTGTCGGCCGACCATCTCGAATACACCGACGAGGCCGGCGCCGCAGCGATGGCCAAGGCCGGCACCGTGGCGACCATTCTGCCCGGCGCCTACTATTTCATCCGCGAAACCAGGAAGCCGCCGGTCGGCCTGTTCCGCCAGCACGGCGTCAAGATGGCGGTCGCCACCGACAACAATCCCGGGACGTCGCCGCTGACCTCGCTGTTGCTGACCATGAACATGGCGGCGACGCTTTTCGGCCTGACCGTCGAGGAATGCCTGGCCGGCACCACTCGCGAGGCTGCCCGCGCGCTTGGGCTGCTTGGCAAGACCGGCACGCTTGAGGCAGGAAAATCCGCCGACCTGGCGATCTGGGACATCGAGCGTCCGGCCGAACTCGTCTACCGCATGGGCTTCAACCCGCTCCATGCCCGCATCTGGAGAGGACAATGACCGAACTTAACCTGAAGCCCGGCAATGCGACGCTGGCCGACTGGCGCGCTATCTATCGTGGCGCCATGCCGAAGCTCGACGCCTCCTGCCGGCCAAAAATCAAGGCCAGCGCCGAGGCTGTCGCCCGCATCGTCGCCAAGGGTGAGCCGGTCTATGGCATCAACACCGGCTTCGGCAAACTGGCCAGCGTCCGCATTCCGGCCGAGGATCTAGAGACCCTGCAACGCAACATCGTTTTGTCGCATGCCGCCGGCGTCGGCGAGCCGATGCCGGTCGCTGTGGTTCGGTTGATGATGGCGCTGAAGCTCGCCAGCCTGGCGCAGGGTGCGTCGGGCGTGCGGCCGCAAACCATCGAATTGCTGGAAGCGATGCTGGCCAACGACGTCATCCCCGTCGTGCCGGCGCAGGGCTCGGTCGGCGCCTCCGGAGATCTCGCGCCGCTGTCGCACATGACTGCGGTGATGATCGGCGTTGGCGAATGCATTACACCGCATGGCCGCTTCCCGGCCAAGGTCGCTTTCGTCTCGCACGGCCTGGAGCCGGTGACGCTTGGCGCCAAGGAAGGTCTGGCGCTGCTCAACGGGACGCAGTTTTCCACCGCCTACGCGCTGGCCGCTCTGTTCGAAGCCGAAGTGCTGTATCAGTCGGCGCTGGTCGCCGGGGCGCTGTCGACCGACGCTGCCAAGGGCTCCGATGCACCCTTCGATCCGCGCATCCATCTCCTCAGAAAACACCCGGGCCAGATCGAGACGGCGGCAGCGCTGCGCAATCTGATGGCCGGCAGCGCTATCCGTGAATCGCACCGCGTCGGCGATGAGCGCGTGCAGGATCCGTACTGCCTGCGCTGCCAGCCGCAGGTGATGGGTGCGGCGCTCAGCGTGCTGCGCCAGGCCGCCGATACGCTCGGCACCGAGGCCAATGGCGTCACCGACAATCCGCTGATCTTCGCCGAGGACGATACTGCGCTTTCAGGCGGCAATTTCCACGCCGAGCCGGTGGCTTTCGCAGCCGACATGATCGCGCTCGCCGTCTGCGAGATCGGCTCGCTGTCGGAACGCCGCATCGCCATGCTCGTGGACCCGGCGCTGTCCGGCATGCCGGCATTCCTGACGCCGAAGCCCGGCCTGAACTCCGGCTTCATGATCCCGCAGGTGACGGCGGCGGCACTCGTTTCCGAAAACAAGCAGAAGGCCTATCCCGCGAGCGTCGATTCCATCCCGACCTCGGCCAACCAGGAAGACCACGTCTCGATGGCCGCACATGGCGCGCGCCGGCTGATCGGCATGGTCGAGAATGCTACAGCCGTCATCGGCATCGAACTCTTGGCCGCCGCGCAGGGCTGCGATTTCCATGCACCGCTGGCGTCGAGCGCGGCCCTTGAAGCCGTGCGCAAACTGGTCCGCGCAGAAGTGCCGCATCTCGACAACGACCGACATTTCCATCCCGATATGGAAAAGGCCATCGCCATGGTGCGCAGCGGCGCTGCCATCAAGGCTGCCGGCGCGGTGACACTGCCTTCGATTTCGGGAGTCTGACATGACCGACTGGCTGACAGTAACGGAAGGCACGGCACCCCTGTTGGTGTCGATCCCCCACACGGGTATCGATCTCGCCGGCATCGACAATCGGCTGGTCTCGCCCTGGCTCGGCCGCCGCGATTGCGACTGGTGGATCGACAATCTCTACGATTTTGCCGCCGGCCTTGGCGCGACTGTCGTGCACACGTCGATCTCGCGCACCGTCATCGACGTCAACCGCGATCCCTCCGGCGCCTCGCTCTATCCCGGGCAGACGACAACGACGCTATGCCCGACCGAGACCTTCGACGGCGATCCGCTGTATCTGCCCGGCGCGGAACCGACGCCGTCGGAGATAGACCAGCGCCGCATAGCGTATTTCATGCCCTACCATGAAATGCTGGCGGCCCAGGCCGTCAGGCTGCGCGGCCTGCATGAGAAGGTCGTCATTTACGATTGCCACTCGATCCGGTCGGTGCTGCCGCGCCTGTTCTACGGCACGCTGCCGGTGTTCAATCTCGGCACCAATGACGGCCAGACCGCGGATCCTACGCTGCAGGCGCTGGTTGGTCAGAT
The DNA here is from genome assembly GCF_040321955.1 of Mesorhizobium sp. M0217. Lineage (NCBI taxonomy): Bacteria > Pseudomonadati > Pseudomonadota > Alphaproteobacteria > Hyphomicrobiales > Phyllobacteriaceae > Mesorhizobium > Mesorhizobium sp. M0217. The sequence continues at coordinate 31,266 of NZ_JAMYSN010000029.1, read as the reverse complement.
CATGGCCGAGAGCGGTGAAAGCAATGTCATCAACGGTCGTTTCAAGGGCGGCTGGATCACCCGCTATTTCGGCAATCCGCAAGGCGGCTACCATGCGCTGCAGATGGAACTTGCCGATCGCGGCTATTTGCGCGAGCCCGAGGGCAAGGGCGAACCGGACAATTGGCCGGTGCCTTATGATGCCGAGTTCGCCGCGCCGATGCGCGCCACACTGACGAAAATCCTCCAATCCGCCATTGACTGGGCCGGGCGCTGAGACGCCGCCTTACTCCAAAGGGACAATGATGAACAATCCTCGCCACAACATCCGCGAAGTGCGCGCGCCCCGCGGCGACAAGCTCAACGCCAAATACTGGACGACCGAAGCGCCGCTGCGCATGCTGATGAACAACCTCGATCCCGATGTCGCCGAAAACCCCAATGAGCTCGTTGTCTATGGCGGCATCGGCCGGGCCGCGCGCACCTGGAACGATTTCGACAGCATCGTCGCCTCGTTGAAGACCCTCAATGAAGACGAGACGCTGCTGGTCCAGTCCGGCAAGCCGGTCGGCGTCTTCCGGACGCACACCGATGCGCCGCGCGTGCTGATCGCCAACTCCAACATCGTGCCGCATTGGGCGACCTGGGATAAATTCAACGAGCTCGATAAAAAAGGCCTGATGATGTACGGCCAGATGACGGCCGGCTCCTGGATCTATATCGGCACGCAAGGAATCGTGCAGGGCACCTACGAGACCTTCGTCGAGGCCGGCCGCCAGCACTACAATGGCAACCTTACGGGCAAATGGATCCTGACCGGCGGCCTCGGCGGCATGGGCGGCGCCCAGCCGCTTGCCGCCGTCATGGCCGGCGCTTGCTGCCTGGCCATCGAATGCAATCCGGACTCGATCGATTTCCGGCTGCGCACCCGCTATGTCGACGAGAAGGCCGAGACGCTCGACGAAGCGATGGAAATGATCGAGCGCTGGACCAATGCCGGCGAGGCGAAGTCGGTCGGCCTGCTCGGCAATGCGGCCGACATCGTGCCGGAAATGTTCAAGCGGGGCATCCGCCCCGACATGGTCACCGACCAGACCTCGGCGCATGACCCGATCAACGGCTATCTGCCCAAGGGCTGGACGATGGCTGAGTGGCGCGAGAAGCGCGTCTCCGATCCCAAGGCTGTCGAGAAGGCCGCCCGCGCCTCGATGCGCGAGCATGTCGAGGCGATGGTGGATTTCTGGAATGCCGGCGTGCCGACGCTCGACTATGGCAACAACATCCGCCAGGTCGCCAAGGACGAAGGCTTCGAGAACGCCTTTGCCTTCCCGGGCTTCGTGCCGGCCTATATAAGGCCGCTGTTCTGCCGGGGCATCGGCCCGTTCCGCTGGGCCGCCCTTTCGGGCGATCCCGAGGACATCTACAAGACCGACGCCAAGGTGCGCGAACTCACCCCTGGCAACACCCATCTGCACAACTGGCTGGACATGGCACGTGAGCGCATCGCCTTCCAGGGCCTGCCGGCGCGCATCTGCTGGGTCGGCCTCGGCGACCGCCACAGGCTGGGCCTCGCCTTCAACGAGATGGTGGCCAGGGGCGAACTCAAGGCGCCCGTCGTCATCGGCCGCGACCACCTCGATTCCGGCTCGGTCGCTTCGCCGAACCGCGAGACGGAAGCGATGAAGGACGGCTCCGACGCCGTCTCCGACTGGCCGCTGCTCAATGCGTTGCTCAACACCGCGTCGGGCGCAACCTGGGTGTCGCTGCATCATGGCGGTGGCGTCGGCATGGGCTTCTCGCAGCATGCCGGCATGGTCATCGTCGCCGACGGCACGCCGGACGCCGCAAGGCGCCTGCAGCGCGTGTTGTGGAACGATCCGGCGACAGGCGTCATGCGCCACGCCGATGCCGGCTACGACATCGCCATCGAGTGCGCGAAGGAGCACCAGCTCAATCTGCCCGGTATTTTAGGCTGATTGGCTTAAATGATGCGCATCCTACGGGCCGCCGACTACCGGGTCATGCCGTGGAAGAATGGCGGCGGCACGACCACCGAGATCGCCGTCTCGCCGGACGGCGCCGGCCTGGACGATTTCGACTGGCGCGTTTCGATGGCGCGAGTCGAGGATAGCGGGCCGTTCTCGGGCTTTGCCGGCGTCGACCGCACGCTGGCCGTGCTGGAAGGCGAGGGCATCGTCCTCGACATTGCTGGCCGGCGGCCGGCCGAAGTGACGGCGGCTTCCGCCCCGCTGTCCTTCCCGGCCGATGTGCCGACCACGGCCGCGCTGATCTCCGGTCCGATCACCGACCTCAACGTCATGACCCGCCGCGGGCGGGCAACGCACTCGGTCCAGCGTCTGATAGTTTCGGTTCCGACCGATATCCGGCCGACCAGCGCTATGACCCTGATCCTGCCGTTCGACGGTGAGGTCGGCGTGACCGGCGCGACATCGTCGCGCCTTGGACCTCGCGACACGCTGTTGCTCGGACCGCAGGCCGCGAAACTGCGGCTTGAACCGGTGCGGCCGACGATCGTGTTCGTCGTCCGGATAGCCAGCCTGGGCTAGCCGCACCGCCAGCACAACGATTAACGCCTGTTGCCAAACATGATCGCACGCCGGAGAAATCTGGCGTAAGCTGTTGTCTGGATCACGAAAAAGCCCGAATCCTTCCGTCGTTCCAAGGCGGACGGGAGGGCAGGGGTGCTCGTCCTTGAGTTGTCGAAAGCCCCACTTAAAATGTCGAAGGGATAACGCCTCTGGCGTGGTGCGAAGCAAAACTTTCGGCCAGTGTAATCATGCAACCAATTGCATTTGAATCGGTTTTAGGGACATTGCCGTGGCGGTGGCGCCGCATCGCGTCCCCCATGCGGAATTTTCAATGAATATCCAGACAAATCCTGCCCATATCGAAAAGTCCAGCGCCGGCTTCCCGGTCATCACCGAAGAGCCGATACGCTCCAATTTCCTGCCCGAAGAGCGGCTGCGGGCGCTGGGCGAAAGCCTTGCCAAGGGCGACGTCAAGGACCTGTTCGGCCTGACGCCGTTCGATTTCCAGGCCCGCATCCGCGACAGCGCCAAGAAAATCCTCGAAGTCTACCGCTCGACCAATGCCGCCCAGGCCAAGGGCGAAACCATCACGCCTGCCGCGCAATGGCTGCTCGACAACAATTATCTCGTCGAGGAGACGATTTTTCAGGTCAAGCGCGACCTGCCGCGCCGTTTCTACCGGCAGTTGCCGACCCTGGAAGTGGCCGATCGCGCCGCGGTGCCGCGCGCGCTGGCCTTGGCCTGGAGCTATGTTGCCCATTCCGACAGTTCGGTTTCGGCGACCATGTTCAAATCCATCGTCGAGGGTTTTCAGTCGGTCGAGCCGCTCAAGATCGGCGAGCTCTGGGCGCTGCCGTCGCTGCTGCGCTTCGTTTTGATCGAGAATCTGCGCCGCATCGCCGTGCGCGTCGACCGCACCAGGCAGATGCGCCATATCGCCAACGAGGTCGCCGACCGCGTGCTGGCGACCGACGACAATGCAGACCGCCGGAAGATCCTGTCGGGCTACGGCGCGCATGCGCAGGACACCACCTTCGCCACCCAGTTGCTCTACCGCCTGCGCGACGGCTCGCAGAATGCCGGCAGGGCGCTGGAATGGCTGGAGGTCGAGCTCGAGAAAACCGGCTCCGACGCCGAGGAAATCATCATTTCCGAGCATCGCACGCTGTCCAGCGGCAATGTCACCACCGGCAACATCATCCGCGGCCTGCGCCTCATCAACGACGTCGACTGGACGGTGTGGTTCGAGGGCGTCAGCCGCATCGACACGCTGTTGCGCGAGCGCACCGATTTCGCCGCGCTCGATTTCTTTTCGCGCGACCAGTACCGCACGTCGATCGAGCAACTGGCGCGCCGCTCCGACCTGTCCGAATTCCGTGTCGCCGAAAAGGCCATCGAGCTGGCCAGCCATGTTCCCGGGGTCACCGATGCCTCCGGCGTGCCGGATGCATCAGCCGATCCGGCCATGCATACCGATGTCGGCTTCTTCCTGGTCGGCCCGCGCCGGCCGGATCTGGAAAAGGCGATCGGCTATCGGCCGCCCTTCCATGTGACCTTCAAGCGCGCCTTCACCGCCACGGGCTGGCTCGGCATCGTTGTGCCGGTCTTCCTGCTGACGGTGCTGCTGCTGGTTGTCTCCGGCAATGCGCTTGCCCATCTCGGCCTGTCGGTGGAATCCATCACGCTGATGCTGGCGCTGTTTGCGGTGCCTGCCAGCGAAGGCGCGCTCGCCTTCTTCAACACCGTTGTTTCACTGTTCCTGAAGCCGACGCGGCTCGTCGGCTATGATTACAAGCACGGCATTCCGGCGGCATCACGCACCTTGGTCGTGGTGCCGTCGCTGATCGGCTCGCGCGATGATGTCGAGGAAAACATCCGCAACATCGAGGTGCATCACCTCGCCAACACGGCCGAAGAAATCCATTTCGCGCTGCTGTCCGACTGGCCGGATTCCAAGACCGAGATCGACGCCGCCGACATCGAGATCCTGCAATATGCGCGCGACGAGATCGCCAGGCTCAATGCCCGTTATCCCTCGGAAGGCGCGCCGCGTTTCTATATCCTGCATCGCCGCCGGCTCTACAACCAGGCGCAGGGCGCCTGGATGGGCTGGGAGCGCAAGCGCGGCAAGCTGCATGAGCTGAACCTTCTCTTGCGCGGCGACAGCGACACCACCTTCCTGCCGCTCGACGTGCCGCTGCCGGAAAAGGTCGTCTATGTCATGACGCTCGACGCCGACACGCGCACCACGCGCGACGCCGTGTCGTCACTGGTCGGCAAGCTCGCCCATCCGCTCAACCGCCCGCATTTCGACGCGACAAAGCGCGTCGTTACCACCGGCTACACCATTCTGCAGCCGCGCATCACAGCCTCGCTCACCAGCGGCGACGACGCTTCTTTCTTCCAGCGCGTCTTCTCGTCCAACAGCGGTCTCGATCCTTACGTCTTTGCCGTCTCGGATCTCTACCAGGACGTCTTCAGCGACGGCTCCTTCACCGGCAAGGGCCTTTATCACGTCGACGCTTTCGAGGCGGCGCTGCAGGGCCGCATCGAGGAAAACACCGTCCTCAGCCACGATCTGCTCGAAGGTGCGTTGGCGCGCGCAGCACTTGTCACCGATGTCGAACTGGTCGAGGACTATCCTACCCGCTACTCGGTCGACGCCTCGCGCCACCACCGCTGGGCGCGCGGCGACTGGCAGCTGCTGCGCTTCATCTTCTCGCCGCGTTCCGGCGTGCCGGCGCTGTCGCGCTGGAAGATGGTCGACAATCTGCGCCGCTCGCTGACCCCGATCTTCTGGGTGATGGCGGCGATCGCCGGCTGGACGCTGCTGCCCTTCACGCAGGCCGCGCAGTGGCAGGCGCTGCTGATCCTGTCGCTGTTCATGGCGCCGACCTTCGATGTCGTCAACGCCATCCTGCCCAAGAGCGGCGACCAGACGCCGCGCGGCCATTTCTCCGCGCTGGCGCACGACACCGTCTTCGGCACGGCCCTTGTGGCGCTGAAAGTGCTGTTGATGGCGCACAATGCCTGGATGATGGGCGACGCCATCGTGCGCACGCTCTACCGCCTGTTCGTCAGCCGCCAGAACCTGCTGGAATGGCGCACCGCGTCGCAGGCGCACAAGGGCGGCGACAACGATATCGGCTCCTATTACAGCATGATGTATGGCGCCGTGATCATCGGCGTCGTCGGTCTCGCTATCCCCGTGCTGGCCGATTCCACCGGTGCCTTCGTCGCCTTCTTCTTCGCTCTGTTCTGGATGGGTTCGCCGGCGGTTGCCTGCTGGATCAGCCGCTCGGCCGAGACCGAGGACCGCCTGCGCATATCGGAGGCCGACATCCACGCGCTGCGCACCGTGGCGCGCCGCACCTGGCATTATTTCGAAACCTTCGTCACGGCCGAGCACCACAATCTGCCGCCCGACAATTTCCAGGAAAGCCCGGCGCCGGTTGTAGCGCCGCGGACGTCGCCGACCAATATCGGCGTCTACCTGCTGTCGGTGGTGTCGGCACGCGATTTCGGCTGGATTGCGCTGTCCGACGCCATCACCCGGATCGACGCCACGATGACGACCATCGAGAGCATGCCGCGCAACCGTGGCCACCTCTTCAACTGGTACGACACCACGACGCTCAAACCGCTCTATCCGCTCTACATCTCCGCCGTCGACAGCGGCAATCTCGCCGGACATCTGGTCGCGGTGGCGGCTGCCTGCGCCGAATGGGCGGAAGCCCCGTCCGTTCACCTGCAGGGCGATTTCGAAGGCGTCCTCGACACGGTGAGCATCCTCGACGAGAGCCTCGAGGAATTGCCTGACGACCGCCGGCAACTGCGGCCGTTGCGCCAGCGTCTGGCCGATCGCCTCGATGGCATGCGGCGCGCCGTCATGACCATCAAGGCGCAGCCGGAGATGGCCTCGATCCGCACGATCAACCTGGCCGTGCTTGCCGGCGAGATCCGCAAGCTCGCCACCGCCATCCACACCGAGGCCGGATCGCAGCGGAGCGACATTATCGCCGACTGGGCGGCACGGCTGGAAGCGACCTGCGAGGCGCATGTGCATGACTCGCACAGCGACGAAAACGCCGTCGAAGCCTTGCGCGCCAAGCTGCTGGCGCTGCGCGAACGCTGCCGCCGCTATGCCTTCGAGATGGATTTCTCTTTCCTGATGCGTCAGGAGCGCAAACTGCTGTCGATCGGCTACCGGGTGGAGGAGCATCAGCTCGACGAGAGCTGCTACGATCTTCTCGCCTCCGAGGCGCGGCTGACCAGCCTGTTCGCCATCGCCAAGGGTGACCTGCCCACGGAGCATTGGTTCCGGCTTGGAAGGCCGATTGTCGAGATCGGCTTCCAGGGTGCGCTGATGTCCTGGTCGGGCTCGATGTTCGAGTATCTGATGCCGCCTTTGGTAATGAAGGAGCCGCAGGGGTCGATCCTCAACCAGACCAGCAAGCTGATCATCAAGCGCCAGATCCAGTACGCGCGTTCGAAGAACGTGCCCTGGGGCATTTCGGAAGCGGCCTACAACGCCCGCGACCGCGAACTGACCTACCAGTATACCAATTTCGGCGTGCCCGGACTTGGTCTCAAGCGCGGCCTTGGCCAGAACACGGTGATCGCGCCTTACGCCACGATCCTCGCGGCGCAGTTCACACCGCGCGAATCCGTCCAGAATCTGGCCAGGCTGCGCTCCATCGGCGCTCTCGGCCGGCATGGCTTTTATGACGCCGTCGACTTCACGCCGCAGCGCGTGCCGGAAGGCACCGACCATGCCGTTGTCCTGAACTACATGGCGCATCACTCCGGCATGTCGATCGCCGCCGTTGCCGACGCCATCTTCGAGGGCAGGCTGCGCGACCGCTTCCACAGCGATCCGGTGATCGAGTCTGCCGAACTCCTGCTTCAGGAGAGGGCGCCGCGCGACATCCCGACCGCCACGGTCAGGACCGAAGCCGACGAGCGCTCGAAGGACGAGACCGAGGTCGAGAGCCCGGATTCGCGCATCGTCCTCGACCCGCTGAGGGCGTTGCGCGCCACCAGCGTCATGTCCAATGGCCGCTACTCCGTCATGGTCTCGGCCACCGGTTCCGGTTACAGCCGCTGGGGCGAACTCGCCGTCACCCGTTGGCAGCCCGACCCGACCGAAGACCGGCTCGGCTCCTACATCTTCCTGCGCGACGCCGGCAGCGGCGACTGGTGGTCGGCCACCGCGGAGCCGAAGCAGGCGACCGGCGAGAGAGTGCAGACGCTGTTTTCCGACGACAAGGCGAGCTTCGTCAAAACAGTGGGCTCGCTGCGTTCGGAGGTCGAATGCATCGTCATCTCGGAAGGCAATGGCGAGGGACGACGCGTCACGCTCTACAACGACGGCGCCACTGACCGGCATATCGAGGTGACCTCCTTTGCCGAGCTGGTGCTGGGCAACGAAGCCTCCGACAATGCCCATCCTGCGTTCTCGAAAATGTTTATCGAGACCGAGATCGCTGCCAATAACGGCGCCATCTTTGCCACCAGGCGCAAGCGCGAGAAGAACGAGCCTGACGTCACCATGGTGCATTTCGTCACCGATCCCTCCGGGTCGGCGCGCGATGCCGAGGCCGAAACCGACCGCCGTGCCTTCATCGGCCGTGGCCGTACCATCGCGGAAGCGGCGGCCTTCGATCCCGGCGCCAAGCTTGGCGGTCACCACGGCTTCACCCTCGATCCGGTAGCGGCCCTGCGCCGCCAGGTGCGGGTGCCGGCCAACAAGAAGATATCGCTGACCTTCTGGACCGCCCTCGGCGCCAACCCCGCCGAACTGGAGGAGGCCATCGCCAGGCTCGACCATCCCGAAAGTTTTGCCCGTCAGGCGATGCTTGCCTGGACGCGTTCGCAGGTGCAGACCCGCCATCTTGGTCTCAGCCTGACCGACGCCGCCAATGTGCAGAAGCTAGCGCGTTTCCTGATCTATCCCGATCCGTTCCTGCGCCTGCCCGGCGAATCCATCGCTTCTGGGCTGGGCAAGCAGTCCAGCCTGTGGCCGACCAGCATTTCGGGCGATTTCCCGATCTTCCTGGTCCGCATCGGCGACGTGGCCGACCTCGAAATTGTCGCCCAGGCGCTGCGCTTCCAGGAGTATATGCGCGCCCGCGGCATGATGATCGACTTCGTGGTCGTCAACGAGCAGGCATCGTCCTATGTCCAGGACCTGCAGCGCGCGGTCGAGACGCTGTGCGAAAACAGCCGCCTGCGCGGCAAGGAACTCGGGCCGCGCCAGCACATCTTCGCCGTGCGCCGCGACCTGATGGACGAGGCGACGTACAAGACGCTGCTGGCGGTTGCCCGCGTGGTTCTGCACACGCGCAACGGCACCATCTTCGACCAGATCGAACGCGCCGAGGCGGCAGCCTTGCAAGCGCGCGATGCCCTGCAGCCGGTGGCCCCCGCGTCGCTGCGCGAGCCGTCTCTGCCGGTGCCGGCGGCGCCTGCATACCATGCCGCGTCCGACAGCAGCGCCGACGGCAGCGGCCTCAGCCAATGGAACGGCTTTGGCGGTTTCGACGGCGACGGCCGCCACTATGTCACCCGCCTTGCCGGGCGGCGCTCGACGCCGCAGCCCTGGATCAACGTCGTCTCGAACGCCTCGTTCGGATTCCATGTCTCGGCCGAAGGCGCTGCCTTCACCTGGAGCCGCAACAGCCGCGATTACCAGCTGACGCCATGGTCGAACGATCCGGTCACCAACCGGCCGGGCGAGGGCATCTACATCTACGATCAGGCCAGCGGCAAGGCATTCTCGCCGCTGGCTGCCGTGGTCCGCGATCCCTCGATGACCTATGAGACATGGCACGGCCAGGGCTTCTCCACCTTCCGGTCCAAACGCGGCCCGCTGTCGATGGATCTGACGCACGTCGTCGATCCCGTCGATCCAGTGAAGATCACGCGGCTGCGCATCCAGAACTCAGGCTCGGCGCCGGCGCGGCTGCGCGTCTATGCCTATGCCGAATGGGTTCTCGGCAGCCATCGCTCGAGCACGGCTGCGACCATCATCCCGTCCAGGGATCCAGCGACCGGCGCGCTTCTGGCGCAAAACCCCTACGGTCTCGATTTCGGCGACCGGGTGGCCTTCCTGGCCGCCACCGGTCCGGTGCATTCGGTGACAGCCGATCGTGGCGAGTTCATCGGTAGGCACGGCACCAGCGCCTTCCCGCACGCTGTCGTCAGCGGCGCCGGCCTGTCGGGCCGCGTCGAGGCCGGCGACGATCCGTGCGCAGCTGTCGCCAGCGACATCGACATCCCTGCCGGCGGCGACGTCACGCTGGTCTGGCTGGTTGGCGACGCCGCTACATCAGCCGAGGCGAGCGCGTTGGTGCAGACCCATTCGGGCAAGGATTTCGACCAGCGGCTGGCCGACAATGAACGCGTCTGGCGCGGCTTCCTCGACACCATCCAGGTCGAGACGCCCGACAAGGCGCTCGACGCCATGGTCAATCACTGGCTGCCCTATCAGAGCCTGGCCTGCCGCATCCGCGCCCGCTCGGCCTTTTATCAGGCAAGCGGCGCCTTCGGCTTCCGCGACCAGCTGCAGGACACGCTGGCCCTGCTTGCGCATGATCCGAAACTGGCGCGCGACCAGATCCTCAATGCGGCGCGCCGGCAGTTCCCCGAAGGCGATGTCCAGCATTGGTGGTTGCCGCGCACCGACGCCGGCGTGCGCACCATGATCTCCGACGATGTGGTCTGGCTGGCGCATGCCACCAATCGCTACATCGAGGTGACCGGCGATACAGGGATCCTGAAGGAGCAGCTGCCTTTCATCGACGGGCAGGTGCTGGGCGAAGGCGAGCACGACGCCTTCTTCACGCCGGAAATCTCCAAGACGAACGCTTCGCTCTACGACCATTGCGCGCGCGCGCTCGACCTTGCGGTCAAGCGCAGCAGCCCGGCTGGGCTGCCGCTGATCCTCGGCGGCGACTGGAACGACGGCATGAACCGCGTCGGCGAAGCCGGCAAGGGGGAGAGTGTCTGGCTCGGCTGGTTCCTTTTGAAGACGCTGGGCGACTTTACCACCGTGGCCAAGGGGCAGGGCGACACCAAGCGGGCGCAGGCCTGGACAAAACACGCCGATGTGCTGAAGCGGGCGCTGGAAAGCACCGCCTGGGACGGCCAGTGGTATCGCCGCGGCAGCTACGACGACGGCACGCCGCTTGGCTCGCACAATTCGGACGAGTGCAAGATCGACTCCATCGCGCAGTCGTGGAGCGTGCTCTCCGGCGAGGGCGACCCCGCGCGCTCGACCACGGCGATGCAGCAGGCGACGAACCTGCTGGTCGACGACAAGCTCAAGATCGTCAAACTGTTTACCCCGGCCTTCCAGAACACGAGAAAGGACCCTGGTTACATCAAGAGTTATCCGCCGGGCGTGCGCGAGAACGGCGGCCAGTACACCCATGCGGCGACCTGGTTCGTGATCGCGCTCGCCGAAATGGGCCGCACCGACGATGCCTATCGCTGCTTCTCGATGCTGAACCCGGTCAACCATGCGCTCGACGATGCATCGGCCGAGCATTACCGCGTCGAGCCGTACGTCGTCGCCGCCGACATCTATTCCGGTGAGGGCAAGGGCGGTCGCGGCGGCTGGACCTGGTATACGGGCTCAGCGGGATGGCTCTACCGTGCTGCGGTCGAAGGAATTCTGGGCATCGAGCGGCGGGGCAAGCAGATCACGTTCCGGCCGAAACTGCCCAGCCATTGGGACGGCTATTCTGCCACGCTGAAGATGCTGGGGTCGGAGATCAAGGTTCGCGTCATCCGCGACAAAAAGGCCAAATCCATCTCGCTCGAAGTCAATGGAACCAAGACAAAGTCTTCCGGTTTTCAGCCGAAGGCCGGCGACAAGACCGAGGTGGTCGTCAAGATACCCGCGTAAAATCAAGGGCTTCAGATTGTTGACGCGCGCCTTTCGAGGCGCGCGTTTTCTACTTGGGCATGCTCCTGGCGCAGTACGGCGTGCCTTCCCGGATACCGGCGGGCCAAGCGTGCAGTGATTAAAAATGTGGCAGCGCTAGATGCTGCCATGATTTTGCCGCAAGACTGACATTTCACCTTTTATCTCAAACCGTTAGGTGATCACGGCAGATTTCGCAACGTCGTCATCTTTTGTTCGCAGAATGGGAACGGAAGAGGTAGACGGGCATTGTTTTGCGACCCGTTAACCGGTACGTGTCAAGAAATGGTGCGGTGCACAATAATGTTTTGGGCGGAGTAGCTGAAGTGTCACTTCTGCAAATCTACTGGAGAGCGCTGGGTTATCTCGCAGCCGACAGGAAGCGCGTTGCGTTTATCTGCGGTGCGAATGTCGCGCTCGCCATTATCGCCATCCTCGAGCCGATCATGTTCGGCCGGGTAATCGACGCCATCTCCGATAAGGGTTCGGTGTTATCGACGCTGGCGCTGTGGGCCGGTCTCGGCGCCTTTAACATCGTCGCCTTCGTGCTGGTGGCGCGCGGCGCCGACCGTTTTGCCCACAAGCGGCGCAGCGAGGTGCTGTGCCAGTCGTTCGAGCGCGTGATCACCATGCCGCTCGCCTGGCACCACCAGCGCGGCACCTCCAACGCGCTGCACACGCTGCTGCGCGCCGTCGAGACGCTGTTCAGCCTGTGGCTTGAATTCATGCGCCAGCATCTGTCGACGGCGGTTGCGCTGGCTCTGCTGATTCCGACCGCGATAAGCATGGATCTTCGCATGTCGCTGGTGCTAATGGCGCTGGGCGTTCTCTATGTCGGCATCGGCCGACTTGTGATGAAGCGCACCAAGGCGGGCCAGGCCGCGGTCGAGCGTCACTACCATCAGGTCTTCGCGCATGTGACCGACTCGGTCAGCAATGTCGCCGTGCTGCAGAGCTACAACCGTCTCGGCCACGAGGCCGATACGCTGCGCCGCTATGTCAAGAACCTGCTCGACGCGCAGAACCCGGTGCTCGACTGGTGGGCGATGGCCAATGCGTTGCACCGCCTGTCGTCGACCATATCGATGATGGTTGTGCTTTTGATCGGCGCCTATCTGGTCACCCATGGCCAGCTCAAGATCGGCGACGTCATCGCCTTCACCGGCTTTGCCACGCTGCTGATTGCCCGCCTCGACCAGATGTCGGCTTTCGCCAACCAGATTTCGGAAGCCCGCGCCAAGCTCGAGGACTTCTATCACCTCGAGGATTCGGCCGCCGACTCCGCCGAGCCGGACGGCTTGCGCGACCTCACCAACGTCACCGGCCACGTCCGCTTCGAGAATGTCGGCTTCGAGTTTGCCAATTCGAGGCAGGGCGTCGACGACGTCTCCTTCGAAGTCCAGGCCGGGCAGACGGTTGCCATCGTCGGCCCGACCGGCGCCGGCAAGACGACGCTGATCAACCTCTTGCAGCGCGTCTTCTCGCCGTCTCATGGCCGTATCCTGATCGACGGCATCGACACCCGCACGGTGACCCGCAAGTCGCTGCGTCATTCGATCGCCACCGTCTTCCAGGATGCCGGCCTGCTCAACCGCTCGATCGAGGACAACATCCGCGTCGGTCGTGCCGAGGCGACTTATGACGAGGTTCACGCCGCCGCCAATGCGGCTGCCGCGCAGGATTTCATCCTTGCCAAGAGCGCCGGCTATGACACCGTCGTTGGCGAGCGCGGCGGCCAGCTTTCAGGCGGCGAGCGTCAGCGCATCGCCATTGCCCGCGCCGTGCTCAAGGACGCACCGATCCTGGTGCTCGACGAGGCAACGAGCGCGCTCGATGTCGAGACCGAGGACCGCGTCAAGGAAGCCATCGACGAACTGAGGCGCAACCGCACCACCTTCATCATCGCCCACCGCCTGACCACCGTCCGCGACGCCGACCTGGTCGTGTTCATGGACAAGGGCAAGGTGGTCGAGATGGGCGGCTTCGCCGAACTGTCGCTGCGCAATGGCCGTTTCGCCAGCCTGCTGCGCGCCGGCGGCCTGCTCAACGACGAGGAAGTCCGCCGTCTCAGCCGCACGGTGACTATCGAAGCTGCGTAAGCTTTTTTACCTCCCCCTTGTGGGGAGGTCGGACCGAAGGTCCGGGTGGGGTAGTGCCCGCCACCCCACCCCGCTGCTTTGCAGCGACCCTCCCCACAAGGGGGAGGGTAAGCACTGCGACAACCGCTCGATTGCCCCGAACGCGCCGCCGGTCTATCTAGACCTTATGAGCGACACCTCCTCACGCCTCGCCGGCTGGACCGACCTCGCCAACCCGACGCGCTTTGTCGGGCTGGCCGACAGGCTGGTGCCGTGGCTGGCGTCGATCGCCGCGATCCTGCTCGCCATCGGTCTCTATATGAGCTTTGCCGCGCCTGAGGATTTCCAGCAAGGCATCACGGTGCGCATCATGTATATCCACGTGCCTTTCGCCTGGCTCGCCATGATGTGCTACACGGTGATGGCGGTCGCCGCGCTCGGTACGCTGGTCTGGCGCCATCCCTTGGCCGATGTCGCCCTGAAATCGGCAGCCCCGATCGGCGCCACCTTCACCGCGCTTGCGCTGGTCACCGGCTCCATCTGGGGCAAGCCGATGTGGGGCACCTGGTGGGTCTGGGACGCGCGTCTGACCTCGGTCTTCATCCTCTTTCTTATGTATCTCGGCATCATCGCGCTGACGCGTGCGCTCGACGACGCCAGCCGTGCCGCCTGGGCCGCCGCCATCATCACGCTCGTCGGCTTCATCAACATCCCGATCATCAAATTCTCGGTCGACTGGTGGAACACGCTGCACCAGCCGGCCTCGGTGTTCCGGCTCGGCGGACCGACGATCGATCCCAGCCTGCTATGGCCGCTGCTGGTGATGGCGCTCGGCTTCACCGTGCTGTTCTTCGCGCTGCATTTGACGGCGATGCGCACCGAGATCCGCCGTCGGCGAGTGATCGCCATGCGGCGCATCGCGGCGCGGCAGGCAGAGCAACGCGACTAGGCGGTTCTCTTTTCCGGCCACTCGAATGACAACCGAACAGCAGCCTTTGCCTGTCTCCGTCTAAATTAGAATATGCTGCTATGTTGCTGTATAGCAACGAGGATTGCTGAAAGAGTGCCCTGACTGCGTCTGCTTATTGACAGCTCCAACCGCAGGCGAGCAAGTAGCTGGAAGGCTACGAGGGAATCGACGATGAAACTGCTTCTACTGGCTGGTGTGTCGACAACGGCATTGGTGCTTGGCTGGAGTTCGGCGTACGCCGCCGACGCGATCGTCGACGTTCCGAGGGCAGAGGATCTCTGGTACGTCACGCTCTTCGGCGGCGCCAGTTTCCCGAACCATGTGAAAACGGACTACAATGGTACTGGCTATTCAGTCGATCTTGATACCGGGTTCGTAATCGGCGGCGCTGTCGGTCGGCGCATCAACGATGTGTTTCGTGTCGAAGGCGAACTGTCCTACGCGCGCTACAAGGCAAGCGAATACAGCTACACGGGCGTCGGCAACTATCCGGCTTCCGGCAATCTGTCGGCCACCTATCTTCTCGCCAACGTCTGGGCCGATGTTGCGCATTTTGGTGATGCCAAACTCTATGTCGGCGGCGGTGTCGGCGCGGCCTATGTTACCGCCGATACTCACTTTGATGGCCACGCCTTTGGATACGGGCCTGGCGGCTGGGGTTTCGCCGGCCAAGTGGGCGCCGGTGTTACCTACGCGGTAACGCAGAATGTCGACCTCGATTTCGGTTACCGCTTTAAGGCCGTGACAAGCGTGGATCTAGACGACAATGATGGCGGCGGCACATACGAGAACGCCAAATTGTACTCCCACAATCTCCAGCTTGGCGTTACCCTGAAGTTCTGATTGGTTCGTCGCAGGCCGCGACCGGGATTTGACGGATGCCGCTCTTGCCACGCCGGCAACCCCTGGGCCTGCCGGCAATGATCCCAGCTTCGCTGCCGTCCGCCGGTGAACCGGCGGAAAAGACATTGCAGCGCGGCATCGACCTGCAACGGCGCAAGCGTTTTCGCGAGGCCGAGTTCTGCTACCAGACGGTGCTTCGCACGCAGCCCAAAAATGCCATGGCGCTGAACCTGATGGGCACGCTGGCCATCGAGGCCGAGCATCATGACGCCGCCATTGCCTATATGGAAAGGGCGGTCAAGCTCGAACCGGACAACGCCATCTTCCGCAACAATCTCGGCAACGCCTACAATGTAACCGGCAACATCGACAAGGCGCGCAGACATCTGAGAAAGGCGATCGAGCTCGATGGAGGGCTCATCGAAGCGCTGTGCAATCTCGGCCGCTCCTACCGCAGCCAGCTCGAGGGCGACATTGCCGAAGGGTTCTATCGCCAGGCGCTGGCTATCGACGGCCAGTCGGTGATGGCACTTGCCGGTATGGGCGATTTGCTCACCGACATTGGCCGGCCGGCCGAGGCGGTCGAATGCTTCAGCAAGGCCCTTGCCATCGACCCGGGCCATGTCGAGGCGCTGGCTGGAATGGCGCTTGCGCGCCGGGCGGTCAAGGACGATCCGGCGTTGCCTTTGGTGCTGAAACGCCTGGAATTGCCGACAACCACCGATCGCGAGCGGGTAGTGCTGCACCACGCCGCCGGCAAGATGCTCAATGATCAGCGCGAGTATAGCCCGGCCATCCGCCATTTCGCGAGGGCCAAGGCGATTTCCGGCAATGATTTCGACATCGACCGGCACACCCAGCTTTACGACAGCTTCATCGACACTTTCGACGCCGGCTTCTTCGAGGCGCGAGCCAATTTGGGAAATCCATCCAGACGCCCGGTCTTCATCGTCGGCATGCCACGGTCGGGAACGACGCTGACCGAGCAGATATGCGCCAGTCATCGCGATATCCATGGCGCCGGCGAGTTGTCGACCATTCGTTCACTTGCCGGCGAACTTGGGTTCGACAAGCTCGACCCAGCCATTTTCACCAAGGCCATGGCGGCGCTCACTGCGGCCAAGGCCAAGGAGCTTGGATCGAAATATCTCGACGATCTCAAAAAGCGCAACAACACGGCGCGGCTTGTCGTCGACAAGATGCCGCATAATTTCGAGCTGCTGGCCTTCATCAGCCTGATCTTGCCGAATGCCCGCATCATCCATTGCCGGCGTGACCCGATGGACAATTGCGCGTCCTGTTTCATGCATAATTTTTCCGAGGCGCACGGCTATAATGCCGATCTTACCAAGCTTGGGCAGTATTACCGGGAGTATGACCGCCTGATGCGCCATTGGACCAAGGTCATCCCGCTGAATATCCACGACATGCCCTACGAAGAAACGGTCGCCGATTTCGAAAATCGCGCCCGTGGATTGATCGGATTCCTCGGCGTCGAGTGGGACGATGCCTGCCTGCGTTTCAACGAGACCGAGCGCACCGTGCGGACGCCGAGCCGCTGGCAGGTGCGCCAGCCGATCTATTCATCCTCGGTCGAGCGCTGGAAGCTGTATGGCGACGCGCTGGATCCGCTGAAGGCGGCGCTGGGTCCGGTTTATCCGTCCTGATTTCAGTTGGCCCGAACAACCTCGCGCTCGACGCGCGCTGGCGTAGATTAGACCTGAGTTGCATCGTGCTTTGGGGCCAAATGAAAGCCGAATGCTTTCATGACCGCCAGTGTGGTTTCCAGCGTAGGATTACCGTTTTCGCTGAGCGAGGTATAAAGATGCTCGCGAGCCAAGCCGGTCTTTCTGGCAATGTTGCTCATCCCCTTGGCGCGGGCAACGACACCGAGGGCGGACGCGACGAATTTGGCGTCTCCGGTTTCCATTGCCTCTGCCAGAAACGCCTCGATTGCCGTATCGGAATCGAGCATTTCGGCGGGATCGAAATCATAGATTTTTTCAACCATTGTCGTCACTCCATTCTACGGCCAGGCGCTTTGCTGTCCGTATGTCGGTTTCTTGTGAACTTTTATCCCCGCCGCACAGGAGCAGGATGACCGTTTCACCGCGCTTGTGAAAATAAACGCGATAGCCGGGCCCATAGTGAATGCGCAATTCACTGATGCCTTCACCCACTAGTCGCCGGGATTTCCTACAATCAAACGTTGCAGCCGAACGGCAATTGCCGCCTTGGCTCTTCCGTCTTTCAGCTTTTGGTGCCACCTCCGAAAGGTGGCTGTCTGCTTCAGGATTGCCATGGGGACTAGTAAGTTATAAATTACAATTCGTCAATGTCGAAATAGGGCGAGCCTCCAAAACGAAAAGCCTCACCCCATCCGCCCACGCGCTTCCACCTTCAGCGTTTCCAGCACCTTGTCACCATCGATCAGATGCACCTGGTCGAACAGGTTGGTCACGACGCAGCAATGATCAGGCACCACGCGCACGCGCTCGCCAATGCGAAGCTTCGCACCATTTCCAAGCGTGACCGTGCCATGTTCCTCGCTCAAGCTGGTGACGCGGGCGCCGGGCATGCCGAGCAGCTCGCCAAAATCGGCGAGCCCCAGCGTGTCGCTGGACAGCGCCTTGCTGCCGCTGTCCAGGATGGCGCGGGCCGGCGTCGGATGGCTGACCACGGTGGCGAGCACCGTCAGCGCACAATCGTCGAGCGTGCCGACGCCTTTGGCGACCTGGTAGCGGTCGAGGTAGATGTAGGTGCCGGGGCGGTATTCGGTCACCACGCTGTCCTCGCCCGAGCGCCACATGTCAGGCGTGCCGCCGCTGGAGATGCGTTCACAGGCGAGGCCCGAGGCCGCGAGCGTTTGTTTGGCGCCGGCCAGCCACGATTCAGCCTCGGCGGCGCGGCCTGCCGCGGGGTAGGTCATCAGTCCGCCGAAGGTGAGCCCCTTGGCCTGGTCGATCATTTTCGCCAAGGCCAACGCCTCGGCGGCGCTCTGCACACCGCAGCGGCCCATGCCGGTGTCGCATTCGACCAGCACGGGCAGGGGCCGCCCGGCATCGATGAAAGTAGCGGCGAGCCCCTCCAGCGTTTCGCGGCTGTCGGCCGTCACCGACAGCGTCACACGACCATGCAGCGCCTTGAGGCGCTCCAGCTTGGCGCGGCCAAGGATGTTGTAGGGCAGAAAGATGTCGGAGAGCCCGGCATCGGCCATCACTTCCGCCTCGCCGATTTTCTGGCAGGTGATGCCGACCGCGCCGGCCGCCATCTGCTTCTTCGCCCAATAAGGCAGCTTGTGCGTCTTGATGTGCGGCCTGAGTTTCAGCCCGTGGCGGTCGGCATGCGCCTGCGCTCGTGCGATGTTGGCTTCGGCGCGGGCCGCGTCGATGAGGATCGCCGGCGTGTCGAGGTCGTCTATGCCTTGCATGAAATATCACCTTGGGAAATCTGGCTGACTTATGGCCCCGATCCGCACGGATGTCATGGGGCCAGCACGCAGTTTGCGTCGACACCGCAGCGCTGTTCGGCTATGCGCTTCAGATAACTCCAGGGAACGCGACGCGAAGGGATCACGATCATGAAACGCTCCACCGTCAACGACATCATCCGCGATGCAGACGCCTTCATCCGCTCGTTCGGCTACATCATGCCGCCCTTCGCCTACTGGAGCCCGGAAGAGATGAAGGCGCGCAAGGCCGACTCCGCCGCCATTTTCACCTCGCGGCTCGGTTGGGACATCACCGATTACGGCCAGGAAAAATTCGACGAACTCGGCCTGTTCCTGTTCACCGTTCGCAACGGCGTCTATGCCGACATGAAGAAGGGCATGGGCATGCTTTATGCCGAGAAGATCATGATCTCGCGCAAGGATCAGCTGTCGCCGATGCACCGCCACAACATCAAGGCCGAGGACATCATCAACCGCGGCGGCGGTAAGCTCGTGCTGGAACTGTTCATGCACGATCGCGACGGCGGCATCGATCCGAAGGCCGAAGTGACGGTGCCGGTCGACGGCACCATCCACAGGCTGCCGGCAGGCGGGCTCCTGAAACTCGACCCGGGCCAGAGCGTGACGCTGCTGCCCGGCGTCTGGCACGCCTTCTGGGCCGAGGGCAAGGATGTGCTGATCGGCGAGGTCTCGACCGTCAATGACGACCTTACCGACAACGTCTTCCGCGAACCGATCGGCCGCTTCTCCAACATCCACGAGGACGTTGCGCCGGTGCACCTGCTGGTGTCCGACTATGAAAATTGGGTGGGGTAGGCGGCCTCGCCGCTTTTACTTCGTTTGATTGAGAAGTGCGCCCAGCCTGCGCACTTCGGCGATCAGGCGAGGCATGTCCTGCCGCGCCGCAGCCATGAAATCCTGGTCTTCGGCCGTGGCGCTGGCCATTTCGATATCATCGCCGCGATCCGCGCCTTCGTCGGTTTGAATGAAATTCGATCTGCTCAGCAAATCCCGACCCTCGACCCATGATTTCCATGGGCCGGGCTGAGCTGCGGCAGCACGCGCGCCTCCATTTCCTGGAGTTCGAGCTCGGATGGAGAGGTGTTCATGGTGACCGATTACTCGACGCTGTTAACGACAAAGCGCAATGCACTCTCGAACAGCACGCCCGAGATCCTCTGGCGTATCTGTTGAAGACAAGATCGTGTCCAGCGGCACGGCACTCTCTCTGTTGACTTTGGCATAGGGGGTAAGTGTGAATTTGTCGTCCCTTCCCTGGTCGACCGACATCTGACGGGATTTCCGAAGGAGGGAGTTGTACGACTTGAAGCCGAACCGCGAAGCCGAGCTGTCAAGAAGAACCGTGTGTACGATGTCGTCGGGCACATCGCTGGCATAAGCACCAAGCGCGTTGAGTGTTGCTAGACCGATCTCTTTGTCGGAGACCGAAGGTAGCTCGCCAATCAAAATGACGGGACCTGCGAACTTCTCCCAGCCGTCGCGGGTGGTAGCCATCGGAATTGCAAACACACTTTTATTAACTATGTTCAGGAAGCAATGTCTCATGTATCGACTCCCATCTGAGGCACAGCTCACCGCTGATACTTATCCGCCTTGCGGTTGCCCAGCAAAAGCTTGCGTTCGAGTTGAGCCCGCAACTCGCCATAATAGGCGGTCAGGAAGGCCCTGGAATCGACCGGCTCGACCATCATGCCGATCTTGCGCCCGATCGTTTCGGCCACGGCTTTCAGTGCGAAATAGTCGTCGCGGCGCAGCACCTCTTCCAGCTTGTGCAGTTCGGCGATGCCATAGGCATCGAGCTGCGCCTGGGTGAAGCGGAAGGCGCGGGTGGTGGTGTCCTGGCGTTGCGACAGGTCTTCGACCAGCGCCAGTTTCGGCGCCTCGACCACCCAGGTTCCGGCAAGCAGATCGCCGATCCGCATACGGTCGCGGTTGAACAGCGGGAAGAGCGCAAACAGCAGCGTCCAGACCAGCCCGAAGATCGTCGACAACGTGTCGGCGAGCCCCATCTCGCTGCGGCCGAGGATGATCGACAGCGGCAGGAAGATCTCGATCTCGCGCATCAGGTTGCGGGCAATGACCTGATCGACTGACAGGCCGGCGCCGCTGCGCGATGCCACCCGGATGCCGAGCATCCGTTTGCCGGGTGTGGCGGCGCGGCGGCCGGCTTCGAAGACGATGAAGTAGGCGTTGCGCAGGAAGAAGATCAGGATGATCCAGACGATGAACAGCGGCTGCGCGCCTTCGCCTTTGAGGCCGGCCAGCCCGAACAGTGCAACGATCGAGATCACGATCGCCGTGACGATGATGATGACAAAGTCGAGCAGGAAGGCGGCGGCGCGAGTGCCGGCATCGACGAGCTTGATCCGGAGATCGACCCCTTCCGGCGTGATCAGCGGCCGTATTGTCGAGACGGCAGCACGCCTAGCGGTTGCCATGCCGCACCACCCTGAACACATAGAAATAGCAAAGCCACAGCGTCAGCATGACGCCGCCAATGGCATAGCGTGTCACGTCGCTGGTGATCACCTGCCTGCCGATGCCTTCGAGCAGGCCGGCAAACAAAAGCATGATCGTCACCCCGACCATGGTGGTGGCGGCCACGCGCCCGGCATAGGCAGCAGCCGTCATCCGCGTCAGTTCGCCGGGGAAGGCGATGCGCGTGCCGATGCGCATGCCGGCGGCGCCCGCCAAGGCGATCGCGAACATCTCGGTGGTGCCGTGGATGGACAGCCAGCCGCCCAGCTCCAGCCCGAGCCCCTTGGCGATGTAGATCTGGAACATCGCGCCAAGCAGGCAGCCATTCATCAGGATCAGGAGCACGCTCGGCACCGCGAAAGCAAAGCCGAGCGCGAAGGCAAGGATCGCCACCTGGACATTGTGCGTGAACAGATAGGCGGCGAAGCCCGACAGGAAATTGCTGTCGGCGCCGTCATAAAGCACCTGTCGCAGGACTTCGACCGAGGCATCCGGGTTGCGCCCGCCGGCCAGGCTCGGCGGAATGATGGCGTCGAACCAGCCCTTGTCTTTGGCCACCAGCCAGTAGCCGGCGCCGGCGCCGACAAAGGTCAGGACGACCGACAGCAAGGTCTCGCGCCACAAATCGCGAATGGCATGCGGCCAGTCATGCAGAAAGAAATCGCCGATGCGCTGCCGCAAGCCGCGACGCGCGCCATAGAGGTAGAAGTAGCCGCGCAGGCACAGCGCTTCGAGATAGCTGACCAGCGCATTGTCGAGCGACGTCGCCCGCGCCACCGAGAGCGAGGACAGCGCCGAGCGGTAGAGCAGCGGCAGCGACAGCAACTCGTCTTCCGAGAGCGTGCGCGGCGCGCGTTTCTCGACCCGGGCGAGCAGCGCCTCGAACGCCTTCCAGTCGGCCTCGCGCTCCGAACGGAAGCTCGCCAGCGACTGGCGCACGGCATCCTTGCCGACCAGCGCGTTCACAACAGATCCTCTCGCTTGAGTTCGAGATAGCGCTCGACCAGCGCCGGTCCGAGCCTCTGGTAGTCGGCTTCGATGACGTGCGCGCCGAGCAGCCTGAGCCTGCCGATGACGACCTGCCTTTCGCGCAGCAGCCCGCCGGCGACGACGGAGCGCGCCACATCCTCCGGCGTGTCCGGCGGCATGTCGGCCAGTGTCTCCAGCTCGACATCCTTCATCATCATGAACAGCACCAGATGCCGTTCGGTGAGCCGGCCTACGGTGCGCAGCATCAGTTCGGCGCTGATCGGATCGACAAAATCGGTGAAGATGATCACCAGCGAGCGCCGGTCGAGCCGCGCCGCCAGCGTCGTCAGCGCCAGGGTGAAATTGGTCTCTTCGGTAGAATAGTCGATCTCCGCCGCCCGCTTCTGGATCATGGCGAAGCTGGCCGAGCCGCGCACGGCGCCGCTGGAAACGCGCGGTCGCGCGTCGAAGCCGAACAGGCTGACCATGTCGCCGCCCTTCAGCGCAATGAACGCCGACAGCAAAGCGGCGGTGACGGCGCGGTCGACCTTCGGCACGCCGTCGACGGGCTCGCACATCAAGCGGCCGCTATCGATGGCCAGCACGATGTTGTTGTTCTCCTCGATGCGGAATTCGCGCGCCAGAAGCCTGCCGTGGCGGGCGCTGCGCTTCCAGTCGATCATGCGCCGGCCCATGCCGGGCTGGTAATCCTTGAGCGCCTCGAATTCGCGGCCCTGGCCGGCTCGGCGCTGCGCATGGCCGTCGGGCAGCGCCTGTCGCTGCAAAAGCGTGATCGCCTCGTCGCGGGCGCTGCTGACGTCGGGCAGCACCGCCACCTTGCTGTCCATCGGCAGCACCACCTGGTTCCAGACCAGCCCGAACGGCCCGCGCCAGCGCACCCACAGGCGATCGAACCTGGCGATGCCGCGCCGCAGCGCCTGAAATTTGAGATCGAGCGATGCGCTGCCGGCCTCGGCGGTCGATGCGCCGCCGGTGCCGCCCAGCGGTTCCAGCCGCTCGTCATGGCCAAGACGCGCCTGCACCGCGCGCGACCGTCCGCTGAGCCTGGCGGTGACATTGACGGTGAACTGGCCGCCGACGCTGACTTGCGGCGGGGCATGGATGCTGGCGTTCAGAGAAGCCCGTCCGCGCCCGGCGGCCGCGTCCACGGCCAGGAAAGCAAGCAGCGCGCAGATCCACAACAGGCCGAGATACCACAGCGACGGCAGCGCGAGCGCGATCAGGAAGGCCGGTATTGCACCGGCCGCACCTGCCCAGACTGCCCGGCCGCTCGGATAAATCAACGTGGCGCTTCCGTCTGGTCTACAAGGTCGGTCACGATCTGTTCGACCAGGCGGCCGTCGATCTGCGCCGCCGGCGACAGGATAACGCGATGGCGCAGCGCCGGCACGGCAAGCGCCTTGACGTCGTCGGGGATGACATAGGCACGCCCGTCGAGCGCTGCCCGAGCCCGTGCAGCTCTCGCCAGCATGGCGCCCGCGCGCGGGCTGGCGCCGACCTCCAGATCGGGGCTGGCGCGCGTGGCCCGCACCAGCCTTGCGATATAGTCCACGACGTCGTCGACAAGCGTGACCTCGCCGACGGTCGCCAACGCCTTTTCCAGCGTCTTGCGGTCGGCCTGGGCGGTGATGCCGTATTGCTTGATATCGTGCGAGGCGGTGCCGCCGCCATGATGGATGATGATCGCCTTTTCCTCTTGCGCGCCGGGGTAGCTCACCCGGTGCTTGAACAGGAAACGGTCGAGCTGGGCCTCGGGCAGGGGATAGACGCCCTGATGCTCGATCGGGTTCTGCGTCGCCACCACCATGAAATTCTGGCCGAGCGCATGGGTGGTGCCGTCGAAGGTGACGGCATGTTCCTGCATCGCCTCCAAAAGGGCGGCCTGGGTCTTGGGCGGCGTGCGGTTGATTTCGTCGGCGAGCAAAAGGTCGCAGAAGATCGGGCCGCGCGTCAGCGTGAATTGCCCGGTCTGGAAATTGTAGATGTTGGAACCGACGATATCGCCGGGCATCAGGTCGGGCGTGAACTGGATACGGCCATAGGCGACCCCCAGCGCCTGGGCAAAGCAGCGCGCCGTCATCGTCTTGGCCGTGCCCGGCGGTCCTTCGAGCAATATATGCCCGCCGGCGAACAATGCCATCAGCATCAGATCGACCGTATCGTGTTGCCCGGTGATGGCCTTGGCCACCTCTTCCCTGATCTGTGTCGCCAGGGCCTTCACATCATCGACGTTCACCGAGCCTCCTTGCCGTCCAGTCGTGCAGCTTTTCGGCTGCATCATGCATTTGTGTCAGGGTCTTTGCCGCGTTCGCCGCTTGCAGGCGGGTCGTGAACCCGCCGGTTTCGCCCTTATCGCGGGAATCGAGCCAGCGGTCGAGCGCTTCGCCCTGCAAACCGTGCGGCGCGCCGAGCAGCGCGCCGGCGCGCACGCGCGCCAGTGCTCCATAGCGGTCGCCCAGTTCCTCCAGCCGGCCGGCGCGGCGCAACAGCATCGCCGTGGTGTCGACCAGCGCGCGCTTGCCGAAGGCGATGGCGCGCTGATCGGCCCGTGGCGGCCCGAACCGGCCAAGACCATGCAGGAAGGCAAGTGCCGCCGCCGCCAGGATGGTCAGCGTCAGCGCCAGGAAAGGCGGTTCGACCAGAAGCTTGGCGAGATCGTATTTTCGCCCGACGCCATGCAGCGTCAGGTCGAACATGACGGCACCCTCTTCGGGCTGCAGGAGCTCGATCAGCTTGAGCGCCGCCGCCGCCTTGTCGGGATCTTTCAAGCCAGCGTTGTTGATGAGATCGGGGTCCGTCAGAATGTAGAACCGCTCGTCTTCGACCTCGGTCAGCACGGCCTTGCCGTTGCCGGCGGCAATCAGCGGGTGTTCGTCGGCCACCCATTGCAACTGGTCGGGAACGCTGACCATTTGCCCTGAGACGTCGAGTTGCTTGGCCGTGCTTTCGCCTTCGCCGAGCTTGGCCTTGGCGATGCGGCCGAGCCAGTCGTTGACCACCACATCCGGCAGTCGCTGGATCTTCATCTCCCAGCCTTCGTGCAAGGCCAGCGGCAAGGTCGCCCATTTGGGCAGAACGAACAGCGTATCCAGGCCCTTGCGAAGCTTGATGATGTTGGCAAGCGCATCCGGGTCGCTGTCGGGCGAAATGGTGACGATCAGGAGGTTCGTGTCGATCTGAAGATCGCTGTCGGACCGCGCCATGTCGGGCGCTTCGCCGGTCAGCTCCAGCCATTCCGCCAAGCCGGCATAGCCGATGCCGCTCTTCGACAGCGGGGTTGCGCCACCGACGCTCGGCTGGCGAAAGTCGGGCGCATAGGTGGACAACAGGAAGAAGCCTGCGGCCGCGAGCAGGCTGGCGAAAATGCCCCAGAACAGCGTCCTGCGGCTGAACGGCTCCTGCTGGGCGATGTCGGCTGTCGCGTCACTCACGTCCAGGCATCCCTGAAGACGAATCGCTCATAGGCGCTGCGCGCCTCCTGCCAGCCCTCGGGCCCGACCGGCCGGCGCGCGAACAACGCCGCCTCGACGATGCGCGCGATCTGGGTAAAGGCGCCACGCGCCCGCGTTGGCAGCGACGCCGCTCCCGCGATATCGCGCGCGGTCAGCGACGGGCGCAGGAAGTCGGGCAGGCGGCCGGCAATGTCGGCAACGCTGCGGCGCAGCAGGAGATGCACCGCCTCGTCATACTCGCCCCGGGCGGCCAGCGCATCGGCTTCCGACAACAGGATCTGCGCGGCGCCAACGTCGGGGTGCCATATCGCTTCCGCCTCGGTCACGCTCTTTTTGCGCCACCAGGGCAGGCGCCAGGCGACGCCTTTCACTTCAAGGACAATCAGCAGCAGAATGATCGCGGCACCTGTGATCACCGCGCCCCAGAACAGGTAGATCATGTACGGGCCGAGCGATTTCAGGAACTCGCCCAGCGGTCTCAGCCACTCGGGTGTCTCGGGTGGTCTGTAGGCCGGCAGGTCGAACTGGATCGAATCGTCTGACAGCAACTGCTTGTGCAGTTTGGCCAGCCATTCGGCTTGCGCAGCGTCCGGCTGTGCAGCAGTCACCTTTTCGCCCCCATGCAACCTGCGGTTCGCGGGCCGACACTGGCAATACGCCAAGGCAATTGCAAGCGGCGGCAACCGCAAGTATCAATATCGGTGATTTATACTTTCTGATTTCGGGTATCCATTAGTCGGGGGGAATGTAACATGACGTCAATCGCGAGCGAGCGGCCGGAACGGTTCAGCATCGGCAGGGCTTTCAGCAATACGTTTTCGGTAATCGGACGAAGCTTCGTCCCACTTGCCGCCATCGTCGGCCTTTTTTCGACGCTGCCTGCGCTGCTGTACAACATCTGGAGCTTTAGACAGATTGCAAAGATAGCAGTACCTGGGGCGAGCTTCGAGCAATCGGCGATGGCGGGCTATGGTGCCGTTTCGATGATTGCCGGCCTGGTGCTCCTGATCTTGGCCTTTCTGGCGCAGGCGGCGCTGGTACGAGCGACAATCGAAGATTTGAACGGCAAGCGCCCGTCGATTGGCGATTGCATTCAGATAGCCTTGCGCAGCTTCCTCCCCACGCTCGGAATTGGTATTGTGATCATCGTGGCAATGTTTCTGGTGGCGATGATATTAACGGTCATCACCATGGCCATCCCCATCGTCGGCGGTGTGATTGCACTTCTGTCGCTCATCCCCATAGCCATGTGGCTGATCAGCATATCGGTGGCTGTGCCCGTCGCAGTTCAGGAAAGGCCTGGCGTCTTCGCCTCGATTTCGCGAAGCAGGGCGCTGACGAAGGGAAGCCGCTGGCGGATATTCGCGCTGTTTCTGGTCCTCGGCATTGTTGCGATAGGGCTACAAGTGGTTTTCACCTTGCTGTTTCAGGCTGCTATTGCGAGCGGCGGGATCAGCACGACCGGACTCATTGCCGCCGCCATCGGAAGCAGCCTGCTGTCGACAATCGTTTCGGCGGTGATTTCGGTGGCGATTGCCGTCACCTATGTCGAGCTGCGCCAGGTCAAGGAAGGCACCAGCGTCGACGAACTGGCGCAGATATTCTCGTAACGAAGATTTTGGCCCGAGAACAGCCAGTCATGTTGGCGCGATTGGCCGGGATCTAGCTCGGGCCGGAAGGGGTAATCGTGGCATCGACGGCGGCGGCGCGGCTTGAGAAGTTCCAGATCGGCAGGGTTTTCAACAACACCTTCGCCGTGATCGAACGCAATCCCGGTCTGATGATTGCTTTGGCGGCGCTTTTCCTGGTCCTCCCAGCAGTTGCGCTCAATCTGTCGAACCACTGGAATGCCGGCCCCAACGGCTACATCGCCACACCTCCACTCGGCGCGAAGTGGGTCATTATGAGCAGCTCGTTCTTATCGCTCGTTTCAAGCCTGATCTATTTCGTTTGCGCGCTGTTGTTCCAGTCCTCGCTGGTGCAAGCGACGATAGAGGACCTGAACGGCAAGCGCCCGGTGATCGGCGACTGCATCCAGATAGCCTTGCGCAGCATATTGCCGACGTTGGGGGTGGGGCTGATTGTCTTTTTGGCCATGATCCTTGGCCTCATCGTGATGGGCATCGCCGGAATGTTGGTGCCGATCTTCGGAGCGATCATTGCCTTCGTGGTGTTGCTCGTTGCCGGCATCAGGTGGCTACTCGGCATATCGGTTTCCGTGCCGGTGCTGATGCAGGAGCGGCTTGGCGTGTTTGGCGCGATGTCGCGCAGCCGTGCTCTGACCAAGGGCAGCCGCTGGCCGATGTTCGGTGTCTTGCTGATCCTGTTTTTGGCGGCGCTTGCCTTCCAGATGATGTTTGCCCTGCTGATCGGCCTGATTTTCGCTTTCTTCAGCGGCCTCTCGACGGTCGCCCTGATTTTCGGCGCTTTCGGAAGCGTCCTTATCGTGACGGTCGTGTCCACGGTGGCATCGGTGGCCATTGCGGTCGCCTATCTTGAACTGCGCCAGGTTAGGGAAGGTACCAGCGTAGATGAACTGGCGGAGATTTTCTCTTAGAAGGCGAAGCCGACTCGGCTGGTCGGGCGGCGGGATTTCAGTGACAACAGCTTGGCCCCGCCTCCGCGCTCGTCCGACACAGGCACGACGAGGTGATCGCCACATCCCGCGCGAGCTGGACATGGTCGAAGCAGCGTTTGGCCGCACGGTCTGCCTCGTCCTTGCCGTGCTCGTTCCAGGTGAGGTTGTAAAAAGGCCCGGCGGCATAGGCGATGCCCCAATGCACGAAGGCGCAATCAGGATCTGTCTCCAGCGCCTTCTCGAAGCACTTTATGCCTTCCTCATGGTTGAAGCCGTAGCACCAGTTCAGCCCGATATCGAACCAGCGCTGCGTCTCGGCCGAGGCGGTGGAGATTGGACGGCGATAGGTGCCGAGGTCGAAGTGGTCCATGCGTTCTCGTGCAAAATATCGCGGCCAAAGTGTATCAGGCCTTGAACTCAATCTTGGGGTGCTGACCTAGGTAAAGTGCGAAGCAATCTGTTCGACACGGTCCTTGTCTGGGCGCACCAAAAACCAGAAGATCAGCCCTGTAGCGCCACCGAGTATCCCTATGAAGGAGCATGCATAGAGAACTCCGCCGATTCCCAATGGAGGACTCCACTTACTGAGGCCGAAGACAAACGCTGGAACAAAAACTGCCAGAAAGCCAACGACGACGTATACCCAAAAAAACTGCCAGCGCCGTCGGGTCAGGACATAGAAGGCCGGAATTCCTACCACCGCCTCCACAACATAGAAAACAAGGGTTACGAAGATGAAGCCCGACAACGGCCCCGTCTCTGGGTGGTTCGCATGCCAATTGTAGCCGGGCAGGATCGCCGGAATAATGGGTGCAAGAATGAAAGCCCAACGGGCGCGCATGTGTATTCTCCGGAATGACGCGAGCACAGCGGCGCCTCGTCGACACACCAGACCGATCCACGGTCGCTGCGTCAAGACAGACACCGTCGTAAATGCTCGGAGTGCGCTGCAGGTATCTACCTGAGCGACATACCGCTCAGGTGCCAGCCGGTATGCGGCGTCCCCGAAGGATCACCCCTCCAGCCACACCTTCTCAAAATGCTGCTCCAGCGACTGGTGCTGTTCGCAACCTTGCACGCCCTTGCGGTAGGTGCGGTAGACCGAGCGCCAGTAGGGCTGGATGATGATGCCGGAATCGCGCAGGTTCTGCTCGATCTTGGCCATGATCTCCTTGCGCTGGGCGGCGTCGGGCGCTGCCAGCGCCTTGTCGAGGAGTTCGTCGAACTCTTTGTTGGCGTAAGCGCTTTCGTTCCAGGCGGCGCCCGATTTGTAGGCGAGCGCCAGCACCTGGACGCCGAGCGGGCGGCCGAGCCATTCGGTGGTGGAGAAGGGGTATTTGCTCCAGTCGTTCCAGAAGGTGGCGGCCGGCAGCACGGTGCGCTTGATCTTCAGGCCGGCTTCGCGCATTTGCGCGGCAATCGCATCGCCGGTGCTTTTTTGCCATTCGACGTCGACCGAGATGAGCTCGAATTCGTGGTCGGCCTTGCCGGCCTCGGCGAGCAGTTTCTTCGCCTGATCCATATCTCGCTTGGCCGGACCGATATCGGCAAACTCAGGATGCATCGGACCGACATGGTGGTTGTCGGCGGGCTTGCCGCGACCGCCGAGGCCCAGCGCCAGCACGGCGGAATTGTCGACGGCAAGCTGGGCGGCGCGGCGCACCTTGACGTCGTCATAGGGCGCGTTGCCGACATTGAAACGGGCAACGATGGTCGATCCGGTGGCGATCTCGGAATTCAGCAAGCCCATCTGCTCGGTCTGCGACACGGCGTCGGAGGCGGTCTCGTGGTCGGTGTCGATCTCGCCGGATTCGAAGGCCGACAGCATCGCATTGGGATCGGAGCCGTAGTCGACCCATTTGATGCCCTCGAGGTAGAAGTCGCCCTTCCACCAGGGCTTGTCCTTGCGCTTCACCTCAGCACTGGTCTCGGCATTCCAGCTGACCAGTTCGCAAGGGCCGGTGGTGATCGCCAGCGCCTTCATCGGGCCGTCGCCGCCCTCATAGGAGCGGTGCATGATCAGCGCGGGATAGTCGGCCATGCCGGCGATCAGCGAAATGTCGGGTTTCGGCAGATTGAGCTTTACGGTGAAGTCGTCGACCTTCTCGATGCCGCCGTCGACCGGTTTCTTGGTGTCGGCATTGATCAGCGCACCCATGCGCGCGGCGACCGAGTTGCCGGCGACGGAAGCATCGCACCAGCGGGTGAGATTGTGGATGACGTCGTCGGCGTTGAAGGTGTCGCCATTCGACCAGGCGATGCCCTTGCGCACATGCAGCGTCAGCGTCCTGGCGTCGTCGCTGGTTTCCCAGCTTTCGAGCAGCCACGGCTCGAAGGTGAAGTCGCGGTTCCAGCGCACCAGATATTCGTTGCAATGGCGCGCCACATTGGACATCTCGACACCGTCGAAGGTGCGCGGATCCTTGAAACCCTTGACGTTCATGGCGACGCGCAAGGTGCCGCCGCGTTTCGGCTCTTCGGCCCGGGCAGGCGAAGGGGAAAGGCCGCCCAGCGCCAGCGCGCCGGCGGCACTGACGCCAAAGCCGGCCATGATGGCGAGATATTCGCGCCGGTTGACGCCGCCCTTCCTGAAACCATCGGCAACGGGCTTCGCCTGCGGGTGCAAATTGCGGTCGGTCAGCATGAATTTCATCGTCGTTCCCTCTTTTGTTGGGCGCCCCGACGGTCCGCCTCCGCTGGGGTGGTTGGCGATCGCCGAGGCGCCGCTGCCTGAGCAGGCGATGATAAAGCGGGCCGACCCCGGGAAATGTTCGCTTTTCCGCAATTCTTGTGCACTGCTCCGCAGTGGTAGATGGCCAATCTCCCCCCTTGTTGTGGGGGAGATGTCCGGCATGTCCGAACCGGATAGATAGGTAACAGAATGGACCGATAGCATGGGTGACAGTTTTCTCCTTCGCCGGGAGGACCGGCGATGGTTTGGCGAGAGA
>NZ_JAMYSN010000028.1:0-66125 GCF_040321955.1 Mesorhizobium sp. M0217 | reverse complement strand
TGCTCTTCTGTGAACCGCTTTCTCTTCATCAGTCCGTCCTTCGATCAAGGGCCGGACTCTAATCTCAGATGGAGGAAATTCTTAGGGGCAGGTCAACATCACAATCGATTCATCGATCACAGGACGTGCTCTAGATCTGTCAATCGAAGCGAACGAATATTATGGGCGTCATTCGTCCTCGCCTGCAAGCTACTGCGAGGTTGTAGAAGTCAGGGGAACTGAGAACGATCCAAGCAGAACGTTGTAGAAGAGTTGGGGTAGGCCCCTGCCCCCAACTGGGAGATGACGTATTTGGAAAGGAATAATCGCCTGTCGGCGGGGCCTCCGCGTAAATGAATGACGCATCTTCCTGAGCGTGCATCGTAAGTACGGCAGGTCTATGCAGTCATTACACTGAGCGTTTGGCAGCGAGAGCGACTTGAAAGCCTTTCTTGTCTGGCTCGCCGAGGAGCTGAACTACAAATGGCCGCCTGTGTTACCGATACGGCAGCCAGCGTACTCAGACACCGATGCTGCGGGCGATGCTGTCGGCTGCCATGCGCTTACGCCACTCGAGCGGCCCGGACTTATGAATGGAATTTCCCTCGACATCGACAGCGATGATGACCGGCATGTCCTGCACCTCGAATTCATAGATGGCTTCCATGCCCAGCTCTTCAAAGGCAACGAGCCGCGCCGCCTTGATCGATTTTGAAATCAGGTAGGCGGCACCACCCACTGCGATGAGATAAGGCGTTGTGTGTCTCACAATCGACTCGATGGCCGCCGGGCTCCTTTCCGCTTTGCCGACCATCGCAAATAGGCCAGTCTCGGCGAGCATCTTTTCAGTGAAATCGTCCATACGGCTGGAGGTTGTCGGGCCAGCCGGTCCGACGACCTCATCCCTCACTGCTCGGACGGGTCCGACGTAGTAGATCACGCGTCCCCTCAGATCGACCGGGAAGGGCTTGCCGGCATCGATCAAATCGACCATTCGCTGGTGGGCGGCGTCACGGCCCGTCAGCATCTTACCGGACAAAAGAAGGGTTTCCCCACAGCGCCACGATGCGGTCTCTTCCTTTGTGAGCGCATCGAGATTGACCCGCCTGACGCCGGTTGTGTGCAAATCCTCATTACCGATCTGGGGCCATTCGGAAAGGTCGGGAGGCTCAAGCCTGATGGGTCCAGAGCCGTCTAAGGTGAACTTCAGGTGCCGGTTGGCGGCGCATTGCGGAATGAGCGCGACGGGCTTGGACGCGGCGTGAGTGGGATAGCTCGTAACCTTCACGTCAACGACTGTCGTCAGACCACCTAGGCCCTGAGCGCCCATGCCAAGCGCATTAATTCGTTCATAAAGCTCAACCCGCAGTGTCTCCTCCGCATTTGATGGCCCCCTCACGATCAATTCCGACATATCGATGGGCTCGTTCATGCCTTCCTTAGCCAGCAGCATTGACTTTTCAGCGCTGCCACCGATGCCGACCGAAATCAAGCCGGGCGGGCACCATCCGCTGCCGAGGGTCGAAACGGTCTCGACCACCCAGTCCGCAACGGACGCGCTCGGGTTAAGGGTGGTGAAACGCGCCTTGTTTTCGGATCCTCCCCCTTTTGCTGCGATGGTGATCTCAATTTGGTTGCCGCACACGAGCTCGACGTGGACGACTGCCGGCGTGTTGTCACGTGTGTTCACCCGCCCGGCAAGCGGATCCGAGACGATCGATGGTCGGAGGGGATTTTGAGGGTCGAGATAGGCCTGGCGGACGCCTTCATTCACGAGGTCGGCGAAACTGGCCGTTGACGCAATGCGGACGCCCATGCCGACCTTTGCAAAGACGACTACGAGGCCGGTGTCCTGGCAGATCGGCCGCCGCCCAAACGCCGCCATCCGTGAATTCAGCAGAATTTGCCCTATGGCGTTCTTAGCCGCCGGGCTTTGTTCCCGGGCATATGCCTGCGAAAGGTACCGGATATAGTCTGGAGGATGGTAGTACGAGATGTACTGAAGGGCGTCGGCGACGCTCCTTGCGATGTCTTCGCCGGCAATGGTTTGTGTCCTTTTGTTCACCACTCTTACCCGAATGACCCGAGCCCATTGACCAGTTTCAAGCTCTGGAAGCTTCGCAGGCCCAGCTCGCCGCCTTCATACCCATAACCACTCTGTTTGACGCCTCCATACGGCGCATCCGCGGAAACTCCTTTCAGGTAATTTACGCTGACAGCGCCAGCCGAAACACCGCCGATCAGCGTCCGTTTCGCATCGAGGGCGCCAGTGAAGAAGTAGGCGGCCAAACCATACTCGGTGGCATTGGCTTCTTCGATAGCCTCCTCGATCGTGTCGAAAGGCGCCACGGTCAGGATCGGCCCGAACGGCTCGTCATGAAGCACTTTTGCGTCCTTTGGCACCCCTGTCAGGATGGTTGGCGGCCAGTAAAAGCCCGGCTGGTCCAAGCGGATGCCACCGGTCTCTACGCGGGCGCCGCGATCCACCGCATCCTTGACCAGAAGCTGCATGGCCTCGATCCGCCGCGCGTTTGCCATCGGTCCCATCCCCGTCGCAGGGTCGTCGGGGGGGCCGATCCTGATTTTGCGGGCCGCTTCGGTCATTCGGAATACAAACTCCTCGTAGAGCGTCCGGGCGACGAGGATTCTGCTGGGCGCGTTGCAGCTCTGGCCTGCGCACTCGAACTTGTATTCCGAAATTGCTGGAACCGCTGTTGCGAGATCCGCATCCTCGCATACAACGACCGGCGAGTGTCCACCGAGTTCAAGGATGCACCGCTGCAAGTTATTAGCGGCAAGCTTGGCAAGATGTCTTCCGACAGCGGTGGAGCCCGTAAAGGTGAGGACCTTTACGATCGGCGAGCTCAGCAAATGTTCAGAAATTTGCGCCGGTACGCCGAAGACAAGATTGACAACGCCGTCCGGGATACCCGCCTGGCGCAACGCCTCGACAATGTGGATAGCCGCACTGGGTGTTTCTTCAGCCCCTTTGAGGATCACAGGACAGCCTGCCGCCAGCGCAGGGGCAAGCTTGCGGGCGATGAGCACGGCAGGATAGTTCCACGGCGTGAAGGCAGCGACCACGCCGAGCGGCTCAGGGACAATCATTCGGTTCGGACCATGTGGAATTGGGGCCGACAATTCTTGGGCGTGTGTGCCGTACCACTCCAACGTTTGGACTGCGCGCGCGTACTCGCCTGTTGCTTCGGCGACCGTCTTGCCCTGTTCTCTCGACAAATCCTTTGCTGCATCTCCCACCTTGGTGGCCAGTATCCTGGCGGCCGCGACAAGGATTTCGCCGCGATTCTTCGGCGGCTGCGAAGACCAGGCCCGGCGGCTTCGCTCTGCTGAAGCAAGGGCCTCGTCCAGATCCGAAGCCGACGCCGCGGCCACCGAGCCAAATACCTTCTCTGTCGCCGGGTTGGTCACCGTCAGGGTTCCGCTACCGCCTCGCCACCTGCCGTTGATGTAAAGCTGATAGGTTGTTGCGTTGAACATCGCATGCTCCGCTTGAATAAATTTGTCAGGTACGAGACCAGCTGATGTTCGGACCGTGGCTCTCTCGTCTGCGATTTCATCGCGATAGTTGCATGCGGTCAAATATCGAATGTCGCCCAAAACGATCTCGAATCCAGATTGATACCGCTTAAGCAGCCGCGACGAGAGATAGCACTGGAAGAACTTGGGTTGGGATCTCCTAAACCCGGTCCGGAACCGTGGCTGACCAGCGCTTGCCCTCGATCAAAGTCTTTACGACCTTGGGAATCAGCTTGCGGACCGCAGACACGGCTGGAGAGCGCTCATCCTTCGGGTTGACGGCGAGCACGACGGAACGGGTAATCACCGGATCGATGATCTTGACGGTTCTAACTTGACCATGAGATGCCTCTTTCTGAATGGCCGACGGGCTAAGGATGGAATATGCCTTTCCTTCCATGACCATATTGATGATCGTAGAAAGGGAATCGACTTCGAATCTAACGTCCAAAACACAACCATGTTGGGCAACGACTTCAGCCACCGAACGCCTGGCATTGTTGTTCCGCATGGGAACCGCCAGCGGAAATGCGTGCAAGTCGGGCAGCGGTATCGAATCTTCGAAAGGCGGTTGACCAGGCGGCACCACCAGGCAAAATTCTTCGCGGGCCAGCACCGTCATTGGCCCCACGCTCTCGGCAGTCCGGTACAGAACGGCCAGATTGAAACGGCCAGCTGCCATCCACTCCTCCAGCGGTCCCGTCATGCCCTCGATCATCTTGAGCGAGATCCTCGGCAACTCGCTTCTTACGGATTCAAGCAAGGGACCGCTAAGCACGCGAGCGGCTCCTGACGGAATGCCAATGGTCACCTCTCCGGAAGGAGCAGCCACCGTGTTGGTAAGTTCCTCCTCAGTCAGCTGAATTTCCTTCAGGATATTCCGCGCGCGCTCAAGCAGCTTGTCTCCGGACGCCGTGACGCTGACACCGGTCCTGTCGCGAACCAGCAGCTGGGTGCGGAATCCTTCTTCCAGTTGACGCACATGCAGGCTTAGAGCACTTTGAGCAACGTTGAGGGTTGCAGCTGCTTTCGTGAAACTGCCGGCCTCGACGACGCCGACAAAGTATCTTAACTGCCTGATGTCCACGATACAAAATCCAACCGGGGCATGATCGCCAGTGCCTCGTATCTATCTCGAAACGAGA
Source organism: Mesorhizobium sp. M0217 (assembly GCF_040321955.1). Taxonomy (NCBI): domain Bacteria; kingdom Pseudomonadati; phylum Pseudomonadota; class Alphaproteobacteria; order Hyphomicrobiales; family Phyllobacteriaceae; genus Mesorhizobium; species Mesorhizobium sp. M0217. The sequence continues at coordinate 61,464 of NZ_JAMYSN010000028.1, read as the reverse complement.
TAGCGAGCAAGACAAACCGTCGGCCATGTCTCGAAAACCGCCTGCCCGGCCGCGGATAAAATGCAGGTCAGTTATTGCTGGCGAGCCAGGATCTCGTGGGCGCGCCGAACCACTGGCGGATCAATCATCTTGCCATCCAACGAGAATGCGGACAGTCCACGCGTGGCGGCATCCTGTTCCGCCGCTACGACGCGACGGGCCCACTCGAGTTCCTGTGGGCTTGGCGAGAAAGCCTCATTGAATATGGCTACCTGTCTCGGATGAACGGCCAAAGCTCCGGCAAAGCCAAGCCGCCGTGCATGCGCGGCGGATTCACGAAGTTTATGAGTGTCCGAGAACTCGCCAATGCTTCCTATGAAGCCCAGCGGGAGCAAGCCGGCGGCGCGGGCGGCAAAAAGAACAGAAAGGTTCGGCGTCAAAAGAAGGTCGAATTCCGGGGCGCCGCCAACAACGGCACTGAAGTCTTCAGCCCCCAGCGCCATTGCGATCATCCTTGGATGTGCCGACGCAATGGCCGCGAGCCGTTGCAGGGCGCCCGGAGTCTCGATCTGGGCAAGGAACCGGATGCGCCCAGGCGCAAGATTTCTTTCTCGTTCAAGTTCTGAAACCGCATTTGCGATCTCTAAAACCCACTCTGCCGAATCAGTCTTTGGAAGAACCAGTGCGTCAACACCAGCCATCACTGCTGCATCGAGATCGACCGCCAAGGCGCGCAAACCACGATTCACGCGTACCAAAACAGACCCGCCCTTGCGCGCCCCCTTTGCTACGGATTCGGAGAGCTGCCGCCGTGCGTGGGCTTTCTGATCCTGGGGAACGGAATCCTCCAGGTCGAGAATGATGCCATCTGCATCGCGCTCATGAGCCGTCTCCACAAACCGCGGAACGTGAGCGGGAACGAACAACAGGGATCTCCAGCGTGGTAAAGACGTCGCGCTTTCAAAGGCCCCAAAGGTGTTTTTGATCATGGAATCCGCCTCCCCTGCCGATCTTAGCGACGGCGGTGACCGTGAGCTTGCTACGGCGGGCTGAGATGATGCGCGGTACACAGGCTCTTTGGAAATCGCGCGCTCACCTTATCGAGATGCACGCAAAGCGGCCCTCTCCCGCAAACGCGCCAGAACCTCCTCGCGGACAGTCTCGGTATGAGCGCCAAGAGCGGGAACTGGGCGCAACGAGAGGTGCTCGGAGTTGAAAATCGGCGCCGGTGCTATCGTTTTGACGGTTCCTTCGGGTGTTCCAACCTCAACTCTGCGAATGTGTGGATGGTTTGAAACATCCGCCACTTCGTTTAGTCGGCCGTATGCCAAACCGGCGGCTTCAAGCTCCCGCATCGCTTCATCGCAGGACACTTCAGAAAAGCGCCTCTCAATGATCTCGTCAATTTGCGCCCGGTGACCTAGGCGCTCCATATTATCGGCAAAACCAGGTGCGCGTGTAAGCTCCGGCCGCTTTAGAAATTTCTCGCAGAAATTCACCCATTCGCGGTCATTTTGGACTGAAAAAATGACTTGTTTGCCGTCGGCGCAACGATAGGCCCCATATGGAGCAAGCGACGGGTGATTCACGCCGGCGCGTACCGTGTGATAGGCACTGTAGTCGTTTTGCAGAACCGGGACATTCATCCAGTCGGCGACGGCATCGAACAGTGATATTTGAATGCTGGTGGCTTCACCGGTGACCTCGCGGTGATAGAGGGCCAGCAGAATGGCGCTATGTGCTGTCATGCCCGCCGAAATGTCGCAAACCGAGACTCCCACACGTGCGGCCCCATGTTGGTTGCCGGTGATGGCGCATAGGCCTGTTTCGGCCTGGACGATGAGATCATAAGCCTTCAAGTGCGAATACGGCCCTTTCTCGCCGAAACCCGAGATATCGCAGGTGATCAGCCGCGGATATTGGCGACGCAGATCAGCAGACCCGAAACCCAGTTTTTCAATACTGCCAGGCCTCAGATTCTGGATAAAGACGTCAGCTACGGCAATGAGCGTGTCCAGGACCTCGCGGTCCGCTTCCAATCTTAGGTCCAGACACACCGACTCCTTGCCGCGGTTGAGCCATACGAAGTAAGAGCTCTGACCCCGGACCAATTTGTCGTAGTTTCGGGCAAAGTCCCCTTCCGGCCGTTCGATCTTAAATACCCGGGCACCGGCATCCGCAAGGCGAGACGACGCATAAGGCGCGGCCACCGCCTGCTCCACAGCAACGACGGTGATCCCCTCAAGGCTATTCTGCATGGTGACACACCGCGTTTCATCCAACATTCTTAGTTGCTCGAAGGTTCAGAATCGCAAGCAACCGGTTCTGTTCGTTCCCAACCACGGAAAATCCCTCGTCGACACCCATGCCGGGCTTTGCGAGCATCATGTCTGCCTGGGTCGCTACAGAAATGTGGACCGACGCCTGGGCCGACAGATCCGTCTCGGTACAGCTTCCCCCGACATACGATCCAACTCGGTTCTGCTTACAAATGAGAACAGCGCGAACCGCGTCGGCTATTGAGCCGACATCCGGCGTCTTGATTTGCACGAGATGCGCGCCCTTCGCTTCGGCAAAAAGCCGAATGTCCTCAAGCGTATTGCATCTCTCATCCACGACGATGCGCGCGCTAGAGTCCCGACCATCCAAAATCGATACGATCTCGGCATAATTCTCAATTTGAGCTTGCGTGGAACCAAAGTCCGCTGGCGACTCGACATTGAGTGTGAAACCCGGAACGCTCTCGGCAACCCGGCATATAAAGTCAGCTATTCTTTGCGGCTCCAGCCCAATTTCTTGGCCTATCCAGCCATACAAATCAAAATGCAGCACCGGGTGATAGCCCGGGCGGCCAATCTCGCGCGTGCGCGCTGCAACCCATTTTACGAACTCCATGAAGGTCAGGCCGTCAGTGCCGAATTTCTGCCGTGAGTTGATCAGCCCGTGAGGAATCACATCCACCGCTTTCAGGATCATCTTGTCGACGTTGATTTCGCGTGCGTCACCGCTCTGGCAGTAAATCGGGACGCGGCACGTCGGTAGCGGCAGATCAAACTCCGCGCATATAATCTCCGCCATTGTCTTACGATGAATATAGGCGGCTGCTCGCAGAAGAGCTTGGCTTACGCCATACTCGACAGCGAGAGGCAACCGCTGGTGTTCGACAGGGCCTAAAACCTTTGTGCAAGATTCAAGCAAATGAGAGGCATCGAGACCAAGAAGCCGCGGTGTGATAACGCGTGAAGTGAAATCTGAGATTTGTACGGTGTCGAACAAAGGATCGCGTCCACCGGCACCAGAGTACTGGACGTTCATCATGTCGCCCCAGGCAACGGTGTCGTCGGTAAGCACGAGACCAACGCTGAGCGAAGATGCTGGAATGCGAATCGACTTGAACCCCGCCGTGGTCGGTGCGCCGAGATAAATGAAGCCGTCTTGGATTGCACCGGATCTAATGGCTTCCTGATCGTCATAGAAAAATGCGCCGTTGCCAGGCGCGAGCACGACATCTTTGATCTGCACTTCCGTTTGCCCCGATTTGCCCTAAACGCCTTGCAACCGAGTCTGGTCCATTGGTAAGAAGTTCGCCAATATAAAGTTGAGGCGCTGCCATCGCGCTTCAAGATGGCTGCCAAGGAGCCGCGTCACCAAACGCGTCTATTGAAAACCATTCCACAACAGTCCCCTGCTCTCTATCGAGGAAGACTTGTTCCGGGCCGCAAGAGGCGGTCTCCTTGCTGGCTGTGCTGCTCTATTCGGCGTGTTGCGGTCAAGCGCTACCGAGCTTTCCGTGTCTCCGGCGTTTTGACGTCTTTCGCAGGGCCTTGCTTCTCTTCGGCCTCGACGTTTCGCCTCTCAGTGTGGGGTCGGAGAATAAGGCGGTACAATCTAATGAGCGTCTTGATGGCAGGTTGCAATCAGTACGAGTGTCTCAGCGAACTCACCTCATCCATCGTCCTGCGAAGGACGTCTGTCCGCCGGCGGGCGGAACTCTCTGTCCTCTCTCCTTCCCGGCCTTCTGGATCACATGGCCCAGGGGCATGATAGGGTGGACGGCGCCCGACGGCATCGAATGTGCCAGAGTGAGGTCGTATGAGATCTCAAACAAGGGAGCCGTCCGTGAACAAGTTATCCGCATTGGCATGGATACGTCCAAGAGTGTTTTTCAATTGCACGGTGTCGACGCTTTGGAGCGGCCTGTGCTGATCCGCAAGCTGCAGCGACGTGGGGTCGTTCCGTTCTTCGCCAAGTTGGCGCCGGTGAAGGTCGGGCTTGAGGCGTGCGGCGGCTCGCATCACTGGGCGCGCACGCTGTCGGCATTGGGCCACGATCCGGTGCTGATGGCGGCTCAGCACGCGAAAGGCCTATTTGCGGCGCGGCAAGCACGACGCGGCCGATGCGGAGGCGAACTGCGAGGCGACGAGCCGGCCGAGAACCCGCTTCGTGGCGGTGAAGAGCGTCGAGCAGCAGGCGGGTCAGATGCTGTTTGGGGTGCGCGAGCAAATGGTTCGGCGGCGCACGCAGCTTTCCAATGCGATCCGCGGCCATGCGGCCGAGTTCGGACTGGTGGCTGCGAAGCGCCTTGCCCATATCGAGCCGCTGCTGGCCCGCGTTGCAGCCGATGATGGCGTGCGGGCGCTGGCACAGGAGCTGTTCGAGATGCTCGGCGAGGAATACCGCGCCACCTGCACCCGGCTGGCGGCGCTTGAGAAGAAGCTGGTGGCAGGCGGTCCAGGATGGCATCGGCCAGAGTTGGGTTTGCAACGATCTCATACCAGTGATCCAGGGGCAGCTGACTGGTGACGATTGTCGATCGGCGTTCGTAGCGGTCTTCAATGATCTCAAGCACATCACGCCGCTGGTCATCATTGAGTTTTTCCGGTCCCCAGTCATCGAGAATGAGAAGGTCGGTTTTGGCGAGTTGCTTGAAGATCCGGCCATAACGTCCGTCGCCTCTCGCGAGGGCAAGTGTTGCAAACAGCCATGGAACGCGGTGATAGGCGACGGAGAAATCCTCTCGGCAAGCTTTGTGGCCTAGCGCACAGGCCAGCCAGCTCTTGCCGCTGTCGGACTGGGCTCATAATGCCCGTTATCAGGATGGCGAGGCAAAGAAGATTGTCCGTTACGCCTTTCATCCACGTTCGGGCGGGGAGATTTTCGTCACAGGCCGTCAGCGTTATTGCGGTGAGCCGGCCTATGTCGGGCGACAACCGGATGGCAGCCTGGCGCTGATTCCGATCTGGATGACGGAAGAAATCGCCCTGACGATGGCGGTTCGCGAGGCGCCCCGTTTTCCCCTTTCATGCCTGCGCGACCTGCGCCGCGAGGTCGATGCATGTCTACGTTTTCTGCAGAGCGACTCACGCGAGCCAGGAGACGACCATGCAGGGCAGGCAATGCCGAACCGACCAGCCAGACCTGTTTTCCAAGAAGGCTCCGCCATCGAGTCTTCCAGGCGAAATCCGGGAACGCACCCTCCCGCTGATCGAGACCTTGCTGAGGGAAGCGGTGGTGAGCCAGACGGGACGGGAGGCAGATCATGAAGATCACCGCTGAACATCTCGCGCGCGGTGCCTATGTCTATGTCCGGCAGTCGACGGCCGATCAACTCGTCAACAATCCCGAGAGCCGGCGACGCCAATATGGCCTTGCCGAGCGAGCGCGGTCCCTTGGCTGGAAAGACGCCATCGTCATCGATGAAGATCTCGGTAGTTCAGGGTCTGGCATCAGCCGTCCGGGCTTTGAGGCCGGGACTGGCATACGCTCATCGAGTTTTGCGGCCTTGTCGGAACGCTCATCATCGATGAGGACGGCATCTACGAACCGCGTCATCCCAACGACTGGCTGCTGCTCGGCATGAAGGGCACGATGAGCGAACTGGAGCTTTCGATCCTGCGGGCCCGCTCGATCGAAGCCCTGAAGCAGAAGGCACGACGGGGCGAACTTTTCCTGACGGTGGCGATCGGTTACGTCAAGTCGGGCCGGAACCGGGTCGAGAAAGACCCGGACCTGCGGATCCGCGAGGCGATCGATCTTGTATTCCGGCGTTTCGACGAACTGCAGAGCATCCAGCAGGTACATCTGTGGTTGCGCCGCGAGGGCATTATGCTCCCTGCCGTAAATTACACGCGCGCGGCGGACAGGGCGATCGTCTGGAAGCTGCCCGTCTACAATACGGTGCACCACATTCTCACCAACCCGATCTACGCCGGCGCCTATGCGTTCGGGCGAACCTGCAGCAAAGTCACCATAGAGGCCGGACGCAAACGGATTTTGCGTGGGATCAGGCGCGATCGCGCCGACTGGGAGGTCTTGCTCATCGACCATCACGAAGGTTACCTGAGCTGGCACGATTTTGAGAGGAATCAGCGCCTGATCACGGACAATGCCACAAGCAAAGGCCTGGTGCCGCGCGGTGCTCTTCGACGGGGCGAGTTGCTGCTCGGCGGTCTCTTGCGCTGCGGCCATTGCGGCCGCAAGCTGCATGTCTCCTATTCCGGCAGCAACGGCAATACGGGGCGCTATCATTGCCGCGGAGCGCAGGTCAACCACGGAACCGACCCGTGCATCGGCTTCGGATCGTTGCGGGTCGATCAGGCGGTCAGCGCGGAGGTTCTTCAAGGCCTTCAACCGCTCGGCATGGAAGCAGCGATCACGGCCATCGAGACCTCCACCGTGCAGGCTGGAGAGAAGCGGCGCCATGTGGAGCTCGCACTCGAGCAGGCACGTTATGAAGCCGCCCATGCACGCCGCCAGTATGACGCCGTCGACCCGGACAACCGGGTTGTAGCAGGCGAACTGGAGCGACGCTGGAATGCCGCGCTCGTAGCCGTCCGCGAGCGTCAGGACGAGCTTGACGCGCTCGACCGCCACAAGCCTGAGCTCTGGGAGAAGAGCAACGGCGGAGCCTGCTGCGCATGGGCGCCGACCGAACTGGCATGGCATCATGCCAACGCCACCGCCACCACGCGCAAGCGGATCATCCGTGCCGTGATCGGCGAGATTGTCGTCGCCCTCGAAGACGACCACATCAAAATGCTGGTGCATTGGCAGGGCGGCGACCATACCGCGCTTTCGGGCAGGAAGAACAAGGCAGGCCATCACCCTTGGGGCGCCCCGCCGGACATCGAGGACCTGATCCGTGCCCTGGCACGCCAATTGCCGGATAGAGCGATCGCATCGCTTCTCAACCGGCTCGGCAAAACCACGGGTCGTCTGAACGGATGGACGCAGTCCCGTGTCTGCACTTTCCGCAACCAGCACGACATCGCCGTCTACAAAAAGGACGAACGGTCGGAGCGCGGCGAGTATACATTGCAGGAAACGGCTGCGAAGCTCGGCCTGCGGCCAATGACCGTGCTGCGCATGATCCGCGCCGGCGATCTGAAGGCCGAGCAGTATTGCAAGGGTACGCCCTGGATCATCCGTCATGAAGATATCGAGCAACTCGATATCCAGCACCATTCCGGCAGGAGCGGACACAGTCCATTATCACAATCACAGGATCAGCAGATCCAGCTTTTTCAATAACATAGGGAGGTGTGCATTATGTTGTGGGATCGGCCGGCCCGGTGATGAGAAGATTGTGATGCTTGCGAACCCAGTCGTAGCCGGCGAGCGCCATGAACAAATTGCGGTCAAGACCGCGTGCGGCACGAAAGTCGGCATTCTCGATCTGTGCGTCATGGCGAAGCTTTGCAGCCCTGGCGCGGGCTTCGAAACCCTTCTGGCGGCGCATGGTAGCCTCGCGCTCGAGCAGCATGGCAAGCCATTCGCCATGCTCGAGGCCGCGTGCTTCGGATTGTGCGTCGAGCTCCTGGAAGGCGGTGGCCATGCCATGAAGGCCGAGTTCGCGCAGCATGTCGATGGTGGGATGGATAAGCATTGGTGTGTCTCCTCAATGAAAGTAATCAGGGCCACGCAGATTGGCGTGATCGACGATGGCGGTTGGTTCGGTGGACTGCCTTGCGGCCTTGTGATTGGCGATGAGCGAGGCGATGCTCTTGCAGTTCACCCCACCGATCTCGACGGCGCGGGCTGACACGGCTTCGGCGCGATCGCGTGTGACATCGCGAAACAGGCGCAGGACACCCAGGCATGTTCGAAAGCCTTGTTCAGGATGTGGGCGGCTGGCGAGGATTGCGTCAATCAAGCCTTCCGTCTCGGGCCCGACGGATGCGGCCCATCGACGGAAACGATCCGGCGTCCGTTCGGCATATCGCCGGTGGGAGCTGGGCATATGATCCGGATCAGTTCCATGACGAGGGCCGCCATAGCGGCGCTGATGGACGGCAATGCGCTTGCCGTGGTGGAAGATCTCGATGATGCGTGCCGTTGCTCTCAGATCGACTTGCTGGCGAATGAGGCTGTGGGGCACGGAATAAAAGAAGGTCTTGAACTCGACGTGGTAATCCGTCGAGACGCGGGCCAAACGCCATTCGGCAAACTCGTAATCCTCCAGTGGAAGACTGGCCAAAGCCGGGCGCTCGACTGTCTCGAAGAGCTGCCGGCGACTGACGCCCAGCCGGCGCATGACGTGGTCGTTGATGCGATCGAGCGCCTGGGCAATGGCGGCATTGGCCTCAGCCAGCGAGAAGAAAGTCTGGTTGCGCAGGCGCCCCGGAATGCAGGACTGGGCGAACGCACTCCATTCTCCACTTTCGATTTCTTTCAAGTTCAGGAATGCAGTTCGTGCTGACACTCAAGCGCGTATAGAGTTCGAGGTCACGCACCCGTTCCATCCGTGACGCGGCCAGCGCTTCGTGCTGTCGACACGCAAGCAGAACTGGGGCGAGGATCGCGTCATGTTCGACGACGCGGAGGGGCGGCTTCGCTCGCTGCTCGCGTCATGGACGGACGTCGCCGAGCCCGATGTTTTCATTCAGGTCGCGGCCGGCAGGTCGTTCGTGCGTCCAGATGATTTGGCAACCCTGGCGGCGTTGATCGAGCAAATCGAGCGCAGCCATGGCGGCTGACCGCGTGTCAGGCAATTTATGCCGTATATGTCAATCTAACTATGCCGCCTCTGTATCGCTTTAGTTTTCGGCATTGAATCAATATTGTAGCTGCGTTCGTTAGATTGACACGTTCTCTTGTAAGGCGTAATTTAGTTTACATAAAGCGAAGAGGTTGTACCATGCCCAACGAGACCAAACGCGATCGACTGCGCCAGCTCGGAGCACTAAACCCTCGTCCAGAAGCCGTCCGCGCCCCCTGGTTTCGTGATTTCTTTGATCCTCTCGATCTCGTGCAGGTGAAGTACGAGATGCTGCGTCACGTCCAGGAGGATGGCGTCAACAAGGCCGATGCCACCTCGCTTTTCGGTCTGTCGCGGCCAGCCTACTATCAGGCCGAGGCCGCGTTCGAACGCGAGGGCATTACCGGCCTGCTGCCGCGCACCCGTGGGCCAAAGTCGGCCCACAAGCTCACCGACGAGGTTATGCAGCTCATCGAGCAGAACCAGCACGCGGGCGCGCCGCTGCAGGCACGATCCCTGGCGCAACTTCTGCATTCGACGCTCGGCATCAGTGTCCATCCCCGCAGCATCGAACGCGCGATCGCCCGTAAAAAAAAACGGTGAGCCCCATGCGCACCCCGACACTGCCGCACGGCTGCAAGGATTTCTATGAGACGCTGCGCGCCGCCGTCCTGTGCCGGAGCGCCGCGCACCCATTTGCAATGCTTGCCGGGGTGTCGCACGACGGCTTCGTTGCAGACGTAATACGGGCGCAGCCGCCCCTCGGACGGCTCGTAATGGACCCGCATGCGTGCACCGCAGCGGCCGCACAGCAGCCGTCCCTGCAACAGACCGCTACCCTGGCGGGGCATGCGCCCACGCAGGCCGGGTGAAAAACCGGCAGCGTTCTGCTCCGGGGTAGTCTGATTGCGCTCGTACTCGGCCCAGGCCCGGCGCACGAGCATAACCTTCTTCAGCCGAAGATCTCCGCCTCGCGGATCTCACCGGTCTTGCGATCGACAATCGGGATCTTCTTGCCGGAATAATCCACGAAGACCTTGTCGCCGGCCGCATGCTCCTGGCGCATCGTCGGTGACAGTCGCTGCTTAAATCCCCGTAGAGGTTCACAAAAGCGACTGTAGCCATATCCGTCGGGATGCGACCCTCGATACTCCTCCCACAGGATGAGCAAGGTGACGCCGGGCTTCTTGAGCTCGACCGCAAGATCGGCCCAGTTCGGTTCCGTGCGTCGCCGCGTGCCCTGTTTGACGCCATTGCGAGCGAAGAGTTTGTTCTCAAGCGCGTCATCGGTCAGCTCGCCTGGCAGGGCCCAACTCAACCCGATTGCCGCGGCACGCCGCAGATTATCCTGCACCGTACGCGCGCTATCCCCAATACCACCGCAATCTCGCGGGAGCTGGTCACGCTTCCGGCAAGCCGAAGCATTTGTCTTAACTGTCTCATGGTCAGCCTTCTCTTTGCCGGCATCAAAATGTCCTCGTTCATCGCGAGGTAATTGATGCCAAAGTTGCTGACCCAGGAGGTAATCTTCAGTGCCGAAACCGGCCGGTCTTTGGTTGGAATGGTGGCCGGCTTCATACCGGAATCGTGGCCGGTGTTTGATCGGAATGGCGGCCGGCTTCACGTCGGAATCCGCAGTCCGGCCACATGCGATGCATAATGATTGCCAGACGACGTGCGAGCGCGACAATTGCTTTGCGCATCCCGCGTCGCTAGGCGACGTTCATCGCCCAAGGATTGAGCCACGACCATTTCGTCACGCGAGTCATCAGCGTTTGGGCAGCCTCATAGAGCAATGTCCGCATCATGCCGTCCCCAGGGGTATGCATCCAACGCGCTTGCTTTCCACGAACTTGTTGAGCTTTGGCGTCACCCTAGATGGTCCCACCGCCTTGGAGTTTCTGAACCGCTGCGGGATGTCGATTGTCGCGGCATAGGCGAGCGCCACCACACACCGGGCACCGTGATCAAGCGCCGGCAAGCCGCGCGCGTCCGTCTTGTTCGGCTGCGCCTTCAGGAACGCTGTCATGGCGCGTCTCGATGCAGATGACCGGCATCCCGGCGCTCGCCAGTCCCTCGAAAGATATTGCGACAAGGGCCCGGCCTCGAGGCCGACCCGTTCAATGTTCAAGGCAGAATCCTTCAGGACGGCGAGGCGATCGTCAGGGTGGCTGACGACCTTCAACTCGCGGCAGATCCTGCCGGATTCATCAACGATGCAAACGGCGGTTTCTTTTACCACGACATCGAAACCGACAAAGTGCTTCATGCTGCACCTCCTTTCCTGATGCTTGTGGCTGTTTGAATAGACCACGTTTTCAGCTCGAAGCGCAGCACCCTCCTGCATCACCGTTGAAGAAGGGGCGCAAGCCGAATACCCCATCTAATGAAGAAAAGCTCGAGCTCGTTCGGGTGGGACAGAGCGAACCATTGTGAGCGCGCTGTGCCGGCTTTCGGCACTGGCCGAGGAATTCTGCTGATTTCGTGTTATAGGAGCGAGGTGATGCAGGACGCTCGGCCGCTACCGACCTCGCAGCGCAAGTATTTCGGCGCCGTCGAACTCTTTGATGGCGCCCGCAATCTCGGCCGCGTTCATCAGCATAGCTCGCACACCATTCACCGGTGACGCCCTCGCATATCTGTTCGCGCTGCCCACAATCCAAGCACTTAAGGTGTACGCGATAGCGTTCTCATCCTCGAAGCCGCCCAGCAAATCATCGTTTCCTGTTGGTCTTGAGGTTTCGACACGCACGATTCTCATATCTTTAGCGGCCCAGCAAAATAAACTATCTCCTCATCGGCCTCGACATACCCTCCAGATCGGATAGCGTAAACGATAGAAGTGGTAGGCGCGCAAATAACAACGGTACCAGCAGACAGCGACTCAATGGAATGCAGGACGCCTATGAGATCTCCCTTCTTCACCTCATCGAGTATCGAGCAGCGAGGTTCAAAGATGCCCCGTGAGGGGGATCGCAATTCGTCAGACGAGAGGGTTTCGAGGGTCTGGCTGGACTTGTGTTGACGGAAATTTGGATGCTCCGCTTCTCCCTCGACTAGTCCGAGCGCTATAAGGGCGTTGCGCACCCCAGCTTCATAGATGGCCAGAGCCTTGGCACTGACAGTGCCGCCACCGAATTCACTGCAAACTAATACCTTACCCTCATTTTGGGCCAAGATATCGAACATTCCAGCCGTGTCGTGAAAATCCCAGACCAATGTCACAGGCAATTTGAATGCTTCTGCCATTCGGACCGTCTTGGCCATCAGATCGGCATCAGCGACAGGATGTATAATGACCGAGGGTGCACAGTCCCATGTCGGCCCGAAGCTGTGCAGATCGAATACGGTATCCGCCATTGGCAACAAGACACGCGAAACCGCATCCGCAATCCGTTCGCTAACCGATCCGTCGGAGCGGCCAGGAAAAACTCGATTGAGATTTTTCCCATCGACCGGCGTGTTGCGGGTGGAAGCCTGGAGGGCGAGTGGATTGATGTCGGGTGCGATGATCACTTTCCCGCAAGTTTGCGCTGCAGGCAGCCAATCAACAAGCCGCCGAGCTACAATTGGTCCTTCCAGTTCGTTACCATGGTTTCCACCAGTGATAAGAAGACGCGGCCCCTCCCCTTTATTGAGACTGAAGACCGGAATCGAAAGAGCTTCGCAGTCGGCCCCCTTGGGAACAATAAGATGACCCGTGCTCACTCCGAGCATGTCGAGGTCAAATGTCAGATGTGGCATTTCGTTCATCGTTAGAAATCTCCGTTGAACCATAGTATAACGCCCGTACGGCAGCATTTACTGCTGCGGCTCCATCCTCGCAGCGCAGACTTCATTCGGACTAATTCCTTGAAATTTTTGCGTCTGCGACAACACGTCATCAACCTGCGCAAACGGTGCCCACATGATTGCTTGGAGTGTGGATAACCGATACTTCCATATGCGCGCTCAGATCGGGTATAATCTGCGGTTTAGCACCAGTCACTCTCCATGGCGACGACGGCGGACCAACTTCCCTCCGATCCGGATGCGCTGTGGGCGTTGGTCCTTACGCGCGGCACGAATGTTCCTGATCATTCGGGAATGCAGCGTCACCGCTTCAGTCGTCGTGTCGTTGCCAGGCTAGTAGAACCGTAGGGTCAGTTTCCAAGAAGACCGTGAGGTACGCGGTGTCGCGTACAAGGTTCCTTCAAGTCCCGGAGACACTCGAGCCGCACCGCGGCCAACCATTCATCCCTTCGCGTCGGTTCGACTTGCATAAGGATCATGCGCGATAGAGCGAGGGGGTGTTTGGCTCAGAAATTCCGCACCCCGCTCTGTCACAAGCACGTGAGCGCCAACCCCAAACATGTGCGCCCCTGCTGCGAAAGAGTTCGCTCTATTCCCTTCGCAATGGAACTGTAGATTTTGGGCTATGTATGTGGACACAAGAGACGCGACGCCGGATTGCCCGAATTGACTACAGCCGTCAGTACTTTGCGACACTCAGCGCTCAGCTGCTTGATCGTCGGAGATGGTCGAGCGTCCAGGCCATGCGAAATGCTCTTTCCTCGTCTACGCTAGGCCCATGAGACGCGCCGCTGTGGCCGCCCACCATCCGCATGCGGAAGACCAGCTCGGGATCGCGATCGGCAGAACAGGACCGACGCTGCGCCACATAGCGAGCGGGCTGGTAATAGAGCACTTGGCCGTCATCGAGTGCAGCGTCGACGTATGTCGGCGGAAGCGGGCGATCCGCGCTGAGGTTGTAGTACGGGTCGTAGCTGCGCAGGTACCGATACTCGTGTGCTATGTGGGGATCTCCGTACTCCGCCGTTTCCTGTAGGGCGTACGGCATCATGAAGTCCATCTCGGTATCCAAGATGTCGCAGAGCGGAACCTTGGCGAGCACGGCGCAGAATAAGTCTGGCCGCAAGGCGGCCGTGGCAAGCACCGTACCGCCGCCGCCGCTAGATCCCTCAATCACAATTGCGTCGCGACTAGCGAACCCGATGTCAACCAGCCCCTCGGCAGCAGCGATAAGATCTGTGTAGGTAATGCGCTTTCGATCGCGGGTAGCCGCCTCGTGCCATGGACGTCCGAGCTCGCCCCCCCCTCGCACGTGCACCCATCCGAAAGCAACCCCGCGATCGAGCAGGCTTAAGCGAGCCGCCATAAACGACGGCCATCTCGTGGATCCGTAACAGCCGTACACATTCAATAACACCGGCCCGGGATTCGTTCGATCGCGCCGCGCGACCAACGAGATCGGGACCTGCACCCCGTCTTCCGCCTTCGCCATGACGACCGTCGCCACATATTGAGCCGCGTCATACCCGGGAACGCGGGCCTGGTACAGGACTGTCGAGCGGGGATCGGCGAGATCATGCTCCACGACAGTATCGGGCGTCACGAATGAGCTAATCGAGTAGACCAACTTCGAGCTTCGGAACGGATGTCGTGCGACGGAATGGATGCCACCGGCTGACAGGCCTACTTTAAGAGTGCAACTCGGTTCCTCGGGAACGATCGTTGCCCCGACCCCGCCTCTTCCGTCACGCGAGACCAGGCGAGGACGCAGGCCTTCTCGCTCCAAGACAACCAAGTGCTTCTCGAGGATGTGGACCTCCTCGAGCGCCACGCCTGCTCGATGCGGAACGACCTCCTCCCAGGACGACGGTGACGGGTCATTTATCGGCGCCCGCACGAGCCGGCAAGAGGGTCCAGCGTCGTCTGCTCGAAACAAAAAGCTGTCGCGCCAATGCTCGACATAAATATTGCACCCGAGTTCACGCCTCACAATCCGGCGCCACTTGCCCCCTGCCTCGTCGGCAGGAATACACCACACCTCTGCAGCGCCCATATGAACAGGAGAGGACCAGTCCGAGCTGGCAATCACGTCCAAGAACAACCAGACCCCGCTATCAGAACGCCGAACCCGTATTTCCAAGTACCCATTAGCCTCCTCGAAGACTACCTCAGAGTCCCCAGTTGCGATGTCGAGTCGGATAAGCTCATTACATTGTCGTCGCAGGCGAGGCCGCTCCCGCGTGAAAAACAGGGTGTGACCATCCGATGCCCAAGCTACCATCGCAGCCCTCCTCGAGCCCTGCCAGACGTCACGACCGGTCTCCATGTCCCGAACCCTAAGCTCGTAGTTCTCGTCCCCGATGACATCGAAGCTGAAGGCCACGAACCGCCCGTCGTCGCTCGGCTCGAAGACACCGAGCCGGTAAAAGACCTCGGCCCCTTCAAGCACGTTCGGATCGATTACAAGCTCGGCCCGATCTCCGCCTGCCGGCCGCCGCCACCACCTTGGATGAGACTGGCCCTGCTCGTGCCTTTGGAAGTACTCGAAAGGCCCAACTTGGAACGATGGTAAGGCGCCTTCGCGAAGCTGACGCCCCTCGATCTCGGCGATGATCTCCGCCTTAAGCGCTGAAAGGTGAGCTGCCGCCTGCTCTGCATAGCCGCCCTCGGCTTCCAGATACGCGCGGACATCGGGATTGTCCCGGTCGCGAAGCCAACGATACCCATCGATCGTGACGTGGTCGTGAAGGACCCTGATCCGTGGCTCCGCACGAGGAAGCGGTGGCTGCAAGCGCTTGTCTCCCATCACATCGCCCTCATCTGAAAACAGGAGTATTTTGCCGCAGCAATTGCATTAAAGTTCCTCCTGAGAGATAGCGTGCAAACCGTTCAGCTTGCCATGGCTCAAATTGCCAAACATCTCCCGTTTTATGATTTCGGCAGCATCACGTTCGGCGCCTAATAATGTTTTCTGTCGGACGACAGAAAGCACATGGCAAAGTTCATGCGGTTCTCAACCATCCTTCAATATTGCATCTCTATATGCTACCGCCATTTAGCCCGTAACACGTGATATGAATGATCTACCTAGATGATCTCGCGGCAGCTCCCTTGCTTGCTATACGAGTATCGAGAATATCTCGGAATTGACAAGCATGGAATGAAGACCCCAGCTATCGTGAATCCAGATGGTAAGCCCTAGCCGGCGGCCGACACGGTGCACGCGTGCGAAGACTCTGGCGAGGATCTCGTCGGGGATTTTGTTACAAAGTCTCAGCCTTCATTTCGCCAGCACGCGGACATGTGTCCGGGCCAGACTTCGATTGCCGGCGGTTCCTCCACCTTGCAGAGGTCAAAGGCAAGGGGGCAACGCGTATTGAAACGACATCCCTTCGGCACGCGCGCGGCGCTTGGAACCTCACCCTGCAGGGCCGGCATCTCGGCGCGGCCTGCGTTGCCGCCAAGCTGCGGGGTGGCGTTGCGCAAGGCGATGGTATACGGATGGCGGGGGTTGAATGTGATCTCGTCGGCGCTACCAATCTCGACCAATTTTCCAAGATACAAGACAGCAATCCTGTCGGCGATCAACCAGGCAAGAGGCAGGTCGTGGGTGATGAACAGCAGCGACATATTGTGCTTGTCGCGAAGATCAACCAGGACCTGAAGAATTTGTGCGCGTATCGAGACATCGAGCATCGAGACAGGTTCATCGGCAACAATGAGACCCGGCTTCACCGCAAGTGCTCCGGCAATCACGACCCGCTGGCGCTGCCCGCCAGACAGCTCGTGGGGGAATCGGGTGAGGAAGTCCTCGGGAGGATTGAGCCCGGCCGACGCTAGAGCTTCGCTGACTCGCTCCGTGAGTTCGCTGGCGTTGTCGACCAGCCGAAGTGACCTCAACGGCTCCGCCACGATATCGAACACGGTGTGTCGCGGATTGAGCGCCTGATAAGCGTCCTGGAAGATCATTTGAACACGATGGCGATAAGGACGCAGGGCTGAGGCGCCTCGCTCGGACGTCATATCGCGGCCTTCGAACAGCAACTTACCGCCCGTTGGTTGGGCAAGCTTTGTGATGACGCGGCCCACAGTGGTCTTGCCGCTTCCCGATTCCCCGACCAAGGCGACGATCTCGCCGCGCCCGACGCTGAGGTCGATCCCATCCACCGCGCGTACGGCGCCGGCAGGTCGGCCCAGCACACGGTCGAACAGCCCGCCCTGGATAGGAAATAAAACTTGCAGGTGCTCGAGACGCAGGATGTCGGCGGTGTCAGGCATGAGCTGCGACCTTGTCTTCTTGCGAGGACCGGTGAAGGTGACAGGCGACGCGTCCCCGCCCGAACTGATCGAGACTGGGGACTTCCGTCGCGCAAACCCCCGTCGCTGATGGGCAACGCGGATGGAAGGCGCAGCCTGAGGGCCGGTTTACCAAATTGGGGGGATCCCCGGCTATTGACCGGATGATCTTTTTGCCGGTCGCCGGGTTCGGGATCGCGTCTATCAGCAGTCTGGTATACGGGTGCTTGGGTCTGGCGAAGATCTCAGCGACAGTGCCGTCCTCGACGATGCGGCCCGCGTACATGATCATGACGCGATCACAGCACTCAGCCACCACAGAAAGATCGTGGGTGATCAAAATGAGGGCAAGGCTAAGCCGAGATCGCAACCCACCCAGCAGCTTCAGGATCTGGGCTTGAGTGATGACATCGAGCGCCGTGGTCGGCTCGTCACCGATGATGATTGAGGGGCGACACGCGAGCGCCATAGCAATCATTACCCTTTGGCGCATACCGCCCGACAACTCGTGGGGATAAGCGGTGCCGCGATCTGCCGGAATGCCGACGAGTTCGAGCAGCTCCTTTGCTCGGGCGATTGCGTCAGCCTTCGACATCCCGAGCTTCAGCACGCATGGCTCGGCGATTTGCTTGATGATGCGGTGAACGGGATTTAGCGCATTCATGGCTCCCTGAAAGACAACGGACGTCTCGCTCCAGCGGTGTGGCCGCATCGCCACATCATCATCGATCGGCAGTCGGTTACCGCGATAACGGACCTCGCCGCTGCTGACCCGCGCGTTGGGTGACAGCAAACCCGCGATGGCCATTGCAGTCGTAGTCTTCCCACTTCCCGACTCACCAACCAGGCCAACGGCCTCACCGGCCCGGAGCGCGAAGCTTACCCTGTCGATCGCACGCGATGAAACGCCCTTCAGCCCATAGTCAACAGAGAGCCCGTTGACTTCCAAAAGCGGAGCCTTCTCCTGGGAGGAGTTTGTCATGGAATAACCCTCCGCCGTGGGTTGAACGTGTCGTCGAGGGCATTGCCTATCAGAACAAAGCTCAGAGAAACCGCGAGCGCACACAGCCCGGGCGCGCCGAGGTACCACCAAGCTCCAGTACTCGCGGCGCCGGCGCGCTGGGCCAGCGAAAGCAAAGTGCCCCATGAGGGCTGTAGCGGATCGCCAAGCCCGAGGAATGAGAGTGACGTCTCGATATAGATTGCGCCTGCGACGACCAGAGCCCCGTTCGCCGCGATTTGCGGCACGAGATTAGGAAGGATGTGCCTCACCATAATGCTTAGATTGCTGCTCCCCGCAACGCGCGCGCGATCAATGAATGTTCGCTCCTTAAGCGACAACGTTTGGCTGCGAACGACACGTGCGACGAAGGACCAGCTTGTCATTCCGATAACGACAATGATTACGAAAAGAGAAGGACGAAAGCCAAGGATGTCCCCGCCGCGTCCAATCACCTCGAGGACAACGGGTGTGATGACCAGCGCGAGCACGAAGGATGGCATAACGAAAAAGAAGTCCGTCAAGCGCATCAGCCAAACGTCAACCCAGCCGCCAAAGTAGCCTGAAATTGTGCCAACTGCGGTACCAACAACGAGGCTAATCACAGTCGCCAGCAGCGCTATAGTGAGCGATATCCCGGCCCCATGGACGACCAGATTGAGCACGTCCCGTCCAACTTCGTCCGTGCCGAGCAGGTGCTGACCCGAGGGTGGTGCGAGGAAATCGCCAGTCGCATTGATGGCCGTCTCAAGCGGTCCCACCAGAAAATTGGGGACTGCAGCTAGAAAAACAAAGAATATCAAGCATATGAGGCCCGCCTGGGCGCCGCCGTAACCAAGAAATTGGCGCAGAAAGCTTTTTATTGCTCGCAACCGCCCTCGTGGGGAATATTGAACTGCAGTTTCGCTCACTATCGTACTCTTGGATCAAGAAGGCCGTAGACAAGATCGGCTACGAGGTTCGCAACAACGATCGACGCCCCAATTAAGAGGAATATGCCTTGGAGGACCGGGTAATCTCGTGCGTTGAGCGCTTCCACCGTCAGCGCGCCGATGCCCGGCCAGGCGAACACGGCTTCCACGGTGATGGCGCCAGCGACCACGTAACCGAGATTCAGGGTAATCAACGTTACGACCGGCAGCATTGCATTGCGAAATGCATGACGCATCAGCATCTGGCCATTAGTAAGTCCCTTGGCTCGAGCGGTTACCATGTAATCCTCGGTGACTACATCGCTCATTGCCGCACGTGCGACTACAACGTATTGGCCGATTAGCCCAAGAGCCACGGCGGTGACCGGCAGCGCCAGATGCCGTAGGTGATCGAGGAGCGATTCAATATACCCAGTGCTACCGCCAGGTGAATAGAGACCATAGCTCGGCAGCCATCCCAACATGGTGCTAAAGATGACCACCAATACCATAGCAAGCCAGAACGACGGCGTGGAGTAGAGCGCTAGGGAGGTCCCCGTCGCGATATGGTCGACGGCTCCTCCCCTGCGCCAACCCGCATACAGGCCAAGCATAACCCCGGATAGTATGGCAAGAAGTTGGGCTAGACCGACCAGAGCAATGGTGGCCGGCAACCGCGCCAAGATGAGATCGGCGACCCGCTGGCCCCTGAACTTGAAGCTGTAGCCCAGATCGCCGTGGACAGTAGCCGACAAATAGCCGACCATCTGGTCAGGAAACAGGGGCTTGCCGAGACCCCAGTTTTGACGCTGCGCCTCCATCTGCTCATTACTCACACCATTGCGCGCTCCGCCGAGAAGCAGTGACGCGGGGTCGCCAGGAATGACCCTGAATAAAACGAAGTTCAGCGTCGCCACCATCAGAAGGGTCACGGCCGCCCTGATAGTAATGGCTCCTATGCGCCTCCCCTTCCGGCTTCCTTTTACCGCGCTACTAGCCATCAGACTGGCCTCAGCCGATCGAACGGGAAGTACCCCCACTGGGAGATCGCATCTTTCGTACCCCAACCTTGGAAGCGATCCTTGCGATGGGCCTCGAGAAGGTAAGGGTAGCTCAGCATGATGTATGGCGCTTCGATGTAGGCGAGCCGCGCCGCTTGATCGACCAGCTCCTGAGTTTTCTTAAGGTCCACGGTGACGTCAATCTGGGACAAGAGCTTCTCGAACTTCTCGTTGCTCCAGTATGACCTGTTGACGTGATCGCCACTCTTGCCCAATCTGAGCAGACCGTCAGGGGTGGGAGACGGCCAGTTGCTGGCGAGAAGCAGATCCCAACCTCCGCCGCCGTCCGCTGGCGTTTTCGTGCGGGCGACTAGTGCGCCGGACTCTAACTGGGTCACCGATACGGGGATACCAACTTGCCCCAGCCAGCCTGAGATCAGTTGCATCACCGCGCTTGGAATTTCGTCATTACCCGAAAACGTTCCTGTTAGCATTTCGAGCTGCAGGGACTTCCCCTCCTTGTCCTCCCGCGCACCATCGCCGTTCGTGTCACGGTAGCCGGCCGCGTCAAGCCGTCGACCCGCCGCCTCGAGATCGAAATGGCGTCTAATGTCACCCAGATCCGAGTAGTAATCTTTCGCCGTCGGCATCACTAGTCCCAGGCCAGGGTCGGCATGCCCTCGGTAGGCGCGATCGACAATCGCCTTCTGGTCTATTGCGTAGCCAATCGCGTCGCGAAATGCTGGATCTTGCAGCGCCTTCGTGCTACCCGTTCCCTGCCCAGACGCTGTGTTGAAGGCCAGATATGCACGCGACTCGGTGCCGTGTTGACCGACCACGATGTCGGAATCGTTCGATAGGGACGCCCACTGGGCGGCCGTCAAATTCCCATAGTCAATATCACCACTCTTTAACGCTTGGGCCATTGGGTCATAGGAAGTAAACAAAACGAGGACCATGCCAGCCGTCGCTGGCTGACCCGTGCGGAAGTACGGGTTAGCCGTGAACCGGACGAATTGACCTTGCTGAAATTCTGAAATGATCATGGGCCCTGTTCCCACGAGCGGTGGGTCGTTGCGGAAGGTGCTGCGTGCTTCCGTATAGCTAACATTCTTCCAGATGTGCTCGGGGACAATCATAATGGTGTTGTCAAGCGGCCAACGGGTCGGTGCTTTGGTCACCATCCGCAAAGTATCATTATCGACTGCCGTAATGGACTCGACGTTTTCCAAGCCGTCTGTGTTGTTCCAGCCGGCGTTCAGCTCGTCGGACTTACCAATTGAGGCTTGCAGGTACTTGTACGTGAATGCGGCGTCTCTGGCTGTGGCAGGCTGGCCATCCGACCACTTCATTCCAGGCCAGATCTTGAAGGTCCACGTGACGTTATCTTCAGCGACGGACCACTCTTTGGCAAACCCCTTTCGATCAGGGTAGCGCTGTGCGTCAACGCCGACAAGTGCATCGTAGGTGAAGGTTAGCGGCCAGAACGATGACCATGTCGCGAACAGATTCAACGAATCTGGCGCAATAATAGCGCCAATGCGCACGATGTGCTCATCCCCCGATGCCGAAGCAAACGCGCTTGAACGAAAAATTAACGGGGCCATTGAGCCCAACAGCATCGCTTTCATCATTGTACGACGATTGCTTATCAAACTAGTCATGCGTTCCTCCCTGCCTTATTATGTGTACGACCCAGCAATTGGGCCACCTCTCCTGGGTCGACTGTCAAAAAGGCCCACAGCCAAGTCCACCGCCATTCAAGCACAGCTCGCTCGCCTTACCAGTGCACTTAGTAGAACCCTTTTTGCTGAACTCCCCTCCAGCAGCTGTCGTCACTCAACTCGAAGATAATGCGCGGGGCTTCCGTAGGAAGCGCAACTCCTCAAATCTTCACTAGTGACCTAGCCGAATCTTCATCAACTAGGCTAGTTGCCCAGCATGAAAGAACTCCATGTCAGGCTGGAGCCTCGTCACATCGTCGCGAGCATCTAGGTGACCTAATTCAGCTGCTTCATGTGTTTTAGTTGCGAATGGATTCAGGGAGTCGGGATTAGCACCTGCAAGGCGGACAACATGATCGTCGCAAGACGAGGCGAATGCCCTCGAGCGCAGCACAAAAGGTGCGGCGGCGCTCCACTAGAAGCGCTTTCGCAAGCACGCGTCGGTTGAGTTGGCAATTGCTCATTCTACCCTCCCGTGAATGTCTACCCAAGCCGCAGTCGGCTCCTTCCATCCAGGCAGAAGTGACCCCCCACATAAGCACTAGAGGTGACGATGCAGGGGATTTCCCTCTATTCCTTGAAGCTAAGTGGTGGACGCCATGCGGGCAAATATAGAAATGATATGGCAGGCTTCCATAAGTTAGATGGTTGATTGCCGGCCGGATCATGGAACCGACCTGGGTTGTGGCGAGTGGTGTCCCGTCGCGCAGGTCTCAATGCCGATCAGGCAGGAGGGCAACGCCTCGAAGAACCCAGCCTCATCGTGGCGGCGAAGCTTCCGACGGACAACAACTGCGATCGCCGGCGTCGATGCCATGAACCAAGACCTACTTGGCGACATCCAGATGATAACCTTCTCCATGAACGGCACTCCTCATGTGACTTGCGACAGCCACACTATGGCACCTCGATGCGGGACGGAGGCCGTCCATCCCGACCCGCAAAGGGGGCATCAGCCTGCTCCTTCCCAACACCTTTCTGCACTACCCTCGATCTCTGGGCCCGCCAATGGCGTCGTCGCCGTGCATGCGGTACTTCGTGATCGTGCGCCATGCCGATGGCTTCGTTATGGGCTTGAGAACTAGGCGGACGCAGAGGAGATGCTCTTAGCACTCAGGGCGCGGCTGGCCGGCTTCGGCCTGACACTCCACGAGGATGAAGACGCGGCTGATCGAGCTTGGCCGGCTCGCCGCCTTCTCGCATCAGCGGCGCGGCGACCGGTGGCCTGAGACCTTCGCGTCCTCGGATTCACCCACTACCGCGGGCGAACCCTGGACAGCCGGTTCATCGTGAAGCGCACAAAACGGAAGGGAAACGCCTGGGTGGTAAGCTGACGGCGTTGCGCTAGGAGCGCCTTGCGGCTCATGCACGGGGAAAATCCCGCCCGGATGTGAGAACTAAAGCCTTCCGTCTCAGACATTGTAGCCATGTCCGACCCACTTCCCGGTGGTGTCACTGGCCGCGCAGCACAGGTGGTTCGCCGCCGTTCTGCCTGGCACTACGCCGACTACGGCAGGCCGGACAACTACCCAGCGCTCAACGGGTTCCAGGTGTGGTCGAGGAGCTCAGCCATTCGGCGGCCGGCGGCTTAGTCCAACACGTTTTCAGCTAACCGTCGCGATCCGCCGCGGTGCGCTCTTGCCACCCCCTTTCATTCGCGACGCCCTAAAAACGCTCTGCATTATGCTGCGGCCCGATTAATGTCGCGCTGTCAGAGGGAGCGAAGTATTTCGGCAGTTCTTGGCTTGACGCGCAATATAGGAAGGCCACGGTTAAAGCTAACTGATTGCCGTAGCGGCATATCGCGTCAGGACACGTTGTATTCCGAACGGCGTCAAAGATTGATCCGTTCACACCAGAAAAGACTCCGTCGCGCTTGTCCGGTTACGCGGCTCGCTCCAGAACAGCGCACCAGGGCCATAGACGCGCTGGCGTGGACCATCTGCAAAAGGAACGGCGAGAGCCGTGCCAGCGATGGAGAAGGAACTGACGACACCACCGCCAGCGACAATGCCCGCGTGCGCTGGACGATGCCGAGCCCAAAGCGCTCCTCGCGCCCGGCGGCGATCTGCGCCGCGTGTGGTCAGCGCCCACCACCGACCGTGATCGCAAGGAACTGCTCAGGACGATTGCCGAATATCGGGCACGCCTGGCGGCCGAGGTTGCGTTGCCCCGCTCCAACCCACCGGCGCGGCGGACCGACGAGGAGACGATTGGCCTTCCTGCGCCCGTCGAGATCGGCGTCCGCCAAAGCTTCGACGATCGCCTGCGCGTCACCGCATTGTAGAGCGCCAGGAAAAGGTTCACTTAATTCGCCTGTGGCGACCTCGCGATCATCGCCTCACCGAACTGCTGGGAGCGACAGAGTGACAGCCCCGCCGTCAGGTACCCGACGGCGCCGGCCCTTGGGGAATGCCGATTCCGAAATACCGTGTGTGGGAGACATCGAGGATGCGATTGACCAACCTCGAGAAGCTGTGACCGGCGGTCTTCGCTGCCAGGACATAGGCAGACCGCATGCTGAGCCCCGGCATGGAGTTGATCTCCAGGACGAAGGGCTGGCCGGAGCGGTCGATCCGGAGGTCGACGCGGGCATAATCCCGGCACCGGCACGCACGGAACGTCGCAACGGAAATATCCTGCAGCACAGTCCCAAGGCTACTCCCGATTCGCGCCGGGCAAATTCTTGGCGGCCTCCTGATCGACCTGTATTTCGCTTCCCAAGTCAAAAGACGCGTTTCGCAGTCGCCGAAGTCGTGCTCCACCAGAGGCAATACCTCGACCTCTCCGTTTCCCAGCAGCGCGACGGCGATTTCTCGCCCATCGATGTATTCTTCCACAAGCGCGTCCTGCCCATATTGCGTGACGATCATCTCCACTGCCTGCCTCAACTGAGCGGGCTCATGTACAAGCTGCAAACCGAAGCTGTTGTCTTCGTGACGCGGCTTCGCTACGAGCGGGAATCGCAGGTCGCCGATACTCTCCGTTCCGCGGCGCATGACACAAAAGTTCGCCGTCGGCACGCCGCAACTGCGCATGAGCATCTTGCTGATCACCTTATCGTCCGTCAGCCCATGCCCGAGTGGGCTCGATCCAGTGTATGGAACGCCGGCCATCTCGAGCATGGCCGGAACGTGGGTGAAACGGTACTCGCCCTGAATACCCTCTGCTAAATTGAAAACGATCCCTGAAGGGCGGGTTTTCGGATCGGGTGGCATGAAACGTTCGAGCGTCTTGAGCAGTCCTTTGTCGCCTTCGCACAACAGTGTCTCGTGACCGCCCTCTTTCAGTGCCGCCACCACCTCTTCGTAGTAAACATCGGAGGGCCAAGGGTGTGGAGGCTCTGGATAAGGCTGTCCGAACCGGTTGATTACGCCAGTAAAATCACTGTTCCTCACGACGGCTACTTTCATAAGCTCCTCCTGCGACGGCTGACCGCTGTCATGTTCTTCGCGGTCTCTCCTGCTATCGGCGTGCCAACAGAGGGTTTGTGCGAGCAAGAGGGACAAAACGATGTGTTTGGCGCCGCGTCGGCGAAAATATGCGCCTCAGTGTGTCGAGTTCTAAACATAGAAGTCTTCAACCGGACACGGCGCTACGCGACAACAGGAACGCCCGTTGACGCCGGATAGCCAGTAAAAAGCCCGCGTGGCGTCCGCCCGTAGTGCAAGGAGACTGTCCTGCTTGCGGTGATCGAGCGCGCCTGTAAGGCCCGGGCGTTGCGCGGCGACGATCGCCTCCGCGTCTGCGGCGCAACGTGGCGCACAAGCAAGGCGCCGGCATCTGAGGTGATCGCTCCGCCGTCGAAACCGGCGACCACTTTGTGGCCGTCGAAGCCTTCAAATTCGAGCTGGTCGGAGATACAGTGTGTGCATCGGACCCCGTTCCTGAAGCTGATAACCCTTTACAAAAGCAGTTTCTCAGCTTCTTGGGGCCGATGCACCCCTTACCTTGAGATATTCAGGCTAGTGGGTCGCCTTTTTCGCTTCTCGTGGTGGATACCGAGGTGCCTTGTCTGCCGAGCCACAGCTCGTTATTCTCAGAGCTGTTATCGGTGCCGGCCCACACCGCCGAGTAGCGTTGTTGCTATCCAGAACGTCACGAATTGTGCCCTGCCCAAAAGCCAAGGCGCTGGCGTTCAGGTGTGAGGCCTACGATCGATCAAGACATGGCGCTTCCAGCCGACGGCAGGAAGTGCGATGTCGCGATGCTATTCATGACAGCATCATCCTTTCAAATTTTTCATTAGACCGGATGTCGCTCCGATAGTATCATGCCTTTATGGTCACCCCCGAACGACAACAAAATCCCGCAGCCCGAACCGCGCGCACACTTGGTGTATTGGGAGGGATGGGCCCTTTGGCGACTGTGGACTTCCTTAGAAAGGTTATCGAAGCTACTCCTGCCTGCACCGATCAGGAACATGTGCCTATCATCATCCATTCGGTGCCTCAGATACCTGATCGATCAGATTCCATCCTTCGCGGCGGTGCGTCGCCCTTATCGGCAATGATGGAAGGCATCTTCTGTCTCGAACGTGCAGGTGCTCACGGGATTGCGATCGCTTGCAACTCCGCCCACTATTGGTACGACGAGATAAGACGCAACGCTCGGTCCGAGATCATGCATATCAGTGACGCCGTCGCTGATCAGTTAGACGAAATTGGCACCTCGCACAGCAAGGTGGGGCTGATTGCAACCGATGCAACAATCAAGGCGGGTATATATGACAAGCGTCTCCGGGTACGCGGCTATGAGTGCATTACCTTGTCCACTTGTGAGACCGACGCACTGGTGTGGCCAGCGATTCGAAGCGTGAAGGCAGGTGATATACAATCAGCATCGGTTCGTCTGGAGCAGGCCGTGGAGAAATTGCTGAATTCGAACGTATCAAAAGTGATCCTGGGCTGCACCGAGGTGCCTGTCGGGCTTTCGAATTCACCCCAGCATATTCTTGATAATTGCTTGGACGCCACCAAGGCGTTGGCCATTTCGTGTGTAGCGTGGGCACGCGATCGAGCTTTTGAGTAGAACATGGCTTAAAGACGATCCCCGGCTGAGGACGCCTCGATGGAACCGAAAATGGCTAGAAGGCTTCCTGACACTTGCTACAACAAAGCTTTCTGGCTCCGCAAACAATCGGAATGTCACGCAGCCCACGTCAGTCGTAGAATTCGAGCGCTCGAGACCTGGCTTGGCACTACTTTGGTAGACCTGACCACCTATCCGATCACTCTGATGAAAGCGGGCGAGCATTCCGAGAGACAGCCGAGACAGTAGTACAACGCCTTCACCAGGTTCGCGAGACCGCAACGCAAAGAGCGGCGAACTAGATCGAGCATATTTTTACGGCCCCGCATATCAGTGAGCTTCTATCAAAATGGCTGGGAATTGAACGAAGCCTCGGGGCCTTCACAACGCGACTTGTTGCCGACAACATGGTTGCGTCGAAATGCCGCTTCAGGGTCATTGCGACTTCCTCCTGAGTTTCGTCAACTGGACGTCCCCACTCGTGTGGATCCACATGACTTTCCGTCAATTGAGGTCTCCAAGGACACAATCGCCCCGTTGCCGTCACACTGGCGCACCGGCGATGGTCTGCCGTGCAGCGCTTCCCTGTAACGTGGCCACAGCCTCGGCCGGATTCCGAGTTATTCGTCAGCATGCCCAGATTGCCCGCGCCAGCTGGCGCGGTTTGTCGAAGCCGAAGACATAGCCG
This sequence comes from Mesorhizobium sp. M0217, assembly GCF_040321955.1. NCBI lineage: Bacteria > Pseudomonadati > Pseudomonadota > Alphaproteobacteria > Hyphomicrobiales > Phyllobacteriaceae > Mesorhizobium > Mesorhizobium sp. M0217. The sequence continues at coordinate 34,065 of NZ_JAMYSN010000028.1, read as the reverse complement.
ACTTAGCTCACCAGATCGACATTGAAGAGGCGCCCGCGCGCGCCGTCGCGGACCTGTTAGGAAAGATGTTGACGCCTTAACTGCGGGCGGAGGTCGTCGCTTCCAAATCCACTTCAGGTCCACCAGAGGACAAGATCCGGGCGGGCAAATCCGAAGAAGCTGTTTAGCACCAGCCGACGTCTTCCATTCCCTGATTGCCTGGTAACGCCATGAACGAAACCGCCATCGATCAGTGCGACGTCCCCAGCCTTGAGCTGGAATTCGCGACAAGGAACGTCTTCAAGATAGGCTGCCGAATAGGGGTATCCCGTGATCTCCACCCCTTGCGACTTTCGGTCGGTGACTGTCGGCTTGTGATACCAGAGTCGCAGATTGCCACCCTCCTCGGCCATGCTGGGATAAAAGTTGAGTGCTGCAACGATGTTTATCGCCACGGCAGAAAGCTCGTAATCGTTCCCGGCACACAGCACTTGAGCGACATCGTCGTGGGGTTCGAGAGCATACGTCCCCCCGTCAGACCAACTGAGAGCGCGACAGACATTGGCCTGACCGTGCGCCGAGCGAGCAAGTCTCAATTCAATGCCCTGCTTGTGAAGCTCGCGCTTCAACGCGTCGAATAGTGCTCGCACTGGATCAACCAAATTGCCGAAAAGGGCGTCGACGTATGGTCGCGCAGTTTCCGATTCTGCGAAATAGCTGGCTGCATCCTTCCTGTAGTGGGATGCGCCTACATATTGTCCGGGGACGCCATCTTCACGCTCCTTGAGACCGGGACTGCCCACAAAGTTTGCGGTGATTTCTTCCGCTATTTCCGTACTGAAAGCTTGCTTGATGTGCAGAGCTGTGATTTCACCTTTCAGGACTGAGACGATTTCCGCAGTGCTGATTGTGCCGGTTCGTTCTATGATTGTAAGACGCGAGATGGCAGGCGCTCGAGATCCTTGGTTAGTGCCCATTGGCTTGCTCCTTTAGTGCGTGATCTAGGATGGCGACGCCATGATCGAGTTCGTCGTCGGTGATGGTTATCGGTGACAGGACTTTGATCCGTCGCGATTTGGTCCTGAAGATTCGATCAGCAGGCCATTTTCGAACGCGACATCGTGCACCCGGCCTCCAACAGCCTGTGAACGGCACTTGAGCCCGGCCATCAGACACCGCGGCCACGCTTTTGTTCAATGCACTGAGGAATTTCGCGACAAGGCTATCTAGGTGTCTTTGCAGTTTGGCGCTTGTCTGCTCGACACCTGTAGTAAACTGTCCGTCGGACAACATCTTGCACGTCGCCCCTGCAGTCACGGAGGCGAGATTATCGCCTCTGAAATTGCCGCTATGTTCTCCGGGATTCCAAAAATCCGAGGCGGGGCAAATTAGAACAATTGAGAACGGACTACCTGACCCGCTTAGGCACTTCGAAAGGCATACTATGTCGGGATTGATCTTCGCGAACTCGAATGAGAAGAACTCGCCCGTTCGGCCCGCACCGGCCTGGATGTCGTCGACGATCAAAACAACACCGTGTTTGCGGCAATGCGCTGGATTTCCGTTTGCCAAGCTGCCGATGCGGCGTTCATGCCGCTTTCTGCCTGTATGGTCTCCAGAATGATTGCGGCGGGCTTTTCAATGCCGCTCCGTGAGTGGCCTAAAACGGAGTCTATGTAACTCGCGGAATCGAAATCTTGGTTCGGGCATCCGTCATAAGGGACACGGATCACATCGTGGCGAGCAACGCAGACTAGTTCCCTGGTCGACGCCGAGCCCGAGACCGCCAGAGAGGCGAGCGACATACCATGGAATACATTCGTGAAGGCCATGACGCTCGAGCGGCCAGTATATTTTCGCGCGAGGGCAAGCGCCGCTTCGTTAGGGTTTGTGCCGGTCGGGCCAGGAAATTGCATCTTGTAAGAAACCCTCCTGGGCTTCAGGGTCGAATCCACAAACACTTCGATGAATTCCCACTTCGCAGCCGTATACATGCGGAGTGATAGAAGGATGTTGCCGCCGACGAGATATTCAATCGCTGGCGCGATAATATTCAGATTGTTGTGCCCATAGTTCAGGGCACCGGATCCTACGAGAAAATCGATATGTGGGTTACCGGCCTCGTCCCAAATCGTCGCTCTAAGGGCCCTTTTAACAGCAGTAGGAAACGATCGTCCGTAGCGACGAACCTTAGACTCATGAGCCGTGAAAACGTCGATATTCATTTCAGGACCCTGGTACGTAGGCGTCTCGTCAGCGGGCGAGTGGTTGACCGTCTTTTGCATCGGGAGCACGACCGCCGGTCTCGACCGATTGAGCAGCACCGCCAAGAAATGTTGAGCGCAAGCGTTTCACTGCCGGCGCCGGAACAAATGCCGAAACCAAAACAAATAACGAAACTTTTTTTGCATAGTTCCGGAGTTTTATTTTCCACATGTGGTTTTCTAATTCCTTCCAGCGGCGTGCAGAGTGCGATGATATGCCGTTTAGTCGCTAATCAATTCTTCTATATCGCCCCGATAGTCAACAGTTTTTATATTTAATTTTTTATCCGTTTATATTGCTTTTTCGATGCTGTATTAAGCTTTTTTGACTACTGTGCAAACGGTTTTTCATGTAATACTATCGGTGACACCAAAATTGCACAGATGCATCACCCAGCTTGCGGGCAAAATGGGCCATATAAAACAAGCGGTCGCGGTTTCCTTCTCAAGCACGTTACCGTGCTCTGCAATAGGCCGGCACGACTCTATTCGCGAAGCCGAAAGCTTTCACCGTGGATGCTCACCGGTGTCGAATGATAGAGCAGGCGTTCAAGGACTGCGGTTATCGACGGTTAGTGGATGTCGCGTGTTGAAATGATAAATCCTTTCCTCAAGCCGACCCGAACCATTTCCCGAAGACCACACCCACCCTGGATGATCTTGCGCTGCCGCTGAGCGGTTTGTCATCAGTCGGCGGCAAGTCCGTCGTCACCCGTTTCGCGGCGGCATGCTGTCGTCCAACAGCGGCGTTCTGGCTTTGGCCGAGGTGGAAAAGCGGGTGCGGTGGCGCGTTGCATCAACGAGCCGCGCTGCCCGGACTACGTCGTCCACAGGCTGGCGGACATGATCGGCTTTCGCATCAAGATGATCGCCGCCGGCTATGAGGAGGGCGTCGCAATCGACGCTGTGCCGGCTGGAGAACCTGCCCGGCCTACGGGAGCTGGTGGCGATGAGGCGGGCGATGGTCGATCTCTATTGCGCCTCGTTCCGGCAGGTGCCGAAGCGGATTGTACTCGACATTGACGACACCTTCGACGCTGTGCACGGAGGCCAACAGCTTCGCCTGTTCAATGCCCACCATGACGAGTACGGCTTCCAGCCGATCGTAGTGTTCGATGGTCCGGGACGGTTCGTCAGCGCGATCCTGCGACTGGCCAAGCGGCCGAGTGGGGCTGAGATCCGCGCTCACCTGCGCCGCCTGGTGCGGGATCCGGAGCAATTGGCCGAACACGCGAATCCTGATCCGCGGCGATAGCCATTATTGCAGCCCGCAGTTCATCGACTGGTGCCGCGCTAAAGATGTCGACTTCATCCTCGGCGTGGCGCCCACCACTACCCTGCGCAAGCATGTCGCGGATTTGGAGACCAGCACGAGGCGCGCTTCGAAGCGGCGAAGACGGGCAAGGTCCGCAGGAGTTCGTTGACGGCGCCGCCAGTTGGAGCCCTTGGAGCGCATCATCGCGCGGGTCGAGGTCGGCGCCCAAGGTGCCGATACCCGCTTCGTCGTCACCAACCTTGCCGGTCGGAAGGCCAAGGCGCTCTACGAGGATGTCTACTGCCGGGGCGTGGCGCGGCCGAGAACCACATCAAGTCGTGGTAGACGCATCTTGCCGCCGACCATCGACTAAAGGTGCCGAGATCCACCATCCCGGCATTGGTTCAGCTGGGCGTGTTCCAACAGGATTTAACAAAACATTAATCCCTATCATTTCGGCGAATGATATCTTCCAGTCTGCGGCAGGTCTCGGGTCGAAGAGACTTGGAAGCATAGATCTTCGCGGCTGTTGATGGGAATCTGGTCAAGCAAGTGGTTGGCTTCGCCGGTCGAGAGGCGGTGATAGTGTTCGCTGGAAGGCTCCGATGGTCCATAATAGTCAGAGGTTCTCGTTTCGGTCCGACGGCCAGTTGGACAGGGTGACATTCCGAAGACCGACGGAGATTCATGCAGCCGATGTATGGGATCTCATCGCGCTCTGCCCGCAATTAGACCGCAACTCGCTGTATTGCGAGCTCCTGCTTTGCAGTGATTTCGCCGACACCTTCGTGCTCGCGCAGCGAGCTCGTAAGGTGGTTGGTTGTCTGGCAGCCTACCGGCGACCGAGCCACCCATCGACGCTCGTCGTTTGGCAGATTGCTGTGCATCCGAAGGTACGCAACACCGGGCTCGGTAAGGGACTGATCGTATCAGCCCTGAATAGACGATCTGGCGACGGCGTGACGCACATCAACGTCACGGTGACGCTTCAGCAATACAGCCTCCGGATTGCTTTTGCTGCCGTGGCTCGGGACCAGGGCGCACCTATCCGGCAAGCTTTCTGGTTCGATCGCCAAGCCCATTTTAAGGGGCGGCTTGATTGCGAGTACATGATCGCAATCGGCCCTATCTAACTCCTTAGCTACACAGACATTCCGATGATCTGCCAAGTCAATATTCGAATGGAGAAGCAACGATGACTGACCGAGCCAAACCAGAAGCAGGCAAGGAATTTGCGATCTTCAACCATCTGGAGTCCGAAGTGCGCAGCTACGCTCGCAGCTTTCCCGTCGTTTTCGCCAAGGCACGAGGGGCTCAGCTGTTTGCTCGTGATGGGACAGCCTATCTCGATTTTCTGATGGGCTGCTCAAGTCTAAACTATGGGCATAACCCGCCTGAGCTGAAGTCCGCGCTCGCAGACTACATTGCGAGTGACGGCATTACCCATGGCCTTGATCTGTATAACGAAGCGAAGGAGTCCTTTCTGCGGGAATTCCACGAGACGATCCTTAGGCCCCGACAATTAGACTACGTCGTACAGTTTCCCGGTCCGACCGGCACCAATGCGGTCGAGGCTGCCCTCAAGCTGGCGCGCAAAATCACTGGTCGGCCCAACATCATAGCATTCACCAACGGCTTTCATGGCGTGAGCCTTGGCGCTCTCTCCTGCACCGGCAACCGATACCACCGCGCTGCCGGCCAGCTGCTCGGCGGCGTGACCAGGCTACCCTATGACGGCTATCTTGGGTCCAGTGTAGATACCGCCGACTACCTTGATCACCTGCTCTCGGATCCCTCCAGCGGCGTGGACGCCCCGGCGGCGGTGATTGTCGAGACAGTTCAGGGCGAAGGCGGCCTGAATGTCGCCGGGACGGCATGGCTGCGCAAAATAGCAGCCATTGCGCACAGACATGGAGCTCTGCTTATCGTCGACGACATTCAGGCGGGCGTTGGCCGGACCGATGCATTCTTCAGCTTCGAAGCAGCCGGGCTTCGCCCGGACATCGTCACAATGGCCAAATCGATATCGGGCTATGGACTGCCAATGGCCCTGGTCCTTATTGATCGACAACTCGACAGATGGGAGCCGGGAGAGCACAATGGAACGTTCCGCGGCAACTGCCATGCGTTCGTCACGGCCCGCGCAGCCCTGGAGCATTTCTGGCGGACGGATACCTTTGCGGCGTCGGTCGGGGAGAATGGATATCTGCTGAAACGCCGCCTCGATCAGATCGCGCGCAAATACGATCCAGGGCGAATGTCAACCAAGGGGCGTGGCATGATGCGGGGGATCGATCTGAAATCCGGCGAGATCGCCGGTCGGGTCGTCAAAACCGCCTTCCAGAAGGGCCTCATTGTCGAAACCGCTGGTCCCCATGACGAGGTGGTGAAATGTCTGCCACCTCTCGTCATTGGGGAGGACCAGCTTACCCAAGGCCTCGACATCCTCGAGGGCGCTATCGAAAGCGTGATCGGCAGCACAGTGAACTCGGCAGCGTCAGAGGCGAATCATGATCGTCAGTGATTTCAATGAGGAGAAACTGACAGCCCGACGTGTCGAGACGTCGAGCTGGGGACGCGCATTGAAGGAGTGCGCCGCTGCCTTTTGGATCTACAGCGGCTCTGCTCGTATGGTCACTTCAGGCGCGAAGAGCATCTGAATACCGTGCGCGAGATTCTGGCCGCGCAGGGCGAAGCTCACAGCGCCCACAACACGGTTCTGCTGCTCAGGGCACTCGGCGTGGAGGCGATGTTTGTGGACATGACGGGCTGGCGCGAAGAAGCTAAATGAGGCTCGACGAGGGGATTGAGAGAGCGCTATCCGCAATCGATCTCCGCAAGAAACTACCCATCGTCACGGGCTACAGCTTATGCCCGGGTGGGTTGGTGCGACTCTTTGGCCGTGGCTACACCGAGGTCACATTAGCTCGAATCGCCGTGCTCACAGGTGCCAAGGAAGCAATAATTCATAAGGTGCATAGAGGTCCTGGGAGTACATCAACTCATGCGCAACGTAGATATAGTCTTCATTGTAGATGAATCGTACTTGGATGACGCGGTTAGGGCGCTTCACGGCACCCTGATCGAAGATTCACAGCTGCATCTTACGGCTCATCTTCCCCTCGTGTGACCCTGGCTGCTGCCTTTCGGAACTGACGGAACTTTTGCTGCCCGTGTCGAGAAAGGCGCGTCTGACGTTTTCCATCAGGTGTCAGCAATCGGCCGCCTGATCGGCATGCGGCAAGGCCGTGGCGATCGCCTCGCCATACCCGCCACCTCGGTCACGTGCGACGAGGACGGATGGTTCGATGGTCCGGTATGCATCCGGTGAAGCTTTCGATTGCCCTATCGTCGGCTTGATCGCTTGATCCAATGGAGATGCCGAAGGTGATGTCGTAAATCGGGTTATGTCGCGCCAGACGACCACTTTGCCGTGAGGCGGATCATGGTTGCGAGCGAGATAGCCGCCAAGCATAGCGATTTGCAGCAGGTAAGCAGAGAGCTGGGCTGTTGGAGGCGCGGCCGCGTTCGGGACGCGTCGATCCGGTCGAGCGCAGTGACCTCGGCGAAGGTGAGAACGCCGTCAGGCGCGGCGTCTGGCTTGGCGCGCCGACCTAGTGATGAAGAATATGCGCCAGTTGACCAAAGTAGCCTGTCGAGAGCCTCAGCAATCTCGTTTCCAGATGATGCTGATATATAAACCGCATTTGACAGCCCTTACCCGCCCATGTTCCTTCAATTCCGGAGGTTGGGTTCGGCTGGTAAAAAAATCAGCTGCTAGATGACAATGCGCTGCAGCTGTCGCCCCACGACCGAAATCGCACCAAGCCTTTCAAGGCGGATAATTGGAGCCAAACTCATGACTGTCCCTCAAGGACCGCAGGCGTTCCCAAGAAGCGAATACTTGCGGCGGCTCGCCCTAGTTAAGGAGGAGATGAAACGGCGCGAGATCGGTGCCCTTGTTGTCACGGACCAACACAATATAACTTATCTTAGTGGCTACACTGCGCTCTCTGCCTACGTACCGCAGGGGCTGGTAGTTTCGGCGCAGGAAGAAGAGCCGGCGTTCATTCTCCGTCCATTAGATGCAATAGCGGCGATTTACCAGTGTTTTATGGGACGTGAAAAGATCATCTCTTACCCCGAAACAGTTATCGCCAGTTCTGAGAAAGACGGCTATGACGTGATTATCAACTATCTTGAAGAAATTGGCCTAACGCACCGTGGAATAGGGATTGAGGCCAGCAGCCTTCCAGCGCAAGCTGCGGAGAAATTCCAAAGGCGATTGCCCAATGCCTTGATCGTTGACTGCAGCTTAGCCATCACATGGATCCGCCTGATCAAGTCCGACCTTGAAATTGAAAAGATGCGCGAAGCCGCGGCAATAGCAGATGCGGCGATCCTGCGTGCTGCTGAGGTGATACGTCCGGGCGTGCGTGAGGCGGACGCCGCTGCCGAAATCTTTGCGGCCTTAATCCGCGGCGCAAACGGAAAGGCCGGGACTGCCGTCGAGCAGATCAATATGTGTTCTTCGCCGTTGACAGGAACAGCTCACCTCACGTGGCGTGAAGATATTTTTCGGCATGGTTCGCATATCAATCTCGAGCTTGGGGGCACTCGCCATGGCTATAGTGCCGGAATTATGCGCACCTACTCCATCGGTGCGCCATCGGATCAGCTGCGGCGCGTTCATGATATCCAGGTTGCAGGTCTGGAAGCCGCACTTGCGGCAGTCCGTCCCGGAAAGACCTGCAGTGATGTCGCCAACGCGTTCTATCGCTCGATCGAGAAGCATGGACTTAAAAAGGAGTCCCGCTGTGGTTACGCGCTGGGAATCGGCTGGCTAGAGCCAACCGCTAGCCTCAGGGATGGCGATTTCACGGAGTTGAAGCCTAACATGACCTTCCACCTGATGTTGGGCAACTGGATCGAGGAAGACTTTGGCTACGTGATTAGCGAGTCGATTCGCGTTACGGATTCCGGCGTCGAGGTCTTGACCAATATGCCGCGCAAGATTTTCCAGGTGCCGCTCTCCCACAGCCGTTCGTACCGGCTCTTCAATACATAGATGCGGCGCACGAGCAGTACAGACGTGCGTATCTGGTGGCCATGAGGACCTGAGCACCGCGATTCTGGTCGAGCTTTCGATGGGGAGACGCGATGATATTCTTCGAGGAGGTTTTTGATCTCTTCGGTGCCTTCCCATCGGTGAAGGCCAAGATCCCACCGTCACCTTTGGCACCATACACGCAGATGACGCCATCCTCGGGCTCGAGACCGAGGGTCAGTTCCTGGATGAGGTCTTCGCTGACGCCGAGGTCCCTGGCGACACGTCCGACGGTGGAGACGTGATGCACCTTGTTGCGCTGCATGACCAGGCCGCGCTGGTTGGGTCCGCAGTTTTGCGGATCTCCAATTCCAGGCAGCGAATCATCGATCCGACGGCCGGATAGGCGGGTAGTCGGGCGAGGACGTTGGCGAGCCAGACCTGCGGGTCGACATTGTTCATGTTGGCGCCAGCTGTAGAGAGCGGCAGCGCGCTGTCCGCCGCGACCGGATGTCAGCGAAGCGAGGATTTGACCCCTGGGCGAAACGAAGAACTGACCCCCTCCATTGTTTTGCAGTTTCGTTGGTCTCGTGTCGTCCCGGCCTTCTGCAATTGACCGGAACGACGCTTTCGCGAAGCTGGTAGCTGTCACCGCGGAGGGTGATCACTTGTCGAGTGGTGAAGCAGGCGCGATCAAGGATCGCGGTTGCCATCACGGGATCAGCGAAGTTTTCATGATGCCTTCTTCCTTGATCGCCTGGTACGTACGATCCGCGCTTGCAGCGTGTTGATCTGGTTGTCCGAGAGTTCTTTTGCCACGGCTGCCCCTTCGTGAGCTGGCGTCCCTCGATCCAGCCGCGGGCGAGGTAGTCGAAGACGGTTTGTTGTGTGACGTCCAGGGCGGCGGCCGCCCCTTGAACAGAGTAGGTTCCATCTGGCCAGCGGTCGGGATCGGCGCTCGTCCCGTTGATCTTGACAGTGGGGTGCCCCAACGTGTCCGCAGAAGCCAGACATTCTCACCTTTGAACGCGTGGCCGCGCGCTGCGACAAAGCCTTCCGCGTTCAGCGTCGCGGCGATCTCCTTGTCCATTTCGCCCGCGACGTTGAGTTCGATCACTCGGCTGCGCAGCCGCTCCAGATCGATGTAGTCGCTATAGGTGTGGACCTGCCTCTGGAGAGAGTGCTCGCTTGTCGCCCCCGTCTGCCACAGGATCTTGAACCAGACCTGGCCCTGGAAGCGCTTCTGGTCGAGGATGACCTCGCAGACGATGAGGCGCAGGATGCCCTTGCGCTCGGCCGCCGTTGTCGAAGGCGAGTGCCAGATGCCGGGCAGATCTTCGCCCAGCTTTTGAAGCGCTTGGCGGTCGGTGCTCAAGACCAGCGGCTCGTCATGTCGCCAGCGTTCGTAATCCTGTTCGATCGCCTCGGCGGCGCGCAGCTTCTCTTCCCAGACGCGCTCCAGCGAACGCGCCACCAAGCGGTTCCGGCTCGACCGCATCATATTGGCGCCGTGCTCTTTCCGCCTCATAACGAGCCCGCTCGCGCCGCAGCGCCCACTGCCGCTCAAGTTGACGCGTCTCTTCTTCGATCTGGCCCAGGGCGGCGAGGGCGATGGCGATCTTGTCCGGCGTCAAGGCCTCGAGCAGGACGCTTTCGACGTGCGCATCAACAGGCAGCGCACGCCCTTCCTGGCATAGCGGCCCGCCCTCCTGATCACGGTCGGCGCGACACGTGTAGACGGGATAGTCGCCGGCGGGACCGCTATAGCGCAGGCTCATCCGGCGACCGCACCGCCCACAAACGGCGATGCCCTGCAGCAGTGCCGCTCCCTTGCGCGGCACGCCCGAATGGCTGGCTTCGTAGCGGTTGATGTTGTTTTTCCAGTCGCCTCTGGTTCTCCATGAACTCCTCCCAGCCGATATAACCAGGATGAGCAGCCTGAAGGCAAACCTCCCAGTCGGCGATGGGGACCTTGGTAGTCCTCGGGCGATAAACGCCATGGCGAATCCGCCCGCCTTCCATCCGCCTCCGGCCATAGACATACGCTCCAGCATAGGCAGGATTTTGAAGAATGCTGAGAACCCGTGAACTGTCGGCCTCGCGCCACACCACATCGTGCGGTGCTGGGCCGAGCACGGGACGCACGGGCAGCGGCAAATCGTTCTTTCGCAGGTAGCGCATCACGGCCCGTGCACTGTGAAGCTCGCGGAATTTGGCGAAGACGAGGCCGAGCCTCGCCTGCACCTGCTCATCGGGATTGAGAATGATCTCGCCGGAGCGACCATGCGCCAGTCCGGCGGGAACAGGAAGGCGTAGCTCGCCGCGTGCCGCCTTCTGACGCTCGCCCTGATGGAGGCGCCGCTTGATCTGGTGCAACTCCGCTTCGCTCATGATGCCGGACAAACCGAGCAACAGGCGATCATTGTAGGCGCAGGGATCGTAGAGACGTTCACCATCGGCAATGATGACGCCGAAGAGCGAGCACAAATCGAGGAGCTGATGCCAATCGCGGTTGTTGCGAGCAAGGCGGGAGGCATCGAGACTGATGACCAGCCCGGCATTCCCCAATCCGATCTCGGCGATCAGCTTCTTGAAGCCCATCCGCTCGATGGTCCCGGCTCCGGATTTGCCAAGATCTTCGTCAATGACGTGCACACGTTCATGCCGCCAGCCGAGAGCGACCGCGCGAAAGAGGAGGCGGTATTGCAGTTCCGTGCTTTCCTGATGATGCCGCACCTGGTTCACGGAGGACTGGCGGACGTAAATGTAAGCGAGCTTACCGCGATGCGCAGCAGTGACGTACTTGTCCGGTCTATTCGATGCTCTCAACATGCCGATCCGCCGCTGTCGGCGCGCCCGTCGATCGCATCCGCAAGAGAAGTCGCGCGAGGCTCTGCGCGATCTGCTTCTGCGTCTCCCCCGGCAAGTTGAGCCAAAGGCTCGGGAGTGTCGTCATGCCCGGATTGGGAAGTTCGGTGAGGGTCTGGGACGCTACGCGGTACAGATTCGACTGTATGTTCATCGCGAATCACCTCCTCGATACGGGAGGCCAAGGTGCTGTTCAAATGGTGCAGCAATGTGAGCAGCGTTCGGACGTTGATGCAGGCCAACGATTTCGACACGCCCTGTTCTTCCGGTGACGCCGCTGCAAGGTCGGTCACCGAACGCCGAATTGAACGGCCGCGTCCGTCAGGCAGTCGAACAACGACGAAAGCCGGACCGCGCGCAGAACGGGACGAAACCAGCTCCAGACGCTGGCCCGCAAGGCCTTGACGCGGGTCGATCACCGTCAAATGAGACACCACCCGGTCGAGAATGGCGGCAGCCTCTGATGTTTGGTTCGCCAAACACGCTGCCCCATTCGCCCACCGAGCGGTTGGAGGTGATCAGGATCGATCCTCGCCACATAACGCCGCGACACCAGCTGGAACAACAGATGCGCGGCATTGGCTTCGAAGGAGATAGCCGAGCTCATCGATGATCAACAGTTTCGGCCGCGACAGGGTCGTCAGCTGCTTTTCCGAGTGAACCGTCTTCATGGGCCTTGGCCAGGATGGCCACGAGCGTGGCCGCCGTGACGAACTGGACGCTATGGTTCTTCCGGATCGCCTCGCGCCCGAGAGCCACCGCCAGATGTGTCTTGCCCGTATCTGGAGATCCAAGGAAGAGGACCGTGTCGCCATGGGCAATCCAGCGGCAGGTCGCCAGTTCCCGGATTTGCCGCTTGACCCAGCGACGGTGCGCGTCGAAGTCGAAGCCATCGAGTTCGCACACAAACGGGAACTGCGCAATCTTGCCTGCGATGGAGATGCGCCGTGCGATCTCGCGCGTCACCAGGAAGGCGAAAGCCTCGCGCAAGGTCATTTGCGAACGCGCCGCTTCGTCCAGCAGCGTATCGAGCTGATCCGGATCGCGGCCATATTCAGCCGGTCGAGCTGAGCCACCAGCATCTCGTGATCGACCGCCGTCATCTAGCTCGCTCCCACCAGTGCCTCATATTCGGCCAGTGGCCGCAACAGAGCGGAAGCCGCAACGATATCCGCCTGCGCCGATCGTACGGGCGCAGCAGCGCCAACCACGCCGGCAAGATGCGCGCGCTCGACAACTCCGTTGGCGACGCCGCACAAGGCATGATCGCCACCGCCTCGCCTCCATGACGCACGATAACGCGGCCGCCCAGCACCACAACCTGAACGCTCTCCCCGATCAGCCGCCAGGGAACCGAGTAACTGTTCGTGTCCAGGTCGATTGCGCAGTCCGCCTGGACCTCGCGCACTAAGCTCGCGAGGCCGGTACGGCTTCAATGGCTGCAGTCGCATCGTCGACCAATAGATCCCGCAGCTGCCCGAACGGCCCGTCCGCCCAGAGGGCGAAGCGCCACGGCCTGTTCGGCAAAAGCGCTCCGCAGGAGCCACGCGCTGATCGGCAATCTCGCGCGTCTGCCGTCCCAGATGTGCCTCGAACGCCGCCCAATTCTTCCGGCGGCCGGCAATCGCACTGCGCTTGACATAGCAGACCCGCGTTCGTCCTTCCCCTTCGTACGAGCCTGGTCGGGCGCACAAGCCGGTGGCGTAAATCCCCAATAGCGGCAAAGGCGTGCAGCCGCACATTGAACCGCACCTTCCGCGTCGCCGCATCATGATGTTCGACCAGTGCCTTCGGATTATCGAACAGTACTTCCGTCGGAACCCCGCCGGAGCGAAGGAAGGCTCCTTCCACCCCTCGAACCAGTCCGCCTGGCGCTCCGCGATCTGCCGGTCGTTGGCGGTCGCCAGTAGCTCGTTGACCAACGCCACGACCTGTGCCGGCGTCTTGCGTATACCGACATAGGCCGTGGTCTGGTCACCGACAGGCTCTGCGTGGGCCCGGCGCGCCAACGGATATGGATGTTGACCTGCTCGTCGATCAGCAGCGTCACGTCTTCGATGAGAAGGCCAAGCATACTTGCGCTTGGACGGCACCGGTGCGCCCGTCGTCCAGATTCGCGGGAAATCGGCGGCAAGCGCCCTGATGTCGTGCGCGGTATTCCGGCCGCCACCAGTCTTGCCAAAGGCCGTGAAAACGAAGGCGCCCATCTCCTTGGCGCAGCTTGACCGCACTGGACGGCGGCGCGCAGCGTCGCGTAGAAATCCTTGCAGCTGTGCGGTAGCACTGGAGTGCGCATACGGCTCACTTTTTTTCGAGCGATCGCGCGTTCGATGCTGCGGGGATGAGGCCGACACCGAAGCGGCGCTCCTTCGCGTCGAACCGGCGGCCTGCGAGGACAGCCCCGCTAACTCGCCGTCGACCCGGACAACAGGCTCGTCACCCGCGGGATCGAGCCCGACTGGGAGCAGCGCCTTGTAGATCTCGAGGCTGCGAAGGAGGAACTCGCCCGCCCCCTAGATGTGAGCTTTCAGAGGGTTGTCCATTCGGACCGGACCGAGGAGACTGGAGTTACCAAGCTGCAGCACTCAACGGAGGGTCCGATTGAACATTCACAAGAATGCCCGTCTCACGCCGCTGCGTCGAGAGGAGATGGCGCTGTCGGTCATTGAGGGGCGTCTTTCCCAAGCCGATGCGGCGCGCACCTACGGCGTGTCGGCCAAGATCGTGGCGCGCTGGGTCGAGCGCTACAAGGCCGAGGGCAGCAAATGCATGATCGATCGTTCCTCGCGACCTGCTCGTATGCCACAGGCCGGCGGCGCTTCTCACCTTGCGCTGGAAGGGTGGCGCGCTGACCGACATGGACGTGCCCCCTGCCTCACTCAAGACCGGCGAGGGTTCGAGCCGATGAAGAGACGCTGGATCTCATGCGTCGCCTGGCGACTTTCTATCCGGAGCAGCGATACGCCGTCCATCGGACCGAGCTGACGCACTTGGGAAAATTCATTCCTCACCTAATCATGGTCTGGCGTCTGATACCCGCCTTCTTTTGCAACTGCCGAAATGCTCAGCCCTTTGGCCAGCTCGGCTATCCCAGATCAGAAAAAGCACGCTTACGAAATACGCCAACTGAAGGAGCAGCGAACAAGCCAGCGTCGTCATGACTACTGTGCCGATGGAATGAGAAGCGAAGTAGACAGTCAGTGCGGTGCTGCACAGCACCAGCCCCAGGACGCGACAAAAGATACTGAAGGGCAACGGCGTTCTCCTGGTTTTTTCTCCTCACATCATGCTGCGACCTGGTCGGCCGCAACATGGGTCTGGCAGCTTTTCGGGCAGACGCGGGCGCAGCCTCCGCAGCCAATGCAGCGGCCGGCATGGTCGACGGCCATGATCATGCGATTGAGCTCGCCGTCGAAATCGTCGTCTTCGCCGTCGGAGGCGCCGAGGATTTCACCCGCGTCATCGACGCCGTAAAGATGCATGACCTCGCGAGAGCAGACCTTGAAACAGCGGCCGCAGCCGATGCAGGTCGTGCCGTCTATAGCGGTGAGATATTCCGGCATCCATCCGGAGCCGTCGCGGGTGGTGAATGTGCTCCTCATCGAAACTTCTTCATTGTGGCGAGCTCTCTCTTGGCACCATCCAACTCGGCAAAAACGGCCGACGTTTCCTCGGCAACTTCCTCTGTCCCCGTCCATTTTCCCGGAAGATCTTCTGCAAGGTCGGATGTCTCGACAGAGCGACCAACCGCCCCGCCGTGACAAGCAATCGTCCGAAGCCCCATGAGTTTCATCTCCATGATTGGCGGGCCGGAGCGCTCCTCGGTCGCAAGCCCCACGGCGCTGTAAAACATGTCCCTCCACCGCACGTCCTGATCGGGATCTCCGATGACAGGGATCGCACGGCGCTGTTTTTTGGTGACGATGCAGTCGGCCAGCAGCGTGCGTCCGATATGCCTTCCCATGAACGTAGAGATCCTGAGCACGATTCAGCCGCACGAAGCGTTTGACGAACGGGTGGCAAGGACTGCCTCGTCCACGTTGACAGCAAGGCCGACCGCAGCCGCAGCACTAGACATTTCGCCTTCTCCTCATTTCAGTCCTCTTCGTCGAAGCACGATGTCTGTTTTCTGGGGTGCCTACTTCGGGCACACTTGCGCAGCCGACGCCCGGCTCGGCGCGGCTGATGTCACGCAATCGATATCCCTCTGGCCGACCTTGACCACGTCCTTGACTGCGAAGTCTGCCACGTGAATTCGCGTCGAACATCACTTCCGCCGCAATCCGGCCGGAGGCCATGAAGTTTCGAGCCTCGATCCTGCTGCCGACGATCGACCAAGTGCTGCATAGATCCTCCTGCTGCGGTCACGCCAGGGAAATGGACGAATTGCCCAGTAAGCCATTTCGACCAATTACCCTTTTTTACCTATCCTCCTCGGCCGACCGCGCTTTGGCACCTTCGGAAAATTGTTTTGCGGAACCGCAAAGAGAGAGCCGTAACAAACCTTCCCACCCCTGTACTTGGCGAGGGCCTGCAGCAAATCCGGCAGATGCTGCTCTTTCAGTTCGGCCGGGATAGGCTCCGGACCGTCCAGCGACGTCAGGGCCAGTTCGACCAACTCGATCGCGCGATCATTGTTGCCGTTCTCGTGATAGTACCGGGCGACCGCGGGATAGGACCGGAACTTAAGGCTGTCGCCTTGCGGGGGATTCAGCGCCAGGATGTGTTCGGACAGGTCCTTGCCCATCGCCAAGCGCTCAGCAGGGGGAAGGCGCGAATGGTCATTAGCCGGGTGGAAAAGTTGGTCTAGCGCCGAAACCATCCAATCCTCGGAATTTTTGTCGATCGCGTCGCGAACCAACTGGCGCATCACGGGCAAGCCGGTCCACATGTCTTGTATTTTGTGAAGCAACAGATGTGCATGGGCTAGGCGGAAATTGAGGTCGTCCGGCATCAAGGCGATGCCCTCTTCGATCGCCCAGAGCGCCGTCTTCCAATCTTCCAGGTTCACCGCCGCCCAGAACCTGTCATCGATCGGCTTCTTCAGCGCTTGTTCGCGCGCCAGGGGTTCGCTTGTGGCGATCCGCTGCTGATCGGCGGCTTTCGCTTTGTTGCTGGTAGGCCAGCTGCCATTGAACACTTTCGGCAAAACCTCACCGAGTTGGCTCGGATGACCGATAAAGGCGATGCAACCGTCTCGGTCGACTACGAACGAGGCCGGAATCCCGACGCAAAAGCTGGGTTCCCTCCAAAGCTTCTTCATTTCGCCTGTGACGTCGAACGCAATCCGATGATTCAGATCCGGGCACTTTTCGGCCAACCACGCGTCCAACTGGGTTCGAGCCTCGACGGCCGTTGGAGCGTCTTCATCAGCCGCGATCCCGACGACCTCAAGTCCGCTGTCCTTGTATTTCTCCTGTAGCTGCATCAGCTCGAGCATCTCCGCCGCAGATACTTCGCACCAAGTTGCCCAAAATTCGACGATATACACTTTGCCGGGTTGGAAGTTCGTCAGGGGCTCGCCACGCAGCCAGGTGTCCACTTTGATCGGAGGAGCCGGTGACTTCATCTGCAATACCATGCTGCTTTCCAAAGCTGTTGCCACAGGTTGCGACTTTATGCGCGAGCTTGTTCCCCTCTTTAGCGAGGGGGGCACACGGGCAGGAAAAGGAGAGCATCGCTCGTCTCGCGCGTCTGCGTGCAGTCAGCTTTCACGCAGTGTTGCCGCATCACAATCCGCAAAGGCCGTGCCAGCGCCTCAGCGGGCAGTAAGCGCATGAATCGCTAGAAAAAGCCTCCAAATCCCAAGATGGCCGGTTGTATTGAAGCCGACATGTTTTCTGCCGCTGTCCGGTTTTGGACACGCATCTGGCGCTTCGGGCCGGCACGAAAGCGTGGCCCGGACGACTCCACATGTATTCGGGCTGAGGGACCGAGCAGATGGACATCATGGCTGCGTTGGCTGCCGCCAGGCTCGTCGTCCGCTTCAAGCCACTGGCTTGAGCTTCTTGCCGTTCTGGTCCGGAGGCGTTAGCGGATCTCGCCATCTGCGAGGGGCCGCTCCATCCGAGCGCGGCCTGTGCCCCCTCGCCCGCCTTGCGATTGACTTCCTGCGCTGGCGGCATAGGAGTTCTCACGACGAAGCCGGTTCAGCTGAGCTCATGAATACGCCATCATCAGATAGTCGATTCGTCGCGAAAAGGTCAGGATGAGTGCCGGCATATGCCGGCCGGTGAACTCTGCGGGATTCCTGCTTTGTGTCGTTATCTTCTGTGTTCCCTGTGTTCAGGCGCTACAGGGACCGCCTGGTGCGAATGTGTGCGTTGTCGGAACTGACCAACCCCAATGGCCGCTCGGTCGCCACGCGGGTCGGGCCGGACCGACTAAAAACGCTGAAGATGCGGCCGTCCTCCCCGCTAACCCGCTACCATCTCTGACGACGACAACGTGATTAATGCGATCGAGTCCCGCCGACGCCGGCAAGAGCCCGACAGTCCCGACTCGAAGGTCGGTGCCTTGGCCACTACACGGTGGTTGCGGTGTTCAGCTCCCGGCCAGTGGTGAGGGAAATCGTGATAACGCTAATACGATGAGGCTACGGTCCGAACGCGGCCTGCCGCGCTGAAACGACTCTCTTTCTCGACCTGACGCCGGCTCGAGTATTGGTGTTTTGAGCGCATTGAGGACGTCTGGGCTTCTGCCCGGCCGTTTGTCTGCGCGTTACGGGTTGTCTCGGCGAGCAGACACCGAGCGCGTTAGAGGCGTCCGGGGAATGTTCTTCGCGACGGCGCTTGCAAGTTGCTCATGAGCTTCGCGAAACCTGCTCGTTTGCGGCGACCTTGCTCCGACTTGGTATCAGGGTAGGTGATCAGCGGAGTAGAGCTTAGCATCGGTGCTACTTCAGAACCGGTCAGCGGGCCAAAAACAGCGGCAATGACGGCTTCCCAACTATCCACCTCGTCACGCCGCCGAAGAGTCGCTCACGTAGCCTGCGGTTGCCATAAGCGCCCATGACTATCATGTCGGCAGACGTGTCGATTGCGTGCTGCGCGAGCACCGTGGCCACTGGTTTGCCGGCGCTCGCCAGCCGGTCAATCGACACCCAAGCACCGTGCCGAGTGAGATAGGCGGCGATGTCGGCTCCCGGCTCGGTACCGTTTCCGGTGCAGGTCGCCTCCGGATCGACTAATGCGACACGAACTTCCTCAGCACCGGCTAGCAGATCCAGCGCTTCCCGAACCGAACGGGACGCCTCGACTCGCGAATCCCAGCCGACCAGCACGCGCCGTGGCGATAGAGTCGCCTCAGCGCCCTCCGGCACGACAAGCACCGGCTTTCCGGTATCGAACAGGCTGCCGTTGATAACAAGGGGTCCGAGATTAATGTCGTTGAGAAGTGCGGGGCCGACGATTGTCAGGTCGTTGCAGAGCGCCCGCTGTCGCACCGCGTCACCGACGCTGGCCTGATCGCAGTAGTGGGTATCGACGTCATAGCAAAGCCACATGGCTCTCAGCTGTTTCTGAATTTCCCTGGATGTTTTTTCCAACTGACCGTGTCATGTGAAAATCTCTCGATTTGCCTGTACCGTTTTTCCAGTGCGGCAATGGCGTGCGCGCGTTGTTCAGGCCACTCGGAGATGCCCTCGCTTAGCGGCGGAGGTGACATAACGAGAGGCAGAGGCGACAAAATCAGGACGGACAAATGTGCGCCGACTTCGGCGCACAAGCTTGCAGCTGTTCTGATGTCCCGATCGGAGTGGTCAGCTCCCGCTACACTGAGTAGGCTTTTGAAGGCCATCTGACTGCTCCCCCTGAGTATGTCGCGCCCGTAGCGCGTTTCGAAGCCGCAAGAATTCCCTTTAGCAGAACGAAGATGGAGAGTGGCACACTACCGTTCGCTATTCAGTCGTCCGGCTTCTCGAGCGAGTAGCCGGCAGACCTGACAGTACGAATGACGCTCCCTGGCGAGGCCGCCTTCAGCGCCTTTCTGATCCGGCTGATATGGACGTCGACAGTACGTTCACCGATATGGATATTGTCCGGCCAGGCCGCGTCGATCAGCTCGTCTCGGCTGAATACCTTGCCGGGAGCCTCAAGAAATTGCCGCAGCAGGTTGAATTCGAGAGGTCCGAGATGGATGTCGTGGCCATTACCTCGAACCCGGTGAGCATCGAGCTTCATCTCAAGGCTGCCGCAACAGAGCCAGCTGCCGTTTTCGATCCCGTTTGAACCCGGCTTTGGCAGCGCCAGCTTCATCCGTAGACAGTCAAGCAGCTTGGCCGGCGCGAAGGGCCGCACAAAGCTCTCGTCAATGCCTGCCTTCCAGAGATCGAGGTGCTGGTTCTCGGCGCCAGGCGCGATCAGGGCAATAACGGGCAGGCCGCCGGTCCGGGGCTCCCCCTTGAGCCGGGCGCAGATTGTAGAGCCTGTCGCGCTTGCTGGCCCGCAGTCCAGCACTACCGCCTGGAGCTCCCGTTCATCGGCCAATGCAAGTGCTTCCTTCACCCCGCCTGCCGGCTCACTCGTAAAGCCGTCCACTCCCAGAATGTGGCTGAGGAACAGATACAACTCAGCATCTTGCGAACAGATCAGGACCAGTGGCTTCATCAGCGCTACCCCAAGAACCACATCGGCATCGACCGCCTCGGTTGAGTGGGCTGGCCACGGTATGTCCTCAAGGCCTGACATGATCCCCTTGATCCAAAATCGGTTCCATCACGCCCGCGCCACCTCGGGATAAGCCTCAATGGCTGCGGTGGCATCGCCGGCCAGTTGGGTACCGACCGCAGCGAGTTTCCAGAACGTCTCGAAGCCGAACCGATGGACGTCGCGCAGGGTCTTGGACAGAACGACCAGTCGCCCGGCCGTGAAGAGCACGCGCCCGAAGCCCTCGTGGCTTATCTCCATCATCGGCGATGCCATCAGGCCGGAGCGCTCCTCAATCGCAAGCCCGACGGCGGTATAGAACTTATCGAGCCTCCACAGCACGTCCGGATCGGGATCGCCGATGATTGGAATTGTACGGCGCTGTTCCCTGGTGATGATGAAGTCGCCCAGCAGCTCGGCGTCCGATTTGCCTTCCCATGACCCGTGGGAATCATTGGCACGGATCAGCCGCACGAGGCATTTGACGAACGGGGTGGCAAGGGCCGCCTCGTCCTCGGTGGCGGCAGGGCTAACAGCGGCTTCAAACATTTCGCCCACTCCTCATTTCAGCTTTCGTCCTCGAAGGAAGGTTTCTGTTTAGCGACACCTGCCTGCGCCAGCACCTTGCGCAGCCAAGGGGGAGGACACGTCCTGAGCATCATCTGCGTGCGCAACAGCACCTCTTGGATGGTCTGGGGCTGCGGCACTTTGATCGGATGGATCTTTGCGGAAACAAGTTTGGCTGCCGAAGGTCCGCCGATCGCCAGACAAAACAGGAGATGACAGCCCTTCAGCGCCTCCACCTTAGGGGTGATGCGGTCATCGCCCTCAGTTCGGTGCTTCCCGCTCTCGTAGGAAACGTCATCGAATGCCACGGCTTCGACGAGATTCCACTCCTCGCGCATCACGTCGTAGACAGCAAAGCGCCTGGCCGACCCGAAATGGGCGTTGAGGTTCTTCATGTCCTGCGTGGCGATTGCCACGCGCAATGCGCCGGCTTGGCGTTCCGGCTTCGGTGCGTGAACCTCGTCAGTGACGAGCGAGAGGCGACGAACGGAGCTCATCTGGCATTTCTCGCTTACGGAGTGGATCAAGCGCCTCAGGCGTCGGCGCTCGCCCGTTGGCTTCGAAAATGTTGGCAACCTCGAAGATCAGGTCGCGGGTCCCCTGGTAGAGGATTGTGAGCTTGTGCTGGGCCCCGAGCCGGTCGAAGATCGGGAAGCCGACCCGCATGAGCGGAATGCCGAGGCGCTGCGCCGCCTGGCGGCCGTGGGAATGAGTAACGAGAAGATCAGCGCCGGCGCCAAGCGCTTCCAAATCGCCGAGATCGCCGATTTGAACCAACTGCGCCGGCACTTCCTCCAGAATTTTCGACATAGCGGCTGTTGTGACCGCCGCCGCGATTTCGGAGCCCATGCCGATGAAGAAGCTCGCGAGTTGGTAGAGTTGGTCTGGTTCAGCAGCGATCGCAATTTTCTTGCCTCCAAAGTGGAAATGTCCGTCGAGCAACGCGTCCTGCAACTGCGCCCGCCGACGGCGCACCCCAGCCGGCGCCGCCGCGCCCGAAACCGCACAGAGAAGCGAGACGAACCGGTCGGCGTCCTTCAATCCAGTCAGCGACCGGAACAGCACGTAAGGCACGCCGGTCAACCTCTGCAGCAGCTCGGCCGGGCGGCGCATATGCTCACCGATGGCGACGCATTGCACAGCCGTGCCAAGCTCGCGGATATCCTCGACGCTGGTGCCGCCATAGGTGGTCGTGATCCAGCGGTCGGGCACCGTACCGTCGAGCGAGCCGGAGATGTCCGGCAGAATCATCGGCTTCAGTCCAAAGCTTTCAACCATCTCACGCAAATGCTCGATGTCAGCCACAGTCAGGTTCCAGCCAGGCAGGATCACGATCTTCTTCGACTGCCGCGCCTGCTCGCCGGGCCGCGTAATCCTTTCGATCATAGCGGTGACAGCCTTGGTCCAGCCCTCTTCGATCGCGCCCTCGAAATCCGGTGTGTTGGCTAGCACCACCTCCGTACCTGCGAGTTCTTTCATGCGCTTCAGCCTGATATTGGCGACATCCCCTCCGCAGTCTTCGACCCGGGTTTCCACCAGCGCGGTCGTGCAAACCCCGATCAGCGTTGGCTTTGTGCGGGCCTTGAGGTTGAGGATCGCCTGTTCCAGATGGTCCGCCCCGGCAAGGATCGTCGCCACCTCATCCATCGCCGTTGTCTGCAAGGGAATGGCTTCCTTGAAATGTCGCACCAAGAGCACGAGCGCGAAGCTGGTGCACCCCTGGCTGCCGTGGAACAACGGCATCGCGCCGTCGACGCCAAGAAAGGCCAAGGCGGCACCCAATGGCTGCGATGACTTCAGCGGATTGACCGCCGCCGCTTTGGTCTGGGGAAGGATCCGGCCCATTGGCTTCCTCAACACTCGCCGAAATCACCGGCCGTCGTGCCGGAGAATTCCTGGACAGCATGCAAGGTCACGGTATCGCTTCTCGTGCGCGGCCGTTCCTCCCTCACCGTAGGCTGGCAATCCCATGGTGCCGGCTCCCGCACCTGCGCCCAGATCGGATTGTGAATGGCGATGTCGATCTGGCGAACGAGTTCCACCATGCCGTCATAGCCGGCGTAAGGGTGTTGGCGCTCCTGGTTGATATCGAGCCAGGGTGTCTTGGCCTTCAGCGCGATGAATTGCGTGCGCCCGCCCGACAGCAGGATATCCGCCTTGCGTTCTGAGAGCATGGCGTAGAGCTCGCGCGGCGCCATCTGCTCAAATATGTGGTTGTCGTCCTTGAGGATCTGCTTGATGCGCGCCTTGTCTTCGACGGTCGACTTCTTGACAGAGGTTCCGACGATCTCGATGCCGATCTCCATCAGCGCATGGACGACCGACCAGGACTTCACGCCGCCGGTGTTGAGCAGCACGCGCTTGCCTGCGAGCCTCGGCCGGTAGGCCGCTAGCCTCTTCCAAGCGATCGCCTCTTCCTCTGCAATCAATACCTCGGTACGGCCGAGGATCTCCGGATCGGCACCCTTCTTCACGAGCAGCTGAGATATTTGTCGGAGCGCTTCAGACGTGGCGCTGATGCCGTAGAAGGAGCCCTCGAAAAACGGGATCTCCCAGCGCTGCTCCATCTTGCGGGCCAGATTGATGAGCGCGGTCGAGCACACGATCATAGCCGCCCGGGCACGGTGCGCGCAGGCAATGTCGAAGTAACGCGCGTCACCCGGAATGCAGGCGCGCACCCGGATGCCCAGCCGGTCAAGGAGCGGCTTCACCAGCCAGAATTCGCCCGAGAGGTTGAATTCGCCAAGGATGTTGATGTCGTAAGGGCCGACATCGTCGGGCTCGGCCGTGCCGATGACATGCTCGAGCAACGCCTCGCCGGCAAGCTTGTTGCCGAGATTCTTGGAGCCGACGAAGCCCGGCGCATTGACCGGGACAACGGCCAAGCCGAACTTTTCCGCCGCGCGTTTGCACACGGCCTCAATGTCGTCGCCGATCAGCGCCGTCACGCAGGTCGGATAGACGAAGATCGCCGGCGGCCCATACGCTTCCTTGATCTCGCGGATCGCTTTGAAAAGCTTCCGCTCGCCCTGCCCCATCACAACATCGAGTTCGGTGAGGTCGGTCGTGAAGCTCGTGCGCCACAGCGTTGGCCCGGACGAAGCCGCACCCCGGTTGTCCCAGGAATTGCCCTCGCAGGCGAGCGGCGCATGGATCAGGTGCGCGACGTCGGTGATCGGCTGCAGCACGATCTTGGCGCCGTCGAAGGCGCAGCCGCCGGCAGCCGCCCCGGGGGTCAGCGGCTTCGAACAGCCCTCTTTGCGCGCCTTGGCATCCTTGCCGCGGTTCTGCTCGCAGGCAGGCTCGTTGAAGACATCCTGGATTTTGGCTCTGAGCAAGGACATTGCGTCGGTCTCCAAAGTCCCTCGGGAAGACGACCGGCCTCACCGATGAGCCGGCCGGCACGCTTAGCGAGTGAGGTCATACGAATAGTCCGTCACGCCCGTCTCGCTTGTCTCGCGATCGAGCTTGTCGAAGATCTTGTCGAGGATCGTCGTCAGCACGCGCAACCCGCCTTGGTAGCCCATAAGCGCAAAGCGATGGTGATGGTGGCGGTCGAAGATCGGAAACGTCAGCCGGATCAGGGGCGTGCCGGTGTCGCGCTCCAGATACTTGCCATAGGAGTTGCCGATCAGCAGGTCCACCGGCTCGGTGAAGAGCAGCGAGCGCATCGCCCAGAGGTCCTTGCCCGCCCAGACTTGAGCGTCCTTGCCGAAGGGCGATGATGCAAGCAGTTCCTTCAACTCCGCTTCCCATGCCGAGGTGCCGTTGGTGGCGAGGCAATGGGTGGGCTCGCCGCCCGTCTCCATGATGAAGCGGGCCATGGCGTAGACAAAGTCCGGATCGCCGTAGATGGCGTATTTCTTACCGTGCAGCCAGGATTGGCTGTCCGCCATGGCGTCAACAAGTCGGCCGCGCTCCAGGCGGATTGTCTCGGGGATTTGCTTGCCGGAAATCGCGGAGACCTCGATCAGGAAGTCGTCGGTCGCCTGGACTCCGAGCGGGTAATGGAACGAGGCAGTCGCCTGCCCTACCCCCTGGCAATACTCGAGTGTTTTTCGGGTGTTGTAATGCTGCAGCGACAGCGTCGCCTCGGCGTTGAGTGCCTTCCTCACGTCTTCGATGTTCGTGCCGCCGTCATACATGCGGTATTCGCCGTCGGACGGCGTGTCGAACTGGTCAGAGGCGTCTTGGATGAAAGTATAGGACACGCCCAGCAGATCGAGCAGGCGCTTGAGTTCCCGGTTGTTGCCGACACAGAACCCGTCGAAGCCCGGAATGATGTTGATGGTTCCCTCGGCTTCCGTTCGCTCCTCGCCCTTCCAGAAATGCTCCAAAATGCCCTTGACCGCAACGTCATAGCCGTCGACATGGCTGCCGACAAAGGCCGGCGTATGGGCGAATGGGACGTCGAAGTCGCGCGGGACCGAGCCTTCGTCCTTGGCGTTCTCGATGAAGCTGTGCAGGTCATCGCCAATGACCTCCGCCATACAAGTGGTCGAGACGGCAATCATCTTCGGGTCGTAGAGTTGGTACGTGTTGGCGAGCCCATCGACCAGGTTCTTCAAGCCGCCGAACACTGCCGCGTCCTCGGTCATCGAGGAGGAAACCGCCGAAGCAGGCTCCTTGAAATGGCGCGACAGGTGCGAGCGGTAGTAGGCCACGCAGCCCTGGCTGCCGTGGACGAAGGACATGGTTCGCTCGAAGCCTGCGGCCGCGAACACCGCGCCGAGCGGCTGGCAGGCCTTGGCGGGGTTCACGACAAGCGCTTCGCGAGCAAGGTTCTTTTCGCGGTATTCCCACGTCTTGGTGAATTCGCGTTGGTCGGTAACGATCTGGTCCGGGTGAGGGCATTCGAAATTCAGCCTCTTCTCGGCGAGCATCTGCCTGTATTCCGGCTCGCGGAACAGGGGCGCGTGGTCGAGAACTTTTTCAGCCGACTGCGGCATGGGTGGTTACCTCTTTCCATCTGGCCCGCCATAGGGCGGCACAGGGACGTCGAAACGTTTCAGGTCTCCCGCGGACGAAGGGCCACAGGCATTCACGGCCTCCCGTCTTCCGGGAGGCCAGGGTTTCATTCGGCGGCGATCGCCGCCGACGGCTCGGCTTTTTTCTTCCAGGGGGCGTCGTAAAGGTTCCAGACCGGGTTGTTGATGGCCAGATCCATGTCGCGGGCGAAGATGGCGAAGCCGTCGTAGCCGTGATACGGGCCGGAATAATCCCAGGAATGCATTTGTCGGAACGGTATGCCCATCTTCTGGACCGGGTACTTTTCTTTGATGCCGGAGCCCACGAGATCAGGACGGATCCCTTCGATGAACTTCTCCAGCTCGTAACCAGTCACGTCGTCATAGATCAGCGTGCCCTTTTTCACGTAGTGGCCGGTGCGCTGATAGTCGTCGCTATGGCCAAATTCGTAGCCAGTGCCGACGATCACCATGCCCAGGTCCTCATATGCCGTGACGACGTGACGGGGGCGCAGCCCGCCGACATAGAGCATCACCGTCCTGCCTTCGAGGCGCGGCCGGTACTTGGCGATTACGGCATCGACCAACGGCCGGTATTTGGCGATGACCACCTCGGCCTTGGCCTCGATTTCCGGCCCGAAGTGCTTGGCTATCTTGCGCAGAGAGGCTTCGGTCTGGGAGGGGCCGAAGAAATTGTACTCCATCCAGGCGATGCCATACTTTTCCTCCATGTGCCGGCAGATGTAGTTCATCGACCTGTAGCAATGGATGAGATTGAGTTTCGCCTTCGGCGCTCGCTCTATTTCGGCCAGCGTAGCGTCGCCCGACCAGTTGCCGACCACGCGCAGGCCCATCTCCTCGAGCAGGATGCGCGAAGCCCAGGCGTCGCCGCCGATATTATAGTCGCCGACCACATTGACATCGTACGGGCCGACCTCGAACTCGAGGTCCTTCTTCTCGAACACCCAGTCGCGGATCGCATCATTGGCGATGTGGTGGCCGAGGGATTGCGAAACGCCGCGGAAGCCCTCGCAGCGCACCGGCACGATTGTCTTTCCGTGCTCCTTGGCTTTATTGCGGGACACAGCTTCGGTGTCGTCGCCAATGAGGCCGATCGGGCATTCGGATTGCACAGTCATGCCCTTGTTCAGCGGAAACAGTTCCTCGATCTCGTCGATGATCCGTTCCAGCTTCTTGTCGCCGCCGAAAACAATGTCCTTCTCCTGGAAATCGGAGGTGAACTGCATGGTGACGAACGTGTCGATGCCGGTCGTGCCGACGTAGTAGTTTCGGCGTTGAGACCAGGAATATTGCCCGCAGCCGACCGGGCCGTGCGAGATATGGACCATATCCTTGACTGGACCCCACACCACGCCTTTCGAGCCGGCATAGGCGCAGCCGCGAATCGTCATCACGCCGGGGATGGACTTGATGTTCGATTTGACCTCGCATTCGGAAAGGACCTCGCTTTCCTCGCCAGCCTCGTCGCCGCTCTTTGCCACGCTGAGGTGCTTTCTGCGGCGCTTCGCCGACTTGTCAGGATATTGCGACAGCACCTCCTCGATAAGCCTCGCATGGAGGCCACCGTCATTCTCGTATTCCAGGCTCATGGGACCCCTTTCAAGGTTCAGGGTGACGCCTCACCGACGAGGCGCCGTTCTTTGAAAGACGCACCAGGTCAGGCGGCGCCTCATGTCGGCAGCAGTCGCTACTGTGCGGCAGTCTTGGCCGCTTCCTTGCCCTGAAGCTCGGCAAGCATCTGCTCGTCGGTCTTCATGATGCCGAAGTCGAGCAGCATGTCCTCGAGCTCCTCCATGGTGATCGGGGTCGGGATGGTGCCCTGGCCCGAATTCCCGTGAATCTTCTCGGCCAGCGCCCTGTATTCCCCGGCCTGCTTGGAGTCCGGCGCATACTGGATGACAGACATCTTCCTGAGCTCGGCGTGCTGGACGATGTTGTCGCGCGGCACGAAGTGGATAAGCCTGGAATTGAGCTTGGAAGCCAGCGCTTCGGCGAGGTCGAGCTCGCGGTCGGTTTGGCGCTCGTTGCAGATCAGGCCACCGAGCCGCACGCCGCCCGAATGGGCGTATTTCAGGATACCCTTGGCGATGTTGTTGGCGGCATAGAGCGCCATCATCTCGCCGGACATGACGATATAGATTTCCTGGGCCTTGTTCTCGCGGATCGGCATCGCGAAACCGCCACACACCACATCCCCGAGCACGTCGTAGGAGACATAGTCGACGTCGTCGTAGGCGCCGTTCTCCTCGAGGAAGTTGATTGAGGTGATCACGCCGCGGCCGGCGCAGCCGACACCCGGCTCGGGCCCGCCCGACTCCACGCATTTGATGCCTTTGTACCCGACCTTGAGCACGTCCGCGAGTTCCAGGTCTTCCACCGAACCTTCCTCTGCCGCGAGGTGCAGCACCGTATCCTGCGCCTTCGCGTTCAGGATCAGGCGGGTGGAGTCGGCTTTGGGGTCGCAGCCGACGATGAGGATTCTCTGCCCGAGGTCGACAAGGGCGGCGAGCGTATTTTGGGAGGTGGTGGACTTGCCGATGCCGCCCTTGCCGTAAAAGGCGATCTGACGCAAACCTGACATGTAGCTTTCCTTCCTTCGTTCCATTCATCGCGGCTGCCGCGACATGAATGCCGGTCGGGCAGCTGTAGCCGCCTCGCACCTAAGGATCTCAAGACTCGTGCCAATTTGGCTGATCGAACCGAAGAATAATTTGATGGTTGCTTTTCAGGGGTTTAGCCTGAGGGCCAAAGAAAGGATCGTCGCAACAGACCGTGTAGCGGACCCGACAATGGCGACACAAAGCGTCGGATCGCGATCCTCAGTCACCGAATTCGTTTGAACCGCGTCGTTATGTTGAAGTGGACGAACAGCAGCTCGATCCTGTTGGGTGAATTGCGGGATGCTGTCTGTTCCGGCGAGCTGACGTGCTTGCTCACGCGTGTCATCGTGGACACTCCGCGGAATCTTGCGCCACGCTGGCATGCCTTCGATCCAGCCATCCATAGGGCCGCGGATCGAAAGTTCCGCTATATCAGCAACCCGAGGGGACTCGGCTCACTTATCGGCGCAGGAGTTCAGTATCGGCGTCAACGCCTTCACATGTTCGTCCATCCGCTTGAGCACTTTCGCTGCGACAACGTCGCGCTCAGGCAGATGCCACCAGTACTCGTTGACGAGTTTGACCGTCTCGACCACTGCCTTTAGGACTGCCGGCTCCGGAAGCCTTGCGCGGTTCGCAAATGCTTTCCATCGCGGTGCTGCTAGCGCCTTGAACGAGCGCTCTCCTCCAAGCGACAGCGCCATGGCGTCGGCGGGAATATATGGCACAGTGGACAGGACGTCGTAGATTGGTGCAAGCGCCGGCTTGTCGCCGTTTCCGGGATACATCAAAGACCAATTCTTCAGGTGCATGTCGCCATTGCCGGTGATGACGCTCAGTGCCAGGCGGCGGACGAAATCGAGAGCCGCCGTAGGCGAGACGGCCACGCCAAGAGCCAAGGCTATGTCGTGATAAGCGGCCCCCTCATATTTGCGCGAGGGGTAGACACCGAAGACCTGAGCGAAATCCTCGATGTGTATCCTCTCGCCACCGGCGCCGCGATCGAAGCGTTTGACGAGAAGGACCTTGCCCTCCGACAGCGTATTGAATTCTTCGGGAACGCCCTCAAAATCGGACTTCTCGACCAGTTCGCATTCAGGAACCTCCATGCCGATTGCTGCTGCCAGCGCCAGGTTGGCGAATTCGTTCTCGGAAACGCCCGGAAACGCCGTCGAAGGGAACTTGGCAATGTACCGGCCCTGCTCGTCGTCCATCGGCAAGGTAAGGCCGCCGCCTTTTCCAATGTTCTTCATGACCGACAGCTTCATCTGCACGCCGGCAAGCGAGAACCGTGCCTTGGGGTGATCCTTTGAGCCATCCTTCGAAACCGTTATCGCGCCGTCACTGGGCAACGCCCGTACGGCTCCCGGCAGATCGGCGCCCAGTGCCGCTAAAAGATCGAAATCATTGCCTGGCCGCACATTGCCTTCGTGATGCCTTTCCATCGCCTCCCGCAATTTCTCCTCCGGCAGGAGGTTCGCGAAGAAAGCGGGCAAGGCGCTTGCCAGAGGCTTTGGATCTTTCCGCAATCCTCCCGTCGCTGCCCGGAACGACAGGCTGAGAACCGGAAAGCCGCCCGTCGCGCGGTAGGCGTCATCGAAGTTGAACGCATTGAAATCGCCCGGCGTCCTGACGATTGTGCCGATCTTCACTGCATTCAAGAGCACGTCCAGTGACGGGATCGTCTTAGGTGCGCGAAAGACTGGAGCCATGATCGTCATCGTCAGGTTGAGAAACAAAGGCGGGTCGATCGTCATCATCATGCGGACGCAATAGAGCCTGGACAGCCGGCACCATGGCTTGCGGAACCAGCATCATTTCCAGACCGAGCGCGCGAGCGATATTCATGAGCGTCGTCGCACGCGCGGCTGCGGCTCCCTTTTCGATGTCGCGATATCGGGGACGGGATATACCCGCCAAATCGGCGACCTGCTCCTGCGTCATCGCAGCGGCCAACCTCGCCTGCCTGAAAAACCCACCGATTTCCCGTAGAATTTCCGATTGAGAGTCCATAACGCAACCTATGCGATCTATTCCAATGCGCGATGGTACGCAAAGGTATCTCATCCAGCGAGTAGTTTCAATGCTTTGATGATCTGTTTATGTATCATATGTGAAGAAAATGATATGAAAAGAGATCAATCTTCCTCTCTCTTTAGCGCCGCGCGGCAACGTCGTTCCTCCGAGAACTGAACCGCACCGGGTTTCCGGAGGCCGTTTCGTTGAGTCACGCGGCCATGGCTGGGTCATACAGAATGGCGTAGTAGCGTTCCTCGGGTTCGGCCGGCGGAATGTTGCCGATGGCCTCCAGCAGCCGGCGATTGTTGAACCAATCGACCCAATCGAGCTACCGAACTCGACGGCTTCGAAGTTGCGCCATGGTCCGCGTCGATGGATCACCTCGGCCTTGTAAAGGCCGTTGATCGTTTCGGCGAGAGCATTGTCGTAGCTGTCGCCGACGTTGCCTACCGAAGGCTCAACGCCGGCCTCCACCAGGCGCTCGGTGTATCTGATAGAGTCGTATTGGGCGGCCTCTATCGCTGTGATGGATCAGCCTGCCCCCCTGCACGGGCCGCCGATCATGGAGAGCCTGTTTCAGAGGGTCCAGAACGAAGCTGGCATGCGCCGTCCGGCTCACCCGCCGGCCGACGATCCTTCGCGCATAGGTGTCGATGACAAAGGCGACATAGACGGAGCCCGTCCAGGTCGCGACGCAGGTCAAGTCGGAGACCCACAGCATGTTCGGCGCCGGGGCATGGAACTGGCGATTAACGTGATCGAGAGGGCAAGGTGCGGCCTTGTCGCTCACCTTGGTGCGGATCGGCTTGCCGCGGATGATGCCCTCAAGACCCATGGCCCTCATCAGTGGGGCAACCGTGCAGCGGGCGACGTCGAGCCCTCACGCTGTAACTCCCGCCAGACCTTGCGAACGCCGTAGACGCGGAAGTTGGCCTCGAACACGCGTCGGACCTCATCCTTCAAGGCCATGGCCTCATCCCGCTTCGCCCGAGCCGACAGCCGGGAAGGATCGATGCGCTTGGCGACATGGTCGTGGTAGCTCGACGGGGCGATCGGCAGCACCTTCCAGATCGGCTCGACCCGATGCGGTTGCCACGTCCGAAGGCACGCCGGCGAGCACGGTTCATACAGCTGCTGTGGCCACCGTCCACCGGCTTTTCTTCGTAATAGGCCTAGTGCATGCGTCGCTGCAGACGGCCAACTGAAAGAACATTCAGCCAACGGCTATTTGACCTCGGCGCCGATGCGCTCGACGGTGGTCCTATGAAAGAGACGGGCTGCTTCAGATGCCGCACAGCCTTCATTTAGCTGAGTCGAGTGATTTCGGAGCGCTGATTGGGTTTGTTTCGGACGGCGTCCACCCTTTCGCCCGCGTTCGCGGGCTGCCTGTAACCGGGGCACCGTGGGCATTTTTAGAGTAATACCCGCTAAGGTAATTCGAAGTTGTTTGGATTGACCGGTTAGCTCGGATCGGCCTGGAGCGTTCCCGGGGCCGGTCAATTTCGTTCCAGAGATAGTCTTTGGTAATGCGATATGAGCCAAGGAGCGGTGCGACCTGGGAGAGCAATTCGACGGAATATCGATGCCTTGGCCGCGGACATAACCGACAGGGGCTGAGATGACGGTAAGCGCGTTAGGCTATTGAGGCCCCGTGTCAGCATCACCAAAGCTGACAACCCTTGGACGGCTCGCAGCGTCGGGGACGACTATGGGGTGGCCACGAGGCGCAGCTTGAGGTGCCCAGACCGGCCCTTGAGAAGGCTCTAACTCAGGCTTGCTAGACCTCCGACCCGACAAGCTAACACAAAGACGCAACACCGTTCGAGTTTATTGCTGGCAACAAGCCGGCTCCCCAATTAGAGGATTTCCCGGCTTAATTTCCAGCGTCGACTTGACTGCAAAAGACTTTCGCTGGAACTGTCGACCTAGATTCGGGGGGCTCCATAAAATGGCAAGCAAGGCAAAATCGCGGAAGCGCGTTGGAACTCTAGAAGACCGGTTTATGGACGCCGTTAGAGAATTGTCGGGTGGCGGAAAAGTGAGCGTTAAGAACGCAGCCCTTTTCAATAAACTGGGTTGGATAGAAGAACGTTACACGACAACTAAGGACCGCCTGAGGAAGAATGGACTGATAAGAGGAGGTCCCGGTGGGACTATGTCCCTCCCCCAAAATGCGGCTAGCCCCAGTCCCAAGCCTCTCAAGGCGTTTATCTCCTACTCGCATGCAGATGCGGCTATCAAGGTTGACCTTCTAAAGCACCTTACGCCGCTGAGCCGACTTGGTCTTGTCGAGGCTTGGCACGATGGCGAAATCGAGACTGGCGACAAATGGGCGGACGCCATCAAGGGCAATCTAGAAAGCGCCGACATTATCATCCTCCTGATAAGCGTTGACTTTATCAACTCGCGTTATTGCAACCAGATTGAGCTAACCCACGCGATGGAGAGAGAGGCCAACAACACGACGGTTGTTATTCCAGTGATCGCGAGAAATTGCTTGTGGCAGGAAGAGGTCTTCGGGTCTTTTCAGGCGACCCTCAAGGGTACATCGATCGCAAGTTTCAAGGATCGCGACGAAGCTCTGACTTTGGTCGCGGCAGATATCAAGGAAAAAGCTCTTTCCATGCTTGCCAAAAAGAACGGGGTTGCTCCTTCCTAGATGTGCAATCTGTACAACATCACCACGTCGCAAGAAGCCATACGCCAGTGCACCAGGGCTCTGCGCGACCATCTCAGGCAACCTGAACCGTCCATCGACATCTACCCCAACCAGCCCCCAACCATCCCGGTCCGGTGGTCCGCAATGCGGCAGACGGGCAACGTGAAGTCGCCAACCTGCTTTGGGGAATGCCGACACCGCTCGAACGGGTCAAGGGCAGGGCCGACTACGGCACGACCAATATCCGCAACCCACAATACGGCCATTGGCAGCAGTATGTTGGGGTTGAGCATCGCTGTGTGGTGCCTGTGACGAGTTTCTCGGAGCCCAGCCCAACACCCGGCATAAGGACCCTGAGACAGGTATTCAGCGGATTGGTTCGCGCTCAATGAGGCCCGGCCGCTTTTCTTCTTCGCTGGCCTCTGGACGCCATGGCATGGGGTGCGCAAGGTCAAGGACGGCGCCGGCGATTTCGAGCTTTACGGCTTCATGACGACCGCGCCCAACGCCCTGATCAAGCCGATCCATGCGCCTCTAATGGGCGTTGGGCACCTTGCCGGGAAGTGCTGTGGATAGCCGGAGGCACCTCACGACCGACCGCGCATGACTCGGGGGCAATGGTTTTGTGCGTCAAGTTCTGCAAAATGGGGCAGCCATGATGCTGGTCATGCGGCTTGGCGCAGAGCGAGCTTCTTGTGCTCGCGCAGATCATCCATGTTGATGTATCGATTGGCCTCCATCCAGTTTTCGTTGGTCTCGACGGCCAAGGCCCTGACCAGGCGCAGGCAGCTTTCGGTATTGGGGAAGATGCGCACGACATAGGTGCGCCGGCGGATTTCCTCGTTGAGCCGCTCCAGCATGTTGGTGGATTTGAGATGCTTGTGGTGCTGTCTCGGCAGCCTGAAGAAGGTCAGGGTTTGTTCGATGGCATCCTCGGCCCAGCCTGTCAGGCGCGGATAGCGTGCCGACCATTTGGCAAGCCATGCGGCAAGATCAGCCCTGGCCTCTGCGAGATCGCGCCGGTCGTAGAGCCAGCGCAATTCCTGCAGGCAGTCGTCGCCGTGCTTCCTCGGCAGATGATCGAGCGCGTTCCTGAGGAAGTGCACGTAGCAGCGTTGCCAGGCGGCTTCGGGGATCACCTCGCCGATCGCTGCCACCAGGCCGGCGTGATCGT
>NZ_JAMYSN010000027.1:0-71708 GCF_040321955.1 Mesorhizobium sp. M0217 | reverse complement strand
CCCTCTATTTTTTTTTTAAATCTCAATCCGCCACACCATATTGGTGGGGGTCTCGTTGGCTGTGATAGTTGTATAAGAGACTGGCCACAGCCGGGTAGATGCCGGCATCGCCCGGATCCTGCTGCACGAGCAATTGCGCGAAGTTGAACTGCGCCAGCCGGTTGCCGGCCTCGGCGGCGGCCTGCATCAGCGCATAAGCTCCCTTCTCGTCCTTCTTGACGTAGCGGCCGTCGAGCAGCATCAGCGCATACTGGAACTGCGATTCAGGAATCCCCTGCTCGGCGGCCTGCGCATACCATTTGGCGGCTTCCGCTGGGTTGAGCGGCACGCCCAACCCGCGCGACAGGATCTCGGCCACCAGCGTTTGCGCCGCCGGGTCGCCATTCTGAGCCCGCACCAACGCCAGATTGTAGGCTGTCTTGTAAAGGCCGCGCTGGAAAGCGCCATAGGCGGGGTCCGCCGGCTTGGCGCCGAAACGTTCGGGGTTGATCGCGTCGGCCGACGGCAGCGGCGCGGTTGTCGCGGGCTGCGGCAGCGGGGTGTCGATCGGCTTGTCGATATGGACGCCGGAATCGGTGGCGCCGGCTTTTGGGGCACCCGCATCGGGGGCGACCGCATCCGGCACGCTGAGGGCGGGCGCGCTGGTGTCCGGCCTCGGCTGCGGCAGCGGAACGGTTTCCGCCGCGATCGCTGCCCCGCTTATCAAGGCCGCAACGAGAACCGCGAGAGGAAGTCCAGGTCGGCGCACGTCAGCCCTCGAAGCGCGGCGCGGTTTGGTCGAGCAGCGCATTGGCGGCAGCAATCGCCGCCTTCGGATCGGCGCCTTCGGCAAAGACGGCGCTGGACAGCGCCACGAACTCGGCGCCAGTGGCGGCCACCGCTTCTACCGAAGCGATGGCGGAACCGGCCATGACAATGCAAGGGATCTCAATCACGTCCGCCCACCATTGCCCGAGCGACAGGTTGCGCGGATGCGGTTCCGGCTTGTTGTCGTAGCCGAAGCGGCCGAAGAAGATGTAGTCGGGCCTGGTTTCGCCGAGTTCCAGCGCGTCGTCGCGCGTCTTGGCGCCACCGGCGCCGACCATCATCTTGCCCTGGAAGTGTTCGATGGTCTCGGCGAGCGCGTCCTTGGAAACCTCGACATGAATGCCGTCGGCCTGGACACGGCCGGCAATGCGGGTATCGCCGGCGATGATGACGGCGATGCCGGCCGCTTGCGCAGCCGGTACGATCTGTTCTGCAAAGGCCTGGAAGGCAGCCTCGTCCATGCCGCTCTCAGGCAGGATCAGCGAAGCGATATCACCGCCGTCGAAGGCAGCCGCAATGCGCTGCGCCGGAGCGTCCTTGGGTGCGATCAGCACGATGCGGCAGCGGTTGGGGGGTGTTGCGTCGTTCATGGCTTTCGATCCCGGGTTTCGCCTATGCCGGGCGAAGATGGTTGCATTGCGGCATAGAACAAAGCGCCCGCCTTGAACAGGCGGGCGGGGAACGATGCGCTGGCTTTGGTTTACGATCGCCGGCGAGCCGACGCTCTGCGGCTCATTTGGCGGCTTGCGGGCTTTCGGCCGGCGATTTGGCCCTCCACAAAGTCCAGCCGAGATTCATGCCGGCGGCGGCGATCAGGATGGCGGCTGCGCCGACGAGCTGGGCCGGATGCAGCCGGTGGCCGAAGGCCATCACATCGACCAGGATCGCAACGACAGGATAGATGAAGGACAGCGACCCCTGCAGATGCGTCGGCAGTTTCTGGATGGCGGCGTACATCAATATGTACACCAGGCCGGTGTGAACGACGCCAAGCGTGGCCAGCATGGCCCAGCTCCAGGCATCGGCGGGCAAATGCGAGAGGTTGGCAAAGGGCGCCAGCATGACGACGCCGACGCAGACCTGGATCAGCGCGATCAGATGCGGCGGGGTGCCCTTGAGCTTCTTGGCGACGATTGCCGCGACAGCCCAGAAGAAGGCCGCTCCGAGCGCCATGACGATGCCGATGACATAATCTGTGCCGGTTATGCCGGAACCGACACCCGCATCGGGCCCTGTCTGCACGATTAGCAGCATGCCGGCGAAGGCGATGCCGAGCCAGGTCAGCTTGGCCAGGGTCAGCCGCTCGCCGAAGAACAGCGCGCCGAAGCCGACCAGCATGAAGGGCTGCGTGTTGTAGACCGCCGTGGCAATCGAGATCGAGGCGCGGGAGAAGGCGCTGAACAGCAACAGCCAGTTGATGACGATAGCCGCGCCGCCAAGAGCGGCGATGGCAACAATGCGCAGCGTCAGCCTGCCGCGCAGCAGCCCGAGTGCCGCGCAGGTGATCAGCAGCGCCACCGCGCCGAAGGCGCAGCGCCAGAACACCACGTCCATAACGGGCTGGCCCGACATGACGACAAACCAGCCGATCGTGCCGACGATTGTCATCGCCGCCGTCATCTCGATCGTGCCGCGTACCGTGTTGTCCATGACAATACCTCTATCTGTTGATGCCATAATCTCATACCGTCTTGAGGGTTTATATACCCTATGAAAGGTGATAGGGGGGCAGGACCTTATTTAATAAGGCGCGCGCTGCCCTTTTGCGAGGAGATGAAAATGCTGGACGAGTTGGACAGAAAGCTTCTCGACATCCTGATCCTGGATTCGCGGACTTCGTTGAAGGATCTGGCGCAGCAGGTCGGGCTGTCATCGCCGAGCGTCTCGGAACGGCTGCGGCGGCTCGAGGAACGCGGCGTCATCCGCGCCTTCACCATCGAGATCGACCCGGAAGCGCTGGGGTTTCCGTTGCAGGCGATCGTGCGGGTGCGGCCACTGCCGGGCAAGCTGCATATCGTCCAGAAGCTGATCGAGGAGATCCCGGAATTCGGCGAATGCGACAAGGTCACCGGCGACGACTGTTTCGTGGCCCGGCTCTACGTGCGCTCCATCGGCGAGCTCGACAAGCTTCTCGACCGCATCGCCGACAAGGCGGAGACCAGCACCGCCATCATCAAGGCGCAGCCGATCCGGCGCCGTCCGCCGCCACTGAATTAAGCTCCAGCTTGTAGCCGATGTGGCTGGCCTTGAAGCCGAGCCGGTCATAGAAGCGA
The DNA here is from genome assembly GCF_040321955.1 of Mesorhizobium sp. M0217. NCBI lineage: Bacteria > Pseudomonadati > Pseudomonadota > Alphaproteobacteria > Hyphomicrobiales > Phyllobacteriaceae > Mesorhizobium > Mesorhizobium sp. M0217. The sequence continues at coordinate 68,628 of NZ_JAMYSN010000027.1, read as the reverse complement.
TGCGCGTCCTGGCGGCTCTTGTTGGTGGTCAGCTGGACAATCTTGCAGCCGCGTTCACGGCACTGTTCGACCGCCCATTCCAGCAGACGCTGTCCCAGCCGTTCGCCGCGGCGGTCCGCGGCGACGCGCACAGCCTCGATCTGGCCGCGCAAGGCGCCCTGCAGCGACAGCCCGGCGAGATAGCTGATCTGCAACGTGCCGATGACTCGGCCGCTATCCGTCATCACGGCAAGAAACTGGTTGGGGTCGGCGTCGATGGCGGCAAAGGCGTCGCGATAGGCCTTGGCGAGTGGCTCGGTCGCATCCTCGCGGCTGCGGCCAAGCGGATCGTCGGCGAGCATGGCTACGATGGCAGGCAGGTCGGCCGCTTCGGCGCGGCGGATGTGGGGTTCGCTCATTGTCAAAAACCTGGGGTCAAAAACCTGGGGTCAAAACCTGGGGCCAAAACCTGGGGTCAAAACTTGATGCATCGGACGGCGCCCTTATGCATCGGCGGCGATCTTGCCGTAAATCCGGAACCGTCGCTTTACGCACAGTTGATCGACACGGCCGGCATTTTCCCGGTCGCGGCGCAAGGGTTTCTGGGCTATTGCAGGGCAACCGTCTTCCCTCCAGCATTTCCAGTTCATGTCAGGTCTGCTCGCCGATCCGTGGTTTTATGCCGCCGCCATTCCGGCGGTGATACTTGTCGGGCTGTCGAAAGGCGGCTTCGGCGGCGCTGTCGGCTTCGTCGGCGTGCCTTTGATGGCGCTGGCCATGCCGCCGGTGCAGGCGGCGGCCATCCTGCTGCCGATCCTGTGCCTGATGGACATCGTTTCGGTGTGGACGTGGTGGGGCGTCTACGACAGAAAGATGCTGGTCGACATGATGCCGGGCGCGGTGATCGGCATTGGGCTCGGCTGGCTGACGGCAGCGCTCGTAACCGAAGAGATGGTGCGGCTGATCGTCGGCGCTGTCGCGCTGATCTTCGTGCTGCGCTGGCTCTATCTCCAGTTCCGCCACGGTTCCGACCATGCGGCGGCGCCCAACCGCATCGCCGCCGCCTTCTGGGGCACCGTCGCCGGCTTCACCAGCTTCGTCGCCCATGTCGGCGGGCCCCCCTTCCAGGTCTATGCGCTGCCGATCCGGCTCGATCCGAAGGTGCTGTCGGGGACATCGGCGATCTTCTTTGCCGCCACCAACGCGCTGAAGCTGATCCCCTATTTCGCGCTTGGCCAGTTCGACACCGCCAACCTGACGGCGTCGGCCGTGCTGATGCCGCTGGCGCCGCTGGCCACCATCGCCGGCGCCTGGCTGGTGCGGCGCATGCGGCCGGAGATTTTTTATCCCTTCACCTACGCGACCGTGGCCGTGGTCGCGGTCAAGCTGCTTTGGGACGGGATCGCCGGCCTGCTCTAAATCCCGCTCAGGCGGCTGCCGGTTTGGTTCGCGGGGCGCTCGCAAAGGTCAGCGATGCACCACCAACGACCACGACCGCCATGGCGCCGAGAGTGGCGATGTCGTGCGCGGTCGGCTTCAGCACCATGTCGGCGACGACGGCGATCATGATGACGAAATCGAACTTGACGATTCGTATCATGCGGCGCCCAAACGTTATGGCGGCCGGGGTCATGCCGTCCGTGGCAAGCATTGCGGCAAGCTTTTCGAACGAAGGCTTCAGCACGAGGATACCGGTCAGAAACGCGGCGGCGTAGCCGCAAAGGCCGATGAGGACCCAAAGGTCGGAGAAGCCGGTCCATAGCGAAGTCAGCACCAGGCCAGAAGCCAGGGTCGCGACGGACGCCGGCACGAACAGACGCAAGCCGAGTTTGTCCGTCGTTCTCAGCATGACCATCAGCGTCTCGTCGTCGCCGGCGCGCTCGGCTAGTATCGAAACCAGCAGCATGGCGAAACCGCCGCCGAGCCAGAGAATCGCTGCCATGACATGCAGGAATTTGAAGAGAGAATACCAGTCCATTGCCGCTCATTGTGCATCGTTCCGGGGGTAAACGCTGCTTTCGCGCGTCTGCTTCCGAAGGAGGGCGGATTATCTCCGTACATGTATCCAGAAGATGCCGCGTGGGTGCCGGCTTGTTGCGGCGGCGCCGTCGCCGGATTTTACCGCAGCCCGCACAATACCCGGCAGTTGCCGGATGGACGCCATGTCGGCACTGGCTGGTTTCGCGGCATGATCCTGAAACCTGCGGGGACTAAGCCGCCGCGACCGACGCTCCATTTTGGCCGCGCGCGGTCGGACCAAGTCTGCAACAACCAACGAGGGTATCCCATGCAAGGCGTAGCACGAAATTTCTTCACCCTGGCCGTCATCTATTCCCTGTGCGGCATGGCGCTCGGCCTGCATATGGCGATCTCCAATGACCATGGGCAGATGCCGACCCACGCGCACACCATGGTGGCGGGCTGGCTGATGTCGGCGGTGTTTGCTTTCTTCTACCACCTGTTTCCAGCGGTCGGGCAAAAGACGATTGCCGTCGTGCATTTCTGGCTGACGGCAATCTGCGGCATCGCACTGATGATCGGGCTTTACTTTGAACTTGCCGGCCATCCGGAGATCGAGCCGGTGCTGGCTTCCTCCTCGATGGGCTTTTATGCGGCGATGCTGCTGTTCGCCTTCATTTCCTTGCCGGCTGTGTGGAAGAAGGCATGAACAAGCTGACGATCAGGCTCCGGGGGCCGTTGTGCTGATACGGCACAGAAGGGCAGCGGTCGATCAAGAAATATCCGCGCCGTTAAGGGTTCATTAAGCTTTACAGGTGTTTACTATGTCCATCCAGTGATCTGGATTCTTACCGAGTGGTTGGAGCCACTTCGTTTGACGCCTCCCTGTTAAACTCCTGAGAGCCGCCTTATCCGCGGCTCTTTTTTTGTCTGCTTTTGGTCCGCTTGGCGCCCCTGCACAGGCGTTAACCGTTTGTTAAACATGTGCTTGCCTTCACCGGCGGCGAAGCGCATTTTCAAGCTTCAGTCATCTAGGGTGCCGGCGTGACGGCGATGAAGCCGAATCAGCCGACGGGGCAGTGCAGGGGCGTATCGATGAACGAGCCTTCGAAGGGCAGCGCGAAAACCATCAAGCTGGCGGAACGCCGGGTTTTCTCCCAATCCTTCAAACCGCTCTACCAGGAAGGCATGGGCCTGGTTGAGCAAGCAGCGGAATATCTTGACGGCAAGGGCCGGGCCGAGGCCAAGAAGCTGTCCAGACTGGCGGCGACGCTCTATGCGGCCGAATCGATGCGGCTGACCACAAGGCTGATGCAGGTCGCCTCCTGGCTGCTTTTGCAGCGGGCGGCAAATTCCGGCGAGATGACCCGCGACCAGGTCGCCTCGGAAAAATCCAAGGTGCGTCTCGACACCGCCTCGGCGCATGACGAAGCGGTCGGCTGGGGCGAACTGCCGAAGGATTTCCTCGACCTCGTCACCCGCTCGCTGCGCCTGCAGGCGCTGGTGCGCCGCATGGACGAAGAGATCTATGGCGGCGCGTTTGCCGAGACGCCGGTAACAGGCCGCCGCGCCAATCCGGTTTCCGACCAGATCACGCTGCTGAATACGGCTTTCGCTCGAGGTTAAACGCTTCCCGTTTCCGGTTTGTTCACATTTCCCTGACATCGCTGTGCGCCGGAGGTAGACTTCGCGCATGAGGGAAGCGATTCGCATTATCGGTATCGATCCGGGGCTGAGGCGCACCGGCTGGGGCATCGTCGAGAGCCTCGGCAACTCGCTGCGCTTTGTCAGCTCCGGCACCGTACGCTCCGACGACAAGGCCGCGCTGGCGACACGGCTCTGCCAATTGCATGACGGGCTGGCCGAGATCCTGCATGCGGCCATGCCGCAGGAAGCGGCCGTCGAGCAAACCTTCGTCAACAAGGATGCGGTGGCGACACTGAAGCTCGGCCAGGCGCGCGGCATAGCCATGCTGGTGCCGGCGCGCGCCGGCCTCGTCGTCGCCGAATATGCCCCCAATGCCGTCAAGAAGGCGGTGATCGGCGTTGGCCATGGCGACAAGAAGCAGATCCACATGATGGTAAAGGTGCTGTTGCCGAAAGCCGTTTTCGACACCGAACATGCCGCAGACGCGTTGGCTATCGCCATCTGCCACGCGCATCACCGGCAAAGCGTCGCCTACAGGATGGCGCTGGCATGAGGGATCACGCATGATCGGCAAATTGAAAGGCACGCTGGACGAGATCGAGGAGGATTTCTGCCTCGTCGATGTGCACGGCGTCGGCTATGTCGCCTATTGCTCGGCGCGCACGCTGGCCGCGCTGCCTTCGCCCGGCGAGGCGGTGGTGCTGTTCATCGAGACCTATGTGCGCGAGGACATGATCCGGCTCTACGGTTTCCAGTCGGTGCTTGAGCGCGAATGGTTCCGGCTGTTGATGAGCAATGTGCAAGGCGTCGGCGCCAAGGTGGCGCTGGCCATCCTGTCGACGCTGGCGCCGGCAGACCTCGCCAATGCGATCGCGCTGCGCGACATCGCCATGGTCAGCCGCGCGCCCGGCGTCGGCAAGAAGGTGGCCGAGCGCATCGTCACCGAGTTGAAGAACAAGGCGCCGGCCTATGCCGGAACCGCCTCCGGCACCATCGGCCTTAAGCAGGAGCTCGGCGAAGGCGTGGCGCCGGCGCCGATTACCGACGCCGTCTCGGCGCTGGTCAATCTCGGCTATTCGCGCGACACAGCAGCCAATGCTGTCGCGGCGGCGCTGAAGACGGCCGGCGAGGACGCCGATGCCTCGAAGCTCATTCGTTTCGGGCTGAAGGAACTGGCGCGGTGAGTGATTGCTTGTCCGGTCCTTTGCCCTGTGCGAGGAAGGCCGCATGAGCCTTTCACCCCGCCTCATTGCCCCGGAAAAGCGCGGCGAGGATGCTGAGCAGACCTTGCGGCCGCAGACGCTCGCCGATTTCGTCGGCCAGGCCGCGGTGCGGGCCAACCTCAAAGTCTTCATCGAGGCCGCCAAGGGCCGCAGCGAGGCGCTTGACCATGTGCTGTTCGTCGGGCCGCCGGGGCTTGGCAAGACAACGCTGGCGCAGATCATGGCGCGCGAGCTCGGCGTCAATTTCCGCTCGACCTCCGGTCCGGTGATCGCCAAGGCCGGCGATCTCGCCGCACTTCTCACCAATCTCGAAGACCGCGATGTGCTGTTCATCGACGAGATCCACCGGCTCAATCCGGCAGTCGAGGAAATCCTCTATCCGGCGATGGAGGATTTCCAGCTCGACCTGATCATCGGCGAAGGTCCGGCGGCACGCTCGGTCAAGATCGATCTTGCCCGCTTCACGCTCGTTGCCGCCACCACCAGGCTCGGCCTTTTGACCAACCCGCTGCGCGATCGCTTCGGCATTCCGGTGCGGCTTAATTTCTATTCGGTCGAGGAACTGGAGCAGATCGTGCGCCGCGGCGCCCGCATCCTGCAAATGCCGCTCGGCGACGACGGCGCGCTGGAGATTGCGCGCCGCGCCCGCGGCACGCCGCGCATCGCCGGCCGACTGTTGCGCCGCGTGCGCGATTTCGCCTCCGTCGCCGGTGACGGCCACGTCGGCAAGCAGATTGCCGACGAAGCTCTCACCCGGCTCGAGGTCGACGCGCTCGGCCTCGACGCGCTCGACCGCCGCTATCTCTCGATGATCGCGCGCAATTTCGGTGGTGGCCCGGTCGGCATCGAGACGATCGCCGCCGGCCTGTCCGAGCCGCGCGACGCCATCGAGGACATTATCGAGCCCTATCTGATCCAGCAGGGTTTCATCCAACGCACGCCACGCGGCCGCGTGCTGACCGCCAACGCCTGGCGCCATCTCGGCCTCGACGCGCCAAAGGATCTGGCACAGCAGCAGATCAACCTGTTCCAAGAAGAGTAACGGACATTTGTTCTTCGGAACGGATTTCTGTGCAGAATCTCCTCAAACCTGCCAGCGTGAAGGCGCATTCCTCGATTGTATCGGGCGTCGCAATGTCGGCGCGAACTGCTCCGATCAAGGTCGGAGCCAGAAAAGTGATCACCAGACGCGGGTTCCTGAAATTCGCCGGAGGTTCGTTCCTCTCGCTGGCTTCGCTCAGTGCCTATGCGGTCGGCATCGAGCCGATGCTGTTGACGCATGTGAAGCGCTACCGGCTGACGCCGCCGCATTGGCCTGCAGATCTCAAGCTGCGCGTTGTAGCACTTGCCGATATTCACGCCTGCCGTCCCTGGATGACGCCTGAGCGGATCGCTTCGCTCGTCGAGGGTGCGAACGTGCTGCAGCCCGACCTGATCGTACTGCTCGGCGACTATATCTCAGGCATGTCCCTGGTGACGAACCGGGTGGAGGCCCATGAATGGGCGCCGGCCTTGTCAGGACTGAAGGCGCCGCTTGGTGTCCTGTCGATCCTCGGCAATCACGACTGGTGGCACGATCCTTTCGCGCAGCAGGCCGGAGCGGGGCCGACTGTGGCGCGCAAGGCACTGGAGGAAGCCGGCATCTCGGTTCTGGAGAACGACGCTGTGCGTCTGGAAAAGAATGGATACGGCTTCTGGATCGCCGGACTCGCCGACCAGCTGGCCCTGTTACCGAACAAGGCCGCAGGCCGCGACAGATTTGAAGGCCTGGACGATCTCGACGGCACGCTGGCCAAGATCATCGACCAGGCGCCCGTCATCCTGCTCGCGCATGAGCCGGATATTTTCCCGAAAGTGCCGGGGCGGGTTTCGCTGACGCTGTCGGGCCACACACATGGCGGGCAGGTCAGGCTGTTCGGCTATTCACCGGTGGTTCCGTCCCGCTTCGGCAACCGTTTCGCCTATGGCCATGTCGTCGAGAATGACCGCAATTTGATCGTGTCAGGCGGGCTCGGCTTCAGCATCGCACCGGTGCGCTTCGGCATGCGGCCGGAAATACTTCAGATCGACCTCGGTTAGAGCATGCCGGTATTCAGGTGATGCCGGCCTGCAAATGAGGTGTTCCTGCGCTTCCGTAGTCACGGACCAAAGTCCGCTCCGTTCCGGTTCTCGGAGCCCTCATTTTCGACTCGGCCTGACCTGAATCTCGACATGCCCTAGGGCTAATGGAGCGAGCGGATCGCATCCATCACGGCGGGTTCGGCCTTTTCGCCGTTGAAGGCATCGACGATGCCGAAGGCGCCGCCAAAACTCCACACCGACCATGAGAAGCCATGCGCCTCGGCGCGCGCGATCATGTCCTTGACATAGGCGGCGCGGTATTTGGGCGGCATCACATAGGGGTTGCCATACTCCTGGCGGATCATGCCGAACTCGCCCAGCGTGATGTTTTCCGGCTTGATGGCGTTGGCCTTCGCCCAGGCCTCGACCTTTTCGAACGGCGCATCCATGACGCCGAGCAGCTTTTCGTCCGTGTCCATGCTGGCGGCTTGTTCATCGAGATAGGCGAGCAGGCCGTTCCGTCTGGTCCATGGCGCCTCGGCTTTTATCTTGGCGCGGATTGCATCCAGCGTCGCATCGAGCTCGGCGCGCGGCACCGCGGTCAGCGGATAGGGCAGCCCGGTAACATAAAGAATGAAATCGCCGGCCCAGGTCGCGCCCTGATGCGTCAGCAGGAACGGGTCGTAGGAGTGGAAGGTCCAGATGAGGTTGTCGTCGGGGATCGACTTTGGGTCGATCTTGACCAGCGAAGCCGCATTGGAATAACAGGCGCCGGTCAGGATCAGCGTCAGCCTGGTGGCCGAGGCGCGCGCGGCCGCGAACAGCTTCTGCTGACGCTCCGGCCACAGGCTGGTGCCATCGCTGTCGCAGTCGACGATAGGCTCGTTCATCGGCTCGAAAGCGACCTGCGCCGGGTCCTCGGTGGCAAGCGTGCGCGCCATTTTGCGGACGACCTCGACATAGGCGTCGAAGGTTGCGGGATCGTCCATCACCTGGCCCATGCCGATCTCGCGGCCGCCGCCGGCCGGGATCAGGTGCATGTCGACGATCACTTTCAGACCGGCCCGGTTGATCATGCGCGCCGAGTCCCGCACGCTGGCATAAAGGTCGTCGCGCAGCGCCAGCGTCTGATCCGACATAAACGGCGAGGGATCGACCGGCATGCGCAGAAAGTCGAAACCGGCGGCCTTCAGCGCCTTGAGGTCACCCTCGTCGAGGAACTTGCGCCATTCCGGATAGGGCAGGATGGCTTGTCGGTCGTTCCATTTGTCTTCCCCGACCCAGGTCGTCCACTGGTCGAGGTTGAGGCCGCGCTTCATCGAAAAGCTCGCGGCCTGACCGGGAAGCGCAGACGCCGCCAGCACCAGCAGCGCTGCCATCAAGGTCTTGATCCTCGCCGTCAACAGTGCCATCCGGTTTGCTGCGCTGGTGATTTTGGCAAGACAGGTGCCCCGCCGGGGGCAAAAAGGAAAGCGCGATGGACGATCATGGTGAATCGGCGGCGCTTGCTGCCGGGCTTTCCGGAGCCTTGACGGAATTCGGCCATCGGCTGATGGCGCGAGTCTATTATGCCGACACCGACTTCTCCGGCGTCGTCTACCACGCGCGCTATCTCGAATTCTTCGAGCGCGGCCGCTCGGACTATCTCAGGCTGGCGGGCGTCCACCACACAGAACTTCACGAAGGCAAGCAAGGCGAACGGATCGTCTGGGTGGTGCGGCGGATGGAGATAGATTTCCGCTCGCCTGCCCGCATGGACGACATCCTGACCATCGACACATCAACGCAGGATATTTCCGGCGCTCGCATCGTCATGGCGCAGCAATTGAAACGCGGGACAGAGGTACTGGTCGAAGCAAAGGTCGAGGCGGCGATCATCGGCGACAACGGCCGGCCGAAACGCTTTCCGAAAGAATGGATCGCGGCCTTTCTACCAGGAGCAAGCTGATATCAAGGCCTGCCGGCCGGCAACGAGCGGCCAATCGGCAACGCATTCGATTGTGGATGGACGGCCTGCGGCATCGCTGGGCGCGGCAATGCGCCGCGCCATATTTCCTAACCCATCCTTAACCATAACGGTTCATGAAGAGATCGGTGAAGATTGGAAGAATCCGCGCGCCTTCCTTTCACCAATATTTGCCCTGAAAAGGCCGCCAACGGTGCATTTTGGGGTTAATCCGGAAGCCAAGCGCGAACGGACCACAAGGGATGCCCATGGGCCAGCCGCCAGCGATGCCCGGAAAATCTTAAGGACTGAAGCATGGAAACTACCGCACTCGCCGATCCGGCAGCGCAATTGTCGATTTGGGCGCTGTTCACACAGGCCAGCTGGGTGGTCAAGCTGGTCATGATCGGTCTGCTCTGCGCCTCGGTCTGGACCTGGGCGATCATCGTCGACAAGCTGGTCAGCTATGCCCGCATGCGTCTGTCGCTCAATCGCTTCGAACAGGTGTTCTGGTCGGGGCAGTCGCTGGAAGAGCTCTATCGCACGCTTGCCGACCGCAAGACCACGGGCATGGGTGCGATCTTCGTTGCGGCCATGCGCGAATGGAAGAAGAGCTTCGAGAAGGGGGCCAAATCGCCGCTCGGCCTGCAGACCCGCATTGACAAGGCGATGGACCTGGCGTTGACGCGCGAGATGGAGAAGCTGGAGGGCCGTCTCGGCTTTCTCGCCACCACTGGTTCGGCCGCACCCTTCATCGGCCTGTTCGGCACCGTCATCGGCATCATGACCTCGTTCCAGGCGATTGCCGGTTCGAAGAACACCAGTCTCGCGGTTGTTGCACCCGGCATTGCCGAAGCGCTGCTGGCGACGGCCATCGGTCTTCTCGCCGCCATACCGGCGGTTATCGCCTACAACAAGCTGTCATCCGACGCGAACAAGATCGCCGTGCGGATGGAAGGGTTCTCGGACGAGTTCTCCGCCATACTCTCGCGCCAAATCGATGAAAAAGTAGCGCCTAAGGGCTGAGGTAAGAAGATGGGTATGTCGGTTGGCATGGCAGGACGCGGCGGACGCGGACACAGGCGGCGCGGCCGCCACCATGCATTGATGTCGGAAATCAACGTCACGCCGATGGTCGACGTGATGCTGGTGCTCTTGATCATCTTCATGGTCGCCGCACCTATGTTGACGGTCGGCGTGCCGGTCGACCTGCCGGAGACTAAGGCCAAGGCTATGAACGCCGACACCCAGCCGATCACCGTTTCGATCGACGCGGCCGGCAAGATTTTCCTGCAGGAGACCGAAATCCCAAGGGAAGAGCTGGTCGCCAAACTGCAGGCGATTTCCAAGACCGGCTACGAAGAGCGCATCTTCATCCGAGGCGACAAGGCGACCAACTATGGCGCCGCGATGGAGGTCATGGCCCTCATCCAGGCCGCCGGCTACAAGAATATCGGCCTGATTTCACTGCAGCAACAGGATCAGTAGACGCACGATGAAGACCGGCCTCACCACATCGGTGATACTGCATACGGTGGCACTGGCTTTCGGCCTGTTCACCCTGTCGGCGCCGGCCGCGCTGCCGTCCACGGATGTGGAGTCGATAGCGGTCGACATCGTTCCCATGGAAGCCATTGCGCAGACGCTGCAGGGCGACAAGAAGGCGGTGATGCATGAAAAGCCGGCGCCGATGCCGACCAAGCGTCCCGACATCGTGCCAGATGCACAGAAAATCGGCGAGAACAGCGTTGATACCGACAAGCCGGTGACGGACGATCCCAAGCCGAAGCCGGTGGAGAAAACAGCGACGGCTGCTCCGGCGCCGACGCCGACCGAAAAGCCGAAGACCGAGGACACGCCGAAGCCAAAGGAAGCGCCGAAGCCGACACCTGCGACGGAGGTGGCGCCGGAGCCGCAGCCGAAGGAAGAGGTCAAGCCCGAGCCGGTGAAGCAGGTTGAACCGAAGCCGACCCCGGTGAAGGAGCCTGCACCAACACCGCAGCCGGACAGGACCGCCGCCATAGAGCCGAAGCCACGCGTGAAGCCCGATGCGGTCGCCGAAGCCATATCGGATCAGCAGCCTCTGGAAGAAGCGCAGCTTCCGACTTCCGCTCCTGCTCCCGAAGCACGGCCGAAGCCGCAGCCGGCGCAGGCCGAAAGCGCCAAGGCACCGGACCGCAAGGACGCTGACAAGCCAGTCAAGGAAGCCTCGTCGAAGCCGAAGTCGGATGACAAGCAGTTTAATGAGGCTGACATCAAGGCTTTGCTCGACAAGCAGAAGCCATCCGGCGGCGGCGCTAAGCGCTCGACCCAGCAGGCATCGCTAGGCGGCGACAAGGATCAAGGCCAGAAGCTGTCGAAGTCCGAGCAAGGGGCATTGGAAGAACAGCTCGGTGGCTGCTGGACCCTCCCGGTTGGGCTTGAGGGTTCTGAGGATTTCACCGTGGTGATCCGTTTCAGCCTGGATGCCTCCGGCAAGCTGGAGGGCCGTCCGACCGTCGAGAAGTCCAGCGGCAACCCCCAGTTCGACAGCAGCGCGGTTCGCGCTGTGCAGAAATGCGATGTCGCCGGCCTGCAGGTGCCCGCCGGAAAGCATGACATTTGGTCCGACGTTCGCGTCAACTTCGATCCCAGAGCGATGCTTGGCCTGTAGCCTGAGCACCCAGAAATCAGCAAGAGAAGCGAGAAGACATGAAATCCATCCTCAAGCCGCTCCTGATGGTCGCCGCGATGGCGATGGGCATGAACGCCGTCGTCACCTTGCCTGCTCGAGCAACCCTCGAGCTCAACGTCAACAAAGGCAATGTCGAACCGATGCCGATCGCAATCCCAGATTTCCAGGGAGGGCTCGGCGCGCAGATTTCCGAGATCGTCACCGCCGACCTGAAGCGCTCCGGTCTCTTCGCACCGATAGACAAGAACGCCTTCATCGAGAAGATCGCCAATCCGGATGCGCAGCCCCGTTTCGACGACTGGAAGGTGATCAATGCGCAGGCGCTGGTCACCGGCAGCGTGAGCAAGGAGGCGGACGGCCGAATCCGCGCCCAGTACCGACTATGGGATATTTTTGGCAACCAGCAGATAGCCGGGGAGCAGTTTTTCGCCAACGACGCAAATCAACGCCGTGTCGCCCACATCATCGCCGATGCGATCTATGAGAAGCTCACCGGCGAGAAGGGCTATTTCGACACACGCGTCGTCTTCATCGACGAATCCGGCGCCAAGAATGCGCGTAAGAAGCGGCTCGCCATCATGGACCAGGACGGCGCCAATGTGCGCTATCTCTCCGATGGCCGCTCGATCGTGCTGACGCCGCGTTTCTCGCCGAATCGGCAGGAAATCACTTACATGTCGTATGAAAGCGGCCAGCCGCGGGTCTATCTGCTGCAGATCGAGACCGGACAGCGCGAACTGGTCGGCAACTTTCCCGGCATGACCTTTGCGCCGCGCTTCTCGCCCGACGGCCAGAAGGTGATCATGAGCCTGCTGCGCGATGACGGCAATTCCAACATCTTCGCCATGGACCTGCGAAGCCGCTCGACCACCCGGCTGACCAACTCGACCGCCATCGACACCTCGCCCTCTTATTCGCCCGACGGCAGCAAGGTGGTATTCACTTCCGATCGTGGCGGCCGTGCGCAGATTTATGTGATGGGCGCCGACGGCTCGGGCCAGACCCGCATTTCGTTCGGCGACGGCGTCTATTCGACGCCGGTGTGGTCGCCGCGCGGCGACCTCGTCGCCTTCACCAAGCAGACCGGCGGCGAATTCCAGATCGGCGTCATGAAGACCGACGGTTCGGGCGAGCGCATCCTCTCCTCGGGCTTCCAGCAGGAGGGACCGACCTGGGCGCCCAACGGCCGCGTGCTGATGTTCTTCCGCGACTCCGCCGGCGGCCCAAAACTGGTTTCCGTCGATCTCACCGGCCGCAACGAACAGTCGATCCCGACCGCGAATTTCGCGTCGGATCCCGCCTGGTCGCCGCTGCTGGAGTAGTTTCGGCCGAATTGCCACACCTGCTAAAAAGGGGCCCGTTTGGCCCCTTTTCCATTCATTAGTCGCGTTTCGGCCGCATTTCCGCCTAGGGTCCGCGCCAACTGTGACCGTGGATTTGAAGGTCGTGGACGGACGATCGAAACCAAACATTAACCGTATTTCTTGAATGCCGGTTAACCCAAACGTGGTTACTGGGTGATCAACGAAATCACTCGAAATACGATCACTCGAATACGAAGGAGAGGCGGCATGGGCCGTATCGCAGCACTTACCAGAAACCCGGCGATGATCGCCCTGATCGCGATGCTCGCCATCACCGGTTGCGCCTCGAAGAAAACCCCGAACAACGCTGCCGATCTCGGTCTCAATGGCGCGGGTGCGGCAACGCCGGGCTCGGCGCAGGACTTCACCGTCAACATTGGCGACCGCATCTTCTTCGACACGGATTCGACCGCGATCCGCGCCGATGCGCAGACGACGCTGTCGCGCCAGGCGCAGTGGCTCAACCAATACAAGCAGTACGCCATCGTCGTCGAAGGCCATGCTGACGAACGCGGCACACGTGAATACAATCTGGCTCTCGGCGCCCGCCGCGCCGCCGCCACTCGCGACTTCCTGGTCGCCAGGGGCGTCTCGGCGAGCCGATTGAAGACGATTTCCTACGGCAAGGAACGTCCGGTCGCGGTCTGCGACGACATCTCCTGCTGGTCGCAGAATCGCCGCGCCGTCACCACGCTCTCCGGCGCCGGCTCCTGATGAGTAAGACGGCGGCCTTAGTCGCATAATTGCAACACCTCCATGCGAAAGGCGGCCTTGTGGCCGCCTTTTTTAGTTTCGGCCCCGGAAACAAACCCGGAAACAAAATTTGGCCGAAGTCTCGCCTCCTGCTAAGAGCCGAGGGCGTCGTGCCGGTCCCACTGTGATCGGAAGGCGCGAACAGGCTCACGATATTCACGGCGAGAGGCACATGCATTTCAGATCGGTCTTGAGCGGCACGCTTGCGCTGCTGCTCGTATCAGGCTTCGCGGCTTCCGCGAGCGGCACCGGACAACCCGCGGATAGCGGCTTTTCCTTCCATCTGCCGACGCTCGGCATTTTCGGCAAGAAGGAGAAGCCGGAGCAGCAACAGATCGCGCAGCAGCAGGACGGCACCGCCGCCGCGGGGCTGGAAGATCAGCTCCGGCAGATGAACGGCAAGCTCGAGGAACTCAACTTCCAGATCCTGCAGATGCAGGAGCAGATGCGCAAGCAGCAGGAAGACAACGAGTTCCGCTTCCAGCAGTTGGAAGGCGGCTCCAGCGGGCAGCCGCCGGCCCAGAAGAAATCGGAGGCCGCGCCGCAGGACGGTGGCGCGGGCACCGGCGTCGCCGAGGCCCCGGCAGACCAGGCGCCGGCCGATGCCGGCGCGCAGTCGGATGGCGGCCAGAGCGTCGGCGAGGTCATCGTCGAATCGCAGACCGGCGATCCCGGCAAGGTGATCAACGGCACGCCGCCCAAGACCTTCGGCACCATCACCGTCGACAAGAACGGCAATGTAATCGACGCCGGCGGCAACACGCAGGCAGCGGCGCTGGCGGAAGGTGCGGCTCCCGCCGCCGAGGCGCCGGCTGCCGGGGCTAAGACCGGCAAGTCGGACGGCACGGTGGTGGCGGCGCTGCCTGCCACCAACAACCCGGAAGAGATCTACCGCAACTCCTACCAGTTCATCCTGTCGGGCGACTACAGCACCGCCGAGCAGGGTTTTCGCGACCACATCGCCCGCTTCCCGAAGGACGCCAAGGCGGCGGACGCGCATTACTGGCTTGGCGAATCGCTGCTTGGCCAGCAGAAGTATCATGACGCTGCCGAGGTTTTCCTCTCCGCCAGCAAGGACTATCCGAAGGCCAAGAAGGCGCCTGACATGCTCCTGAAGCTTGGCGTGTCGCTGGTCGGCCTCAAGCAGAAGGATGTCGCCTGCGCCACCTTCGGCGAGATTGGCAAGCGCTATCCCGATATTTCGGCCGCGCTCAAGGAACGCGTCAAGCAGGAGAGGGCGCTGGCGGCGTGCTAGTCTTTGCCGTGTTGTCCCAGAACCGGGACCACTTTTGCGCGACATGCACTGATGCTCGATACCGAGCCTGACCTTTCGAATTTTTCGCAGATCGACTTTACCAACGGCGCGCTTGCGGCCGTGTCCGGCGGCAGCGACTCGACCGCCCTCCTTCTTCTCCTCAAGGCTCACCTCGACCGCAGCGCCCCGACCGCCCTGCTGCTGGCGGTGACGATCGACCACGGCCTGCGTCCGGAAGCAGCAGTCGAAGCGCGCAGCGTGGCAAAGCTTTGTGCCGAGCGCGGCATCGCGCACCGGACGCTCAACTGGTCCGGCGCCAAGCCGTCGGCCGGCCTGCCCGCGGCGGCGCGCGAGGCGCGCTACCGGTTGCTGGCCGAGGCAGCGCAGGCGCAAGGCATTGGTGTGATCGTGACCGGCCACACCGCCGACGACCAGGCCGAGACCGTCCTGATGCGAGCCGCGCGGAATGATGGGCGAGATCTCGGTGAAACGGCAGGCCGAGGTCTCGCCGGCATGGCGCCGGCCACCCTCTATGACTGGCGGATCTGGATCGCGCGGCCGCTGCTCGGCGTACGGCGCGCGGCGTTGCGCGCCTTCCTGCAGCGCGAACATGTCGGCTGGGCGGAGGATCCGACCAACATCGACACGAACTTCGAACGCCCGCGCATCCGGGCCGTGCTCGGCGAAGACCGGAGCGGGCAGCGTTTTGCCGAAGCGATCGGCCTTGCCAGGCGGGCCGCCGGCCAGCGCGAACAACTCGGCCGCCGTGCCGCCGCCCTGATCGGTGAATTTGCCAGCCGGCCGGCGAGGGGTCTCATCCGTCTCGATCCCGGTCTTGCCGAAGCTGACGACACGCGAGCCGCGGTCTATGCGCTGCGTGTCCTGCTGGCGGCGACGGGCGGCACCGCCTTGTTGCCGGACCAGGCGCGCGGCGAAGCGCTGTTCGAGCAAATGCGGGCCGGTCGGCTTTGCGCCACATTGTCGCGGGCGGTCGTCGATATCAGGCGAAACGGCATCTTCCTGCGCCGTGAATCGCGCGACCTGCCGCGTTCCGCGCCGATAGCTGGCACTCTGCTTTGGGACGGTCGCCGGCGGATCACGCCAGACATCGAAGCCGGGGCGATCACATTGGGCGACAGTTCGGGTGCATGGTTGATCGCGCCGCTTGGCGCTGCTGCCGCCGCCAAAACGCCGATTGCCGGGGATGGCGCGCCGCCAAGCCTTGTGCGCGCCGCCCTGGCTGCGGAACCGGCGCTATGGCGCGGCGGCGAATGCCTTGGTTTTGCAGGGGATGTAGCGGCGGCGGCGGCAATCGCCGTCAGTCCCGCCGTTGCGCCCTTTGCCCGTTTTCTGCCGTGCTTCGATCTGGTGTTGGCGCAGGCCGTGGCCGAGTTGATCGGCGCACCGCCTGTCTCGGCTTGCCCTTTGGCCGCCACAGTGCCGGTTGATCATGGCGCGAAAGCTTAACCCAGACGTGCTGTTATGCTTGGCAAGGGGGGGCGCTCTCCCTATGTTAGGCGCAAGTTTCCTCTCATGACGCGTGTCCCAGCGGGCACCAACGGGACAATTGATGAATCCGAATTATCGCAATCTCGCGCTCTGGGCGATCATAGCGGTCCTGCTCATTGCTCTCTTCAATCTGTTCCAGACGCCGCAGACTCGCGGGGCCTCGACCGACGTTCCCTATTCGCAGTTCCTGCAAGAGGTCGCGGCCGGCCGGGTCAAGACGGTGGTCATCGCCGGCGCCCGCATCACGGGCACCTACGCCGACAACGCCAATGGCTTCCAGACCTATTCGCCTGGCGATCCGCAGCTGGTCTCGCGGCTGCAGGACAAGAACGTCACCATCAATGCGCGGCCTGAGTCGGACGGTTCCAACTCGCTGTTCAGCTATCTGATCTCCTACCTGCCGATGATCCTGATCCTTGGCGTGTGGATATTCTTCATGCGCCAGATGCAGTCCGGCTCCGGCCGCGCCATGGGTTTCGGCAAGTCGAAGGCCAAGCTTCTCACTGAGGCGCATGGCCGCGTCACCTTCCAGGATGTCGCCGGCGTCGACGAGGCCAAGGAAGATCTGGAAGAGATCGTCGAGTTCCTGCGCGATCCGCAGAAGTTCCAGCGCCTCGGCGGCAAGATCCCGCGCGGCGTGCTTCTGGTCGGACCTCCCGGCACCGGCAAGACGCTGCTCGCCCGCTCCGTCGCCGGCGAGGCCAATGTGCCGTTCTTTACCATTTCGGGTTCCGACTTCGTCGAGATGTTCGTCGGCGTCGGCGCAAGCCGTGTCCGCGACATGTTCGACCAGGCCAAGAAGAATGCTCCCTGCATCATCTTCATCGACGAAATCGACGCTGTCGGCCGCCATCGCGGCGCCGGCCTCGGCGGTGGCAATGATGAGCGCGAACAGACGCTGAACCAGCTGCTGGTCGAGATGGACGGCTTCGAGTCCAACGAGAGCATCATCCTGATCGCCGCCACCAACCGGCCCGACGTGCTCGACCCGGCGCTGCTGCGTCCGGGCCGTTTCGACCGCCAGGTGGTGGTGCCGAACCCCGACATCGTCGGCCGCGAGAAGATCCTCAAGGTGCATGTGCGCAACGTGCCGCTGGCGCCGAATGTCGACCTCAAGGTGATCGCACGCGGCACGCCGGGCTTCTCGGGCGCCGACCTGATGAACCTGGTCAATGAATCCGCTCTGATGGCGGCGCGCCGCAACAAGCGACTTGTCACCATGGCCGAGTTCGAGGACGCCAAGGACAAGATCATGATGGGCGCCGAGCGCCGCTCGTCGGCCATGACCCAGGCCGAAAAGGAACTCACGGCCTATCACGAGGCCGGCCACGCCATCCTGGCGCTCAACGTGCCGTCGGCCGATCCGCTGCACAAGGCGACCATCATCCCGCGCGGTCGCGCGCTCGGCATGGTCATGCAGCTGCCGGAAGGCGATCGCTATTCGATGAGCTACAAATACATGATCTCGCGGCTTGCCATCATGATGGGCGGCCGCGTCGCAGAGGAGTTCAAGTTCGGCAAGGAGAACATCACCTCCGGCGCCTCTTCGGACATCGAGCAGGCGACAAAGCTGGCGCGCGCCATGGTCACGCGCTGGGGCTTCTCCGACAAGCTCGGCCATGTCGCCTATGGCGACAACCAGGAAGAGGTTTTCCTCGGCCATTCGGTGGCGCGCACGCAGAACGTCTCGGAAGAGACCGCGCAGATCATCGACGCCGAAGTGCGCCGGCTGATCGACGAGGCCTATGTCACGGCCAAGTCCATTCTGACCAAGAAGAAGAAGGAATGGATCGCTCTGGCGCAGGGCCTGCTCGAATACGAGACGCTTTCGGGCGAAGAGATCAAGCAGCTGATCGCCGGGCAGAAGCCCGCGCGAGATTTGGGGGATGACACCCCCACAAGCCGCGGCTCGGCTGTGCCGAAGTCCGGCCGCCGCAAGAAGGGTCCCGAGCCCGAAGGCGGCATGGAGCCTCAGCCGTCGAGCTGAGCTGACATCACTTGATGCAAGAAAACGCCGCGGCTCAATCCGCGGCGTTTTGCTATTCAGGGTCTCTCAAATAGCATGCGGGACGGATGCATTTGCTTTGCCGGGGCGCACACCGTCAGTCCGGCCAGCATGTTGCTTGCCCCATCTGGCCAGCGGGATCAGGGCATTGTCCAGCTCGATGCCGAATTCGGTAATCGAGTATTCGACCCTCGGCGGCACCTCGGGAAAGATTTCGCGATGGACGATGCCGTCGGCCTCCATTTCGCGCAGCTGTTGGATCAGCATCTTTTCGCTGATGTCAGGCACCAGCCGCTTCAGCTCACCGAATCGTGCCGGCGCCTTGTGAATCTGCCAGAGCAGTAGCGCCTTCCATTTGCCGCTGATGACCTCCAGCGCCGGCCCCAATCCGCAACTATCTGGCTGTTTCTTTCCCATGTTTCATCCAATTCTGAGCAATCGGTGGGTAGCTTACATTTTTGTCGGTACTTGAGAAAAACCAAGCCGGTCCATAGCTTCAAACCAGCTCGCCGGCATCGGCGAACACCACAACATCATATCGGTACCTCGCTTCGACCTGCAAAGGCCGTCGGCGGCCGGATTTTGTCAAAAAGGGATGGATCATGACACGATACGCAAACAAGAAGGCCGTTGTCATCGGCGGGACGCACGGCATGGGGCTCGCCGTTGCCGAAGCCCTGATCGAAAGCGGCGCCGAGGTCCTGGTCACCGGCCGCGACCAGCGCAACATCGAGGCCGCGCGAGTCAAGCTGTTTTCGCGAGCTCATGTCGTGCGGTCCGATATCTCAGACATGGCCGATATCGTCACGCTCGGTGCCGAAGTGGGGCAGAAGCTTGGCCAGATCGACTTCCTTCACGTCAATGCCGGGGTGGCCAATCTCGAACCCGTCGAGCGGGTCACCGAGGACAGTTACGATCGCACCTTCGACATCAACACCAAAGGCGCTTTCTTCACCGCGCAGCGCCTGCTGCCCCTCATCAGGGATGGTGGCGCCATAGTCTTCACCTCGTCGATCGCCGACGAATCCGGCACTGGCGGCATGAGCGTCTATTCCGGATCGAAGGCGGCACTGCGCGCCTTCGCCAAGGTCCTGGCCGCCGAGCTTCTGCCGCGCCGGATCCGCGTGAATGTGGTCAGCCCTGGTTTCATCGATACGCCGACGATGGGTGTGGCCGACGCGTCGGCCGAGGAGCGGGCCGCCTTCATGGCGATCGGCGACGCGGTCACGCCGATGAGGCGCCACGGCACGATGGAGGAGGTGGCGCGCGCAGTGCTGTTCCTGGCGTTCGACGCGACCTTCACCACGGGCGCGCGGCTGACCGTGGACGGTGGCCTTGGCCAGGACCTGAGCCCGACACCGGCGTAACCGCGCAACCAAACCAAGGAGAAGCAGAATGAGCGACATAACAGTAATCGGTCTCGGCGCCATGGGCACTGCGCTTGCCGAAGCCTTTCTGAACCAGGGACATGCGGTAACGGTGTGGAACCGTTCTCCGGCAAAGGCTGAGGCTTTGGCAGCCAAGGGCGCCATTGTGGCCAAGAGTGTCGAGGAAGCCGTCAGATCGAGTCCACTGATCGTGGCGTGCCTGCTTGTCTATGACACCGTTCGTGAGGTGCTCGGCCCAAGCCGAGACGCGCTGTCGGGCCGCACATTGGTCAATCTCACCAACGGCACGCCCGAGCAGGCGTGGGCGATATCGGCCTGGGCGGTGAGCCAGGGCGCCAGCTACATCGACGGCGGCATCATGGCGGTGCCGCCGATGATCGGCGGGCCGCACGCCTTGATTCTCTACAGCGGTTCGCGCCAGGCGTTCGATGCCTGTTCGGGGCAGCTCGGAGCGCTCGGCACCAGCAAATTCCTCGGTGAGGATGCTTGCCTCGCGCCGCTCTATGATATCTCGCTTCTGAGCGGCATGTACGGCATGTTCGCGGGCGTTCTGCAGGCGTTGGCATTGACGGGCGCAGCAGGGATCCCGGCCGGCGAGTTCATGCCGCTGCTGGCCTCCTGGCTTCAGTCGATGCAAGGCCTGCTGCCGAAGTGGGCGGAACAGATCGACAGTGGCGATCACACCAGCAATGTCGTTTCCAACCTGGGCATGCAGGCTGATGCCTACGTCAATCTCATCGATGCCAGCAGGTCGGCTGATGTCAGCACCGAACTCGTCTTGCCGATGCAAAGCCTGATGAAGCGCGGGGTGGCTGCCGGCCAGGCCAATGCCGATCTTACAAGCCTGGTCGCACTGCTCCAGCTCTCGAAACAAGGCGCTTGACGGGGCAAGACCCAAGAGAAGGCCCGCCAACCTTGCGGTTGGGGGCCTTCGATCTTCAAACGCTGCTGGTCGATCAGCTCTTCAGCTTGGCGTTGCAGAGGCTGTAATAGCCGCCGCCCTTCTGGATCCAGCGAAGGCCGTTCAACGTACCCGCGTCCTTGTTGCCGTGGTAGCCCTGCAGGCAGGTCTTCATACGCGCCTTCGAGGGCTTCTCGGTCTTGAATTCGGCGGCTAGGGTGGTCGGGAATGTCACGCCCGTCGGCGCTACAGCGGGGGCGACCGCCGCGCTGGTTTCCTTCTGCGACTGCGGCTCGGTTTTGACCGCATCCGCATTGGCACTCTCCGCAGCTGACGTCGCGCATTTCTCGGTGCGGAAAGCGGTCCAATCCATGCCGTTCAGAGTGCCGCCTTCCTTGGCTGTGCGATAGGCCTCGCCGCATTCCTTCATCGTCAGTGCGCTTGCAGGGGCGACGCTCCAAGCAATCCATGCCGTCACAGCCAATGCCGCCAATTTCAATCTGGACATAAGACCCTCCTGGTGTACAAAAGTTCGATGTCCTTTTGTATACCATTTGTTCTCCGTATGTTCAACTGGAATCTTTGCGAACCACCGATATGTCTGGGGTGGGCAGTGTGGGCGAATAGATGATGCCGACAGCTTCCGCGATATGTAAACGCGATCAACGCCGGGTGTGTTCGAGCGCAATAAAAAGGCCCGCGCATGCTGCGATGCGCGGGCCTTTGTCTGGAGAATATGGCTACGCGATCAGCTCTTCAGCTTGGCATTGCAGAGGCTGTAGAAGCCGCCGCCCTTCTGGATCCAGCGCAGGCCATTGAGCGTGTTGGCGTCCTTGTTGGCATAATACACCTCGAGGCAGGTATGCATGCGGCCCTTGGCCGGCGTCTCGCTGGCGTATTTCTTTGAGATCGCGGCCGGGAACTTGACACCTTTGGGAGCGCTGACCGAGGGCTTCTCGGGCTCGCTGGTATAGGTCGCCTCGCTCGGAGCCGGCACGGTGTCGTCGTCATCTGCGCCTGCGCCGCATTCGGCCTTGCGGAAGTCGTTCCACTTCTTGCCGCCCAGCGTGTTGGCAGACTTGGCAGCCTGGTACTTGGCGCTGCAATCGGCCATGCTCAGGCCCTTGCCGCTGCTGTCGGCAGCTGCCTTGGTGGTTGCCTTGGCGGGTGCTGCCGCGGCCGAGGCCCCGGCGGCGCATTCGGCCTTGCGGAAGTCGTTCCACTTCACGCCGTTCAGCGTGCCGGCGGCCTTTGCCGCCTGGTATTTGGTGCTGCATTCCTTGGCCGTCAGGCCCTTGGCGCCATCGTCGGTTGTGGCTGCGGCCTTGGTCGTGGCTTTGGCCGGTTCTGCCGCGGCGGATGCGCCGGCGGCGCATTCGGTCTTGCGGAAGTCGTTCCACTTTGCGCCATTGAGCGTACCGGCGGCCTTGGCAGCCTGGTACTTAGCGCTGCATTCCTTGGCCGTCAGACCCTTGGCGCCGTTATCAGCAGCGGCGGCCTTGGTCGTGTCCGTCTTGGCCGCAGCGGCCTTCTTGGCCGCCGGCTTTGCGGTCTCGGTGGTGGCCGCCGCGTCGGTGCCGCACTCGGCCTTCCGATACTGATTCCAGGTCTGCCCGTTCAGCGTGCCGGCGTCCTTGGCGGCATTATACTTGGTACTACACTGGGCCATGGTCAGCGCGCTGGCGGGCGCCGCCATGAACCAGGTTGCGACGGCAAGACCCGTCAAAGTTGCAAGTCGGTGGATGAGCATGGCGTTCTCCCGTTGCTGCGCCCATAGGTTGTACCTGTGTCAATCAATAGCTCTCAACGCTAGGCTGCGCCAGATGCTAAACGGCGTTCTCCCGATAAGGTGATGACCCTTGCGATCTGCCCCTCCAACAGTCCGGCTTACCGGCCCAATCTGCGCAGTGTGGCCCAGTGTGAATGTTATATTGCGGCAACACCGTGTCATGATACGCTGCCAACGCTCCGAACAGCCTGCTACAATGATTTTCTAAGAATTGGTAATATACAATCACACAATGTGATAGTCGGGCTCGGACCAATTGTGGCATTACGAGCCGGCTGAAAACCGACGGGGATTCTGGCAAGCATGGCAGGACGTTATTTTGGCACCGACGGCATTCGCGGGCGCGCCAACAAGTTTCCGATGACGGCTGAGATCGCGATGCGGGTCGGCATGGCCGCCGGCCTCTCGTTCCAGCGCGGCAGCCATCGCCACCGCGTCGTGCTCGGCAAGGATACCAGGCTGTCCGGCTACATGATCGAAAACGCCATGGTGTCCGGCCTGTGCGCGGCCGGCATGGATGTGTTCCTGCTCGGCCCGATCCCGACACCGGCGGTCGCCATGCTGGTACGCTCGCTGCGTGCCGATATCGGCGTCATGATCTCGGCCTCGCACAATCCCTATTACGACAACGGCATCAAGCTGTTCGGTCCCGACGGGTACAAGCTCTCCGACGAGATCGAGGAGCGCATCGAGAGCATGCTCGACAAGGATATCGAACTGGCGCTCGCCGATTCCGACGGACTTGGCCGCGCCAAGCGCGTCGACGGCGTGCATGACCGCTACATCGAATTCGCCAAGCGCACGCTGCCGCGCTCAATGTCGCTGTCGGGTCTCAGGATCGTCGTCGATTGCGCCAACGGCGCGGCCTACAAGGTGGCGCCAGCAGCACTTTGGGAACTGGGCGCCGAGGTCATTGCCATCAATGTCGATCCGAACGGTTTTAACATCAACAAGGAATGCGGCTCGACCCATCCGGCCGGCCTGCAGAAGAAGGTGCATGAAGTGCGCGCCGATATCGGCATCGCACTCGACGGCGATGCCGACCGTGTCGTCATCGTCGACGAGAACGGCACCATCGTCGACGGTGACCAGATCATGGCGCTGATCGCCGAGTCCTGGCACCAGAGCGGGCGACTGGCCGGCGGCGGCGTCGTCTCGACGGTGATGTCCAATCTCGGCCTCGAACGCTTCCTTGGCGACATGAAGCTGCAGCTGCATCGCACCAAGGTCGGCGACCGCTATGTCGTGGAACATATGCGCGCGCACGGGTTGAATGTCGGCGGCGAGCAGTCGGGCCACATTGTGCTGTCCGATTTCTCGACCACTGGCGACGGGCTGGTCTCGGCTCTGCAGGTGCTGGCCTGCATCAAGCGGCAGAACCGGCCGGTCAGCGAATTGTCGAAGAAATTCGAGCCGGTGCCGCAGCTGTTGAAGAATGTCCGCATCGCCGGCGGCAAGCCGCTTGAGGAAGCCACGGTCAAGGCGGTGATCGAAGACGCGCGCAACCGTCTCGGCAAGGCCGGCCGCCTGGTCATACGGCCCTCCGGCACCGAGCCGCTGATCCGCGTCATGGCCGAGGGCGACGACCCACAGCTGGTCGAGGCCGTGGTCAACGACATCGTCGACATTATTTCGGAAACGCGTAGCGCCGCCTGATTGCGCTGCGTCCAACGGCAGGGGCGAACTGCCGGCTCAAGACTTCAAGCCCGCCTGCAGGCGGGCTTTTTGTTTCGGCCAGGGTTGGTCCCAGCGTTATGCCGGCGGAGACAGTTTGCTAAAATGTCGAGAATTCGTGGTTAATCGACAGGGTTAAACGCCTTTTAACTTTTCCAATTCATTATCCACAACTGAGGTCAATCACATTCGGGCAAGTTGGACTTTCCCGACGGTTCTCAGGGGTGACAAACATGTTCAATACAGCAAAAAAGGCCCTCCTTGCCGCGCTGTTCGCAGGTGTGGCCGGGCCAGTATTCGCCGCCGATCTGGCGGAGCCGCCGGTGGTCGAAGAGGCGCCGGCGCCGATCGCCTACGAGCAGCCGGCCGATTTCGGCGGCTGGTACATCCGCGGCGACATCGACTATCATAAATCGGATTTGCGCGGCATCGACTATATCACCTACGGGCCGCCTCCCGGCAGCAATGTTTTCGATTCCGGCGAGCTTAAGGGCGGCTTCTCACTCGGCGCCGGCATTGGCTACAAGATCAACGATCATTTCCGTACCGACCTGACAGCCGACTATTGGTTCGCTTCGGACTTCAACGGATCAACCAACGATGGCGTTACGACATCGGTCGAAGTGTCGAAAATGAGCGCATTGCTGCTCTTGGCCAACGCCTATTACGATATCGGTACCTGGCACGGCATCACGCCTTATGTTGGCGCTGGCATCGGCGGCGCGCACGTCAAATGGGATACCGTCCACGACCCGAACACAACCGAGACCAACCCCGGGTCGAAGAATTGGCGCTTTGCCTACGCGCTCATGGCCGGCGCGTCCTATTGCCTTACCGACAGGGTGATCCTGGATGCCGGCTATCGCTACTCTCACATTGAGGGGGGCCGCATGTTCGACTTCGACGTGAGCAGTTCCGGGCCCGGCTTCGACCATGGCATCAACACACATGAGGTACGAGGCGGTCTGCGCTATCAGTTCGGCGGCAATAATGGTTGCACATCGCCGGAGCCCTACGTTCCAGAGCCGGAGCCGATCTACACCAAGTAGTCGCTTCGAAATCCAGGAATTCGCGAACCGCCCGGTCTTGCCGGGCGGTTTTCGTTTGCCGATGTTTGCGCGTTTTCAACCGGCCGCGTGTGCCGAAGAAACCCAATCGAAATCAATTCGGTACGCCGCGTTATCCTTAACCCTGACTTAACCACTATGGTTAACAATGCTTGGTGAAACGGCGCTTGCGATCAAAATGACGGGCGCCAATTTCAGGAGCCGGGGACCCATGAATTTCAAATCGCTGACAGCGCCGGCGCTCGCCGCACTCGTCCTTGTGCCGCTGACGCCGGCGCAGGCCGCGGACTACGATCCGCCGATCTATGTCGATCAGGCGCCGGACTATCAACCGGTCGAGGTCGGCTCGGGCTGGTATCTGCGCGGCGACGTCTCTTATCTGGCGCAGAAGAGCTACGAGGATCAGGATTTCACCTTCGCCCCCGCGAGCTTCAGCGAGAAGCAGGATCCGGCCTTTGCCAGCATCGGCTTCGGCTACCACTTCAACGACTATCTGCGCGGCGACGTCAATCTTGGCTATCTGCCCGGCAACAAGATCGGCGTCGGCTTTGACGATTCGGCGACGCCGCCGCCGGGTGGTGCGACCATCGCGTCGGCATCGCTGCAAAATTATTCCCTGTCGGGCATGGTCAATGGCTATGTCGATCTCGGCACTTATGTCGGGATCACGCCCTACCTCGGCGCCGGCATTGGGCTGGTCCGGAGCAAATACAAGCTGTCGGCGAGTTACTTCACCGACAATGTCGACCCTACGGATGATTTCGTCCGGAACGACAACAAGACCCAGTATTCCCTCGCCTACACGCTGGATGCGGGCCTGGCCTATCAGGTGACCAAGAATGTTTCTGTAGATCTCGGCTACCAGTACTTCTCCGCGCCGGATGCCGAATATGTCACGGCCGAGAGCCTGACCTCCTATCCGATCCGCAAGGGCATCAGCAATCATCAGGTCAAGCTCGGCCTGCGCTACGACCTCTGGTAGGAAGCTTGCTGTTCGGAAGCCCAACGGCGGATCTCTTCGATCCGCTGTTTGCGTTTTAGCCCACGACATGCTGATCCCGTATCGCCGGTATCCCGCCAGCGACAAAAACTTTCCTCTTGACGCCTGAGGGCTGAACGCATATCGCCGTCCGTGGGCCACCCCTCCCCAACGAGGGGCCACTATCTGGAAGGATAGACCACGATGACGACGCATACGAAGCCCGGACTCCGTCCGGCAAACCCCAATTTCTCCTCAGGTCCCTGCGCAAAACGCCCCGGCTGGTCGGTCGAGGCACTGAAGAATGCTGCGCTCGGCCGTTCCCACCGCGCCAAGATCGGCAAGACCAAGCTCGAACAGGCGATCGAGCTGACGCGCGAGATTCTCCAGGTTCCGGCCGATTACCGCATCGGCATCGTGCCGGCGTCGGACACGGGTGCTGTCGAGATGGCGCTGTGGTCGCTGCTCGGTGAACGCGGTGTCGACATGGTGGCATGGGAAAGCTTTGGCTCCGGCTGGGTCACCGACGTGGTCAAGCAGCTGAAGCTAGTCGATATCAGAAAGATCGAGACAGGCTATGGCGAGCTGCCGGATCTCACCAAGATCGATTTCGACCGCGATGCGGTCTTCACCTGGAACGGCACGACCTCAGGCGTGCGCGTACCGAATGGCGATTTCATTCCAGCCGACCGCAAAGGCCTGACCATCTGCGACGCGACCTCGGCCGCATTCGCGCAGAGGCTCGATTTCCAGAAGCTCGATGTCGTCACTTTCTCCTGGCAGAAAGTGCTGGGCGGCGAGGGCGCACACGGCATGCTGATCCTGTCGCCGCGCGCCGTCGAGCGACTGGAAACCTACAAGCCGGCGTGGCCGCTGCCGAAAATCTTCCGCCTGACCTCGGGCGGCAAGCTGATCGAAGGCGTCTTCAAGGGCGAGACCATCAACACGCCGTCGATGCTGTGCGTCGAGGACTATCTCGATGCACTTCATTGGGCGAAGTCGATCGGCGGTCTCGATGCCTTGATTGCCAGAGCCGATGCCAATGCCGCCGTGCTCGATGGCTTTGTCGACAAATCGTCCTGGCTAGGCCATCTCGCGGTCGATGCGGCGACACGGTCCAACACGTCCGTATGTCTGTCCTTCACCGACGCCGATGTCGCGGCGCTCGACGCCGACGGGCAGGCGGCTTTCGCCAAGGCGATCGTCTCTGTGCTCGACAAGGAAGGCGTCGCGTACGACATCGGCTCCTATCGTGACGCACCTTCCGGTCTGCGCATCTGGTGCGGCGCCACCGTCGAGACCTCCGATCTCGAAGCGCTGCTGCCTTGGCTCGACTGGGCCTTCGCCACGCAGAAGGCTTCGCTGAAGGCCGCAGCCTGAGATTTCGTGGTGGCCTGCGGGCCGCCCTTTCCCGACAATCCAATTCAAGGAGGCCGCCATGGCGCCCCGCGTTCTCGTCTCTGACAAACTCTCCACCACCGCCGTCCAGATATTCAAGGACCGCGGCATCGAGGTCGACTATTTGCCCGATCTCGGCAAGGACAAGGAAAAGCTGCTTGAAGTCATCGACCAGTATGATGGTCTTGCCATCCGCTCGGCGACCAAGGTCACGGAAAAACTGATCAACGCCGCGACAAGACTCAAGGTCGTCGGCCGCGCCGGCATCGGTGTCGACAATGTCGACATCCCCGCGGCGAGCCGCAAGGGCATCATCGTGATGAACACGCCTTTCGGCAATTCGATCACCACAGCCGAACATGCGGTGGCGATGATCTTTGCACTCGCACGGCAGATCCCGGAGGCCAATGCCTCGACCCATGCCGGCAAATGGGAAAAGAACCGCTTCATGGGCGTCGAGATCACCGGCAAGACGCTGGGTGTCATCGGCTGCGGCAATATCGGCTCGATCGTCGCCACGCGCGGGGTCGGCCTGAAAATGCATGTCGTTGCCTTCGACCCGTTCCTGTCGGACAAGCGCGCCGAGGAACTCGGCGTCGACAAGGTCGAGCTGGACGAGCTTTTCGCCCGCGCCGATTTCATCACGCTGCACACGCCGCTGACCGACAAGACGCGCAACATCATCGACGCGGCGGCGATCGCCAAGATGAAGAACGGCGTGCGCATCATCAATTGCGCGCGTGGCGGGCTCATCGTCGAGGCCGACCTGGTCGCGGCGCTGAAGAGCGGCAAGGTGGCGGGCGCCGGCGTCGATGTGTTCGAGGTCGAACCGGCGGAAAACAATGCGCTGTTCGGCATGGAGAATGTGGTGGCAACGCCGCATCTCGGCGCCTCGACAGCGGAAGCGCAGGAAAACGTTGCGCTGCAAGTAGCCGAGCAGATGGCCGACTATCTGATCAAGGGTGCGGTTTCGAATGCCATCAACATGCCCTCGATCACGGCCGAGGAAGCACCGCGGCTGAAGCCGTTCGTCAAGCTCGCCGAAGTGCTCGGCGCCTTTGTCGGCCAGGTCACCGAGGACCCGATCAACGAGGTCGAGATCCTGTTCGATGGCTCGACCGCGACGATGAACACGCGTGCCCTGATCAGTGCCGCGCTTGCCGGACTGATCCGGCCGCAGGTCGCCGACGTCAATATGGTGTCGGCGCCGATCATGGTGAAGGAGCGCGGCATCATCGTCGCCGAGGTCAAGCGCGACAAGTCGGGCGTGTTCGACGGCTACATCAAGCTGACGGTGAAGACCGAGCACATGACGCGCTCGATTGCCGGCACCTGCTTCTCCGACGGCAAGCCGCGCTTCATCCAGATCAAGGGCATCAATCTCGACGCCGAGGTCGGCCAGCACATGCTCTACACAACCAATGCCGATGCGCCCGGCATTATCGGCCTGCTCGGCACGGTGTGCGGCGAGAATGGCGTCAACATCGCGAACTTCCAGCTCGGCCGTAACCGGCCGGGCGGCGACGCGATTGCGCTGCTCTATCTCGACGCGCCGTTCCCGGAAAAAGTGCTGGAACAGGTAAAGGCGCACAAGTCGATAGACTCGGCCAAGCGGCTGCAGTTCGACGTCAACGCGATGTAGTTGACGGCGTGGCGGATGCGGCGGTCCTCCCCCATCATTGGGGCGGCCGCCGCACAGGCCGGTTCAGGTCAATTCGTCTGAGCCGTCGGAGACGCCCACGCGATGCCGATAGACCAATTCCCAGCCCTTCCAGCCTGTAAACAGCAGGACCAGAACCACGATCAGCGACAAGATAAAGCCGGTCGGGATCACGGCCGCCGCTCCAGCGACATAACGCGAGTACCAGTTATAAAGCTCGATCAGCACGACGAGAACGTTGCCGCCGGCATGGAGCCATGCCGTCGTGAGATTGCGGATCCGAACATCGCCGAGAACATCCGTCAGGCCGGTAAGAGCGGCCAAGGCGCCCATGATCAGGCCGGCGCCGAGAAGCCAAAGCGATCCGGTGACCCACCCTGGATCGGCTGTTTGCCAGAAAATCAGATCGCAAACGAAGGTGCCGACAAAGAAGGCGATCGGAAACGGAATCAGCATTGGATGAATGGGGTGACCGGCAATGCTTGCCGTGCTGCGAGGGTTGTGGCTCATCTTGTTGCCTCCCTCCCCAGCAAACTCCGCCAGAGGTAAAATGTTCCAGGTCGGCGCGCGGCAGCAGTTATCCCGACGGCGGCGCAGCGCGGCAGCGGCCAAATGTTATCCGCAGCGGTTCGGTGCCGACATCTTGCGCCCGCTGTATTCGGCGAGCGAAATGCCGCCCAGCACCAGGACGAGCGCCAGCGCCTGGTAGAGCTGGAATGTCTCGCCGACGATCAGCACTGACAGCAACGTGCCGAAGATCGGCACCAGATTGATGAACAGCCCGGCACGGTTGGCGCCGATCAGTTCGTTGCCCCTGATGTAAGTGATCTGCGAAATGACCGAAGCGCCGATCGCGGTATAGACGATGACCACCCAGCCGCTGATATCGGGGACGATAACCTTGCCGGCGGCGACCTCCCACAGGAAGAACGGCAGCGAGGTGATGAGGGCAGCGATCGCCAGGGACAACATCAGGCTCTGCCAGCGCATCACCGGCTTCAGCCGCAGCCCGACCGAATAACCGCTGTAGAGGACGACCGCGACCAGCATGATGGCGTCGCCGAAATTGAGTTCCAATGTGAGCAGCCGGCGCGGATCGCCGTGGCAGGCAGTCAAGATGACACCGAAGATGGTCAGCACCACGCCCGCAATCTGCGCCCAGCTCACGCGCAGGCGGAAGAAGAAGAAATTGGCAATGATGATCAAGACCGGCATCGCCGCCTGTTCGATCGAGACATTGATCGCCGTCGTGTAGTTGAGCGCGGTGTAGAAAATGGTGTTGAATAGAGTGAAGCCGCTGGCGCCAAGTGCAGCCAGGACGAACCAGTGTTTGCGCACCACCGGCCAGTCCTCCCTGATCGTGCGCCAGCCGATCGGCAGCAGGATCGCGACGGCCAGCACCCAGCGCAGGAAGACCAGCGTCATCGGCGAGACGTGACCGACCGCCAGCTTGCCGGCGACGGAATTGCCGCCCCACAGCAAGGTGGTCAGCAGCAGGAACAGGTAGGCGCGTCGATGCATGCGGGATTCCGGCCGCCTGGGAAGTTGTGTTTGCCGGCCTATTGCCCCCGCCGACGCAAGTAAATGATGTCAAAGCCGAAAATTGTTGTGCCTCAGGGCATTTTCGACGGCAAAGAAAGGTCGCGCTTGCGAGGTCTTGACGCTATAGAGGCCTGTCGTTTCGAACCATATCCAGGCCGCCAGGGCGGCATCTCAAGGGAAAAGAAACATGGCCAATGTGGTGGTCGTCGGCTCGCAATGGGGCGACGAAGGCAAGGGCAAGATCGTCGACTGGTTGTCGGAGCGCGCCGACGTGGTCGTGCGCTTCCAGGGCGGCCACAATGCCGGCCATACGCTGGTCGTCGACGGCAAGGTCTACAAACTGTCGCTGCTGCCGTCGGGCGTGGTGCGGCAAGGCAAGCTGTCGATCATCGGCAATGGCGTCGTCTTCGACCCGCACGCCTTCGTCGCGGAAGTGGCAAAACTCAAGGCGCAAGGCGTCGAGGTCACGCCGGACCGCCTGAAAATAGCCGAAAACACGGCGCTTATCCTGTCGCTGCACCGGGAGCTGGACGGATTCCGCGAGGACGCCGCCTCCAATTCCGGGACGAAAATTGGCACGACGCGTCGTGGCATCGGCCCAGCCTATGAAGACAAGGTGGGCCGGCGCGCGGTTCGGGTGATGGATCTGGCGGATTTGGAAACGCTGCCTCTCAAGGTCGACAGGCTGCTGACGCATCACAATGCGCTGCGTCGCGGGCTTGGCCATGGCGAAGTCACGCATGAGGCGATCATGACCGAGCTGACCTCGGTCGCCGATGAGATCCTGCCCTATATGGACCGCGTCTGGAAAATCCTCGACGACAAGCGCCGCGCCGGCGAACGCATCCTGTTCGAGGGCGCGCAAGGCACGCTGCTCGACATCGACCACGGCACCTATCCGTTCGTCACCTCGTCCAACACCGTTGCCGGCCAGGCAGCCGCCGGCTCGGGGGTTGGCCCCGGCGCCATCGGCTATGTCCTGGGCATCACCAAGGCCTATACGACGCGTGTCGGCGAAGGCCCGTTCCCGACCGAGCAGAAGAACGAGATCGGCGAATTTCTCGGTACGCGTGGCCACGAATTCGGCGTCGTCACCGGGCGCAAACGCCGTTGCGGCTGGTTCGACGCCGTGCTGGTGCGCCAGGCCGTCGCCGTCAACGGTATCAAGGGCATCGCCCTGACCAAGCTCGACGTGCTCGACGGGCTGGATGAGATCAAGGTTTGCACCGGCTACCGTCTCGACGGCGAAACGATCGACTATCTGCCGGCCAGCCAGGGCGCGCAGGCGCGTGTCGAGCCGGTCTACGAGACGCTCGAAGGCTGGAAAGGCACCACCGCCGGCGCGCGCAGCTGGAACGACCTTCCGGCGCAGGCCGTTAAATACGTCCGTTACATCGAGGAGCTGATCGGCGCACCCGTCGCGCTCCTTTCCACCAGCCCGGAACGGGACGACACGATACTTGTGACCGATCCGTTTCAAGACTAGTTTTCTGAAGCCTTTCCGGGCATCGCGGCCGATTTGCGGGGGCCGGCGCGGAAACAAATACAGGTCGACTGAAGCATGGCAGATTTCGTTGCTATTCTGAAAAAGGCGCTCGACAAGCACGGCGACGAAACGCCCGAAAAGCGTACGCGGATCTATGAAAGCGTTCGTACCATGCTGGCGAAGAAGCTTGCGGAGTATTCGCCGCCGCTGGCCACGGAAGCCATAAGCACGCAGAAGCGATCCCTGGAAGATGCCATCTCGAGCGTCGAGCGCGACTATGCCAGGGCGGTGCCGGCATCCGATCCGCTGGCGGAGCTGGAGCACATCTTCTCCTCCATCGACCGCAACAAGAACCAGTCCAGTCATGTAAAGCCTTCCGCCACGCCTGCGCCGGCCTGGCAGCCGGCGAAACCGGTGCAGCCGGCGCCGACCGCCAGGACAGAGCCGAGCTGGCAGAGGCCCGCGCCGACACCGCCGTCGCCTGCGGCGCGTGCAGAAACCATCGACAAGCAAGCCGTGGAGCTGGACGCCGACGACGACAGCGCCGATGTGTTCGCCAATGACGAGCAGCCGGTCGCGGACACGTTCCAGCGCCTGCGCCCAGCCGAGCGCAGGCGCAGCTATGGCGGGTTGATCGCGGCTGTCGTCGCGCTTCTAGTGGTCGCCGGCGGCGGCTATGGCATCTGGCTGAACAAGGATGCCTTTGGCTCGATGCTGGGCCTCGGCGGCGACACCAAGACGGTCTCGACCGAACCGCTGGTAAAGCCGGCGCCGGCCAAGCCCGCGGCCGATGCACCGGCACCGGCCGCTGCCGGCGAGGGAACGAAGTTCACCCAGCGCCTGTCGCCCGAAGGCGGTGAAACCGACCCCGGTCCCGCGGCCGGTCAAAGCGGCATCGGCGAGGGCGAGTCCGTCGCCGCGCTGACCACACCGCCCCCCCCGGCTCCAGCGCCACCTGCGGCTCCAGCGCCTGCGACCCCGCCGGCCGGCGACGCCGCAGCCACGGGCGCGCCCGCCACGCCGGCGCCCGACGCTTCCGCCACGCCACCGGCAACGCCGCCCGCCGATGGCGTCGCACCGCCGGCCAATGGGGCAGCACCGGCTGATGCCGCCGCCACGCCGCCCGCTGCGCCGGCGGCCGCCGCTCCCGCGCCGACCGTTGCGGTCGGCCAGAAGGCGATCTTCTACGAGGAACGCACCTCGACCGCGCAAGGTTCGGCCGAACCCGGCAGCATCGTCTGGTCGCTGGTGCAGGAATCGCCCGGCGGCGACCTGCCGCCCGAGCCGGCGATCCGCGCCGAGGCGACCATTCCCGGCAAGGACATCCAGCTGCGCATGACCATCCGGCGCAATACCGACCAGACGCTGCCGGCCAGCCACATCATCGAGATGATCTTCCTAACGCCCGAGGGCTTTGACGGCGGTGGCGTCGACAACATCCTGCGCGTCGCCATGAAGAGTTCGGAACAGGATGCCGGCAGCCCGCTGATCGGGATTCCGGCCAAGATTGCCGACGGCTTCTTCCTGGTGGCGCTCAACGACACCAAGGCCGACGAGGACGCCAATATGACCTTGCTTCGAGGCCAGGACTGGATCGACGTGCCGGTGGTCTACAAGACCGGACGCCGGGCGCTGCTGACCATGGAAAAGGGCATTCCGGGCGAGAAGGTGTTCGACGAGGCGCTGAAGGCCTGGCAGGCCAAGACGGCAGGTTGACGGGCGGCAGTAGCGGCTGCCTTCGCTCAGAAGCCCTGGAACAGCATGTCGAGCGCGGCGACGATGTCGTCGTGATGTCTAGAAAGGTTTCCCTCTGGCATCCGCAATTCGGACGCGCTGAAGGCCGACACAAACTGTGTGACCATCACAAGATCTTTGCCGTTTATAGCGAAGGTCGGGTTCAGGCGGCGGCCAGGAAGCGGGGCAATCTCCGGCGGCATCAAAGGAACGACCACCCTCGTGCTCAGCCCTTCAAGCATATCTGACTGCACGTCGAGAAGATAACCGTCGCTCTCGGTACTCCGATAGAAATCGTAACGCGCCATCAGAACGGCCGGTGTTTAGCCAATGGCAGTCCGTTCTTTCGGACATATTCGTTGGAGCTTTCGATGGCTTCCCAGTTTTCTTCTTGCCATCGACGCGTTTTCTCCGCCGCAATCGCTTTCGCGATCCCTGCTTCGGCAGCGCGGGAGATGTTGATGCCCAACGCTTTGGCGTCCTTGATCAACTGAGAGTCAATGGACGTGTTGACAGAGGTCCGCTGAGTTTTTGGCGTCGATTGAAGCACGGAGATGCCTCCTTTCATGCGCACAATATACGCGCATAAAAGACCGCAGGCAATGCTACCCCTCCATCTCCTCACGCAGCATTTCCAGTTCCAGCCACTCTTCCTCGAGTGCGGCCAGCGTGGCGCGTTCCTTGTCGAGGGCGGCGATGGTCTTTTGGAACGAGGCCGGGTCGCGCTCGTAATAGGCGGGATCGGCGATGTTGTTTTCCAAACGCGAGATCGAGGCCATTACCGCCTCGATCTTCTTGGGCAGCGATTCCAGGGCGAATTTCTGCTTGAACGACAGTTTCTTCGACGGCCCTTTTGGCGCTGCCGGCTCGCTCTTGCCCGGCGCCGGCGCATCGCTGGCTTCGGCCTTGGCGCGCGCCTTGCGGTCGTCGAGCCGGGTGCCGCCGCGCTGCGCCAGCATGTCGGAATAGCCACCGGCATATTCGATCCAGCGGCCGCCTCCGTCCGGGGCGATGATGCTGGTGACGGTGCGGTCGAGGAAGTCGCGGTCGTGGCTGACCAGGATGACCGTGCCGGCAAAGCCGGCGACAAGTTCCTGCAACAGTTCCAGCGTCTCCATGTCGAGATCGTTGGTCGGCTCGTCGAGCACCAGAAGGTTGGCCGGCCGCGCCAGAACACGCGCCAGGAGCAGCCGCGCCCGTTCGCCGCCGGACAGCTCGCGCACCGGGGTGCGCGCCTGTTCCGGCTTGAACAGGAAATCCTTCATGTAGGACACGACATGGCGCTGCTCGCCATTGATGACGAGGTTTTCGCCGCGCCCGTCCGTGAGATACTGCGCCAGGGTCTCGGCCGGATCGACCGCCTCGCGCTTCTGGTCGAGCGTGGCGATTTCCAGATTGGTGCCGAGCCGCACCGAGCCGGCATCGGGCTTCATCTCGCCGGTGAGCATCTTCAACAGCGTCGTCTTGCCGGCGCCGTTCGGCCCGACAAGGCCGACGCGATCGCCGCGCTGGATGCGGGTCGAGAAGCCCTTGACCACGGTCAGGTCGCCAAAACTCTTCTCGATGTTCTTGGCCTCGATCACCAGCTTGCCGGATTCGGCGGCGTCGCTGGCCACCATGGTCGCCGAGCCCTCGGCGCCGCGATGGCCGCGAAAACGCTGGCGCATGGTCTGCAGTTCGCCCAGGCGGCGCATGTTGCGTTTGCGGCGAGCCGTCACGCCATAGCGCAGCCAATGCTCCTCGCGCACGATCTGGCGGCCGAGCTTGTGCTGTTCGCGCTCTTCCTCTTCCAGCACAAGGTCGCGCCATTCCTCGAAATGGCCAAAGCCCTTGTCGAGGCGGCGGGTCTGGCCACGGTCGACCCAGACAGTGGCGCGCGAGACGCGTTCGAGGAAGCGACGGTCGTGCGAGATGACGATCAGCGCCGAAGACGTCCGGACAAGCTCTTCTTCCAGCCATTCGATGACCGACAAATCGAGATGGTTCGTCGGCTCATCAAGCAGCAGAATATCGGGTTCGGGCGCCATGACGCGGGCAAGTGCTGCGCGGCGCGCCTCGCCGCCGGAGAGATCGTTGGGGTTCTCCGTGCCGGCGAGGCCGAGATGCTCCATCAGATATGTGGCGCGGTAGGGATCGTCGGCAGGCCCAAGCCCGGCCTCGACATAGGCGCGCACATTGGCAAAGCCGTCCATGTCGGGCATTTGCGGGAGATAGCGCACCGTTGCCGAAGGCTGGCGGAAGACCTCGCCGTCTTGCGGCTCGATCAGACCAGCAGCAATCTTCAGGAGCGTCGACTTGCCGGAGCCGTTGCGGCCGACGAGCGCGATCTTGTCACCGGCGGACGCCGTCAGTTCGGCGCCATCGAGCAGCGGCGTGCCGCCAAAGGTCAGTCTTATGCCGTCGAGGTTGAGAAGGGGCGGGGCCATGTCAGCTTTCAGGCAAGGGGTAGGGGTGGGCGAGCAGCAGCGCGCGGCCATGGCCGAGCGCGATTTCGAGGCCGCCCCCGGTCGTGTTGGACTTGACCTCGTTCGAGATGGTCAGCGACGAGCCGAACACGACCTCGACATGGTCGAGCGGCCACATCGCGCCGGACACGGTGAGGCCCGAAAGATCGGAAAAGCCGAGCACCGAAAACAGCGTTCCGTCGGCATAGTCGAAGCCGGCCTTGCCAGGCAGCAGAGGGGCGCCTTCCTGCGCTCCGCTGGTCAACAGCAATTTTGTGCCGGCCTCGGCCAGCCGCAGGCTGAGCGCCAGATGGAGGAAGGCGTGGTCGGCGCGCTTGCCGCCGAAAGCGCCGGCCAGCACCAGGCTGGTGGCGCCGCGTTCCAATGCCGCCGCGATCGCCAGTTCGCCATCGGTCTTGTCCTTTTCGGGAGGAAACACCTCCCGCGGCACGGCGGCGAGATCGGCAGGCAGGTCCGCCGGCACGGAATCGAAATCGCCGACCCACAGCTCCGGCATCACGCCGAGCAGGCGGGCATGATCGATGCCGGCGTCGGCGGCGATGACGCGCGTGCCCGCGACCTGGCGGTCGAGCCGCGGCGTGCGGACGAGATCGCCGCCAAGCAGGATGGTGAATGTGCTCATATCCGCTGGCCCTTACCAGCCCCGCCGACGAAACGGAAGGCCGAGCGGCACCGTCACTCTTTGTTGGAGCATGATCTTTTTCCGGAAACGGATTCCACTTTCCGGGATCACGCTCGGGCAAACTTCCACTTGCGTGGCACCTTGGCCGGGCCTATGTGTCGAAACGCTCTAACGGGGTGCCGGACGCGATCTTCGCGGACCGGCTGAGAGGCAGTCTCGCCAACCCGCTGAACCTGATCCGGTTTGTACCGGCGGAGGGATTAGACGCTTCGGACAGCCCGACGCCTCAATTCCTTTCAACACGAATGAAGGAGGCGCCGATGCGCATTTTTTTGTCCCGTCTTGTCCCAGCGCTTGGGCTTGCTGTTTCGCTACTGGCAAGCCCTGCGTGCGCGCAGGAAAAACTCACGATCTATACCTATGAGAGTTTCACTGCCGACTGGGGTCCAGGCCCCCAGGTGAAGAAGGAATTCGAGGCCGAGTGTGGCTGCAGCGTCGACTTCGTCTCGGTGGCCGACGGCGTCGCGCTGCTCAATCGCGTCAAGCTCGAAGGTGCGTCGACCAAAGCCGATATCGTGCTTGGCCTCGACACCAACCTCACCGCGGAAGCCAAGGCTTCCGGCCTGTTTGTCCCACATGGCGCGGTGGCTGAAAACAACGTGCCGGGCGGCTGGAGCGACGACACTTTCGTGCCCTACGATTATGGCTATTTCGCCGTCGTCTACGACACCGAGAAGCTGAAGAACCCACCGAAGAGCCTGAAGGAATTGGTCGAGGGCGATGCCGCCGACAAGATCGTCATCCAGGATCCGAGGACGTCGACGCCGGGCCTTGGCCTGCTGCTGTGGGTTAAGTCGGTCTATGGCGACAAGGCGCCGGAAGCCTGGGCGAAACTCAAGGGCAAAGTGCTGACGGTGACGCCGGGCTGGAGCGAGGCCTACGGCCTGTTCACCAAGGGCGAGGCGCCGATGGTGCTTTCCTATACGACGTCGCCGGCCTACCACATGGTGGCGGAGAACACCGGGCGCTACCAGGCGGCCTCGTTCGAGGAAGGCGAGTATCTGCAGATCGAGGTCGCCGGCATCACCACCACGGGCGCGAAGAATCCGCTGGCGGCGAAGTTCCTGGCCTTCATGACCGGGCCGAAATTCCAGGATGTCATTCCGGAGACCAACTGGATGTTCCCGGCCGGGAAAACCGACAAGCCGCTCAATCCGGCTTTTGATAGGCTGGTCAAGCCGGCGAAGACCTTGCTGTTCAGCCCGGAAGAGGTCGCGGCAAATCGCAAGGCCTGGGTGGATGAATGGCTGGCGGTGATGAGCAAGTAGATTTGGCTGTATAGTCAAAAGATGAGTGCTCTACGGCGCCCCCCTCTGTCCTGCCGGACATCTCCCCCACGAGGGGGGAGATTGGCCTTTACGTTGACTTTCGCCAATCTCCGAAGCTGCAGGAATGAGCGGAGCGCTAAAACCGCCAATCTCCCCCCTCGTGGGGGAGATGTCCGGCAGGACAGAGGGGGGCGCGAAGGAACGCGACGCCCGGTAAAGAGTGCAACGCTCTGACCCCCGCATCACGGCCGGCATTGTCGCGCTTGCGGCAATCGCGCTGCTGATCGGTGGCGCCTTCGCCGGCCTTATCCGCGAAGGCGCGCACGACCTTTCCGGCGCCGCGTCCGCCTTTGACCTCTATCTCCTGCGCGTTGTCCGCTTCACGCTCTGGCAGGCTGCGCTCTCGACTCTGCTTTCCGCCGTACCGGCGCTCTTCGTCGCCCGGGCGCTGTCGCGGCATCCGCGCTTCTTCGGACGCGGCTTCATCCTGCAGCTGTTCACTGTGCCCCTTGCCTTGCCGGCAATTGTCGGAGCGCTGGGAATACTGGCGCTCTATGGCCGCGCCGGTTATTTCGCCGCGATCGGTGGCCAGAGCTGGCCCGACATCTATGGGCTGTCGGGC
This sequence comes from Mesorhizobium sp. M0217, assembly GCF_040321955.1. Lineage (NCBI taxonomy): Bacteria > Pseudomonadati > Pseudomonadota > Alphaproteobacteria > Hyphomicrobiales > Phyllobacteriaceae > Mesorhizobium > Mesorhizobium sp. M0217. The sequence goes on along the minus strand of NZ_JAMYSN010000027.1, from coordinate 29,599 downwards.
ATCCTCGTCGCCCACGTCTTCTTCAACCTGCCGCTGGCCACCCGGCTGTTCCTCGAAGCGCTGGGAACGGTGCCGGCCGATCAATGGCGGCTGGCGAGCCAGCTCGGCATGGGGGCGAGGCCAGCCTTCCGGCTGATCGAGTGGCCGGTGCTGCGCGCCGCGCTGCCGGGCGTCGCCGGGCTTGTCTTCATGCTTTGCATCACCTCCTTCACCATCGTCCTGATCCTCGGCGGCGGGCCGGCGGCGACGACGCTGGAAGTCGCCATCTATCAGGCGCTGCGTTTCGACTTCGATCCGGCGCGAGCGGTGACGCTGACGGTGCTACAGATCGCGCTGACTTTCGCCGTCATGCTGGCGCTGACGCGGCTCGGCGCCAATGTGACCGGCGACGCCAATTTGCCTGTCGCGCCGCGCCGCTATCACTTGGCCGGCAAAGCAGAAACAGCGTTCAACGCCGTCCTGATCGTGCTCGCCTTGCTGTTCGTCGCCGGACCGATGGCGGCCACCGTTGCCTCCGGCCTCGGCGCCGATCTCGGCCGGCTGGCGGGCGAGAGTGCCGTGCGTCAGGCGACGCTGACCAGCGCCGGTCTCGCCTTCTCGGCGGCGCTACTTTCGGTGGCGCTGGCACTGTCGCTGATCATGGCGCGGCGGGCACTGTCGCTGCGCCGCCGGTCCAGTGCCCGTTCATTGCTCGAACATGCCACCGACACCGGCGCCGGCTTCGTCCTCGTCGTGCCGCCCATCGTCATCGGCGCCGGCTGGTTTCTCCTGCTGCGCACGGTCAGCGATGTCTTTGCCATCGCGCCGGTCATGGTCGTCACCGTCAATGCGGTGATGGCGATGCCCTTTGCCATCCGCGCGATGCGCCCGGCCTATGATGCGGCGAGCGAGCGCCATGAAAAGCTGTGCGCGCAGCTCGGCATTGCGGGCTGGAACCGGCTGCTTCTGGTCGACTGGCCATCGCTCCGGCGGCCGCTGGCCACCGGCTTTGCCTTCGCCATGGCACTGTCGCTCGGCGATCTCGGCGTCATCGCGCTGTTCGGCAGCGATTCGGTGCAGACCTTGCCCTATCTCCTGCTGGCGCGCATGGGCAGCTATCGCACGGCCGATGCTGCCGGGCTGGCTTTGCTGCTCGGGGCGGTCTGCCTTGCATTGGTGGTCGCGGCAGACTGGCTGGGACGGGGAGAGAGATCGTGACGTCCGCTGTGGAGAAAGGCACGACTGTCCGGCTGGACAAGGTCTCGTTCAGCTATGGCGAAACGTCATTCCTGTTCGATGTCGAATTCCATACATCTAAGATCACCGCCATCATGGGGGCAAGTGGTTCGGGCAAATCGACCTTGCTCAATCTGGTGGCTGGTTTCGAGACGCCGGAGTCCGGTCGTGTGCTGATCGGCGGCGCCGATGTCGGCGCCGAGCCGCCTTCGGCGCGGCCGGTGTCGATGGTATTCCAGGAAAACAATCTGTTTGCTCATCTCTCGGTGGAGAAGAATGTCGGGCTCGGCCGCTCGCCATCGCTCAACCTGACCGACGCCGATCGCGCCGCAATCGCCGAGGCGCTTGACCGCGTCGGCCTGGCCGGCAAGGAGATGCGCCTGCCGCGCGAACTCTCCGGCGGCGAAAGGCAGCGCGTAGCGCTCGCCCGCGTTCTGGTGCGCGACCGGCCAGTGCTGCTGCTCGACGAGCCGTTCGCTTCGCTCGGGCCAGCACTGCGCGACGACATGCTCGACCTGGTGGCCGGCGTTCATGCCGAGCGGGCGATGACGGTGCTGTTCGTCACGCATCAGCCGGAAGACGCTCGCCGTATCGGCGAGCAGATGGTTTTTCTGGACAATGGCAGGGTTGCCGCGACGGGACCTGCCGCCGATTTTTTCGACGGCACTGGCCCTGAAGCGTTTCGGCGCTATATCGGCGCAAGTTCGGGCGGATCACGCGATATTGCCCGGAAGCGGACATAATTTACGACCAAACCGGCTACAGGTGATGTGGCGCTTGCTTGCCATGGTCCAGCTGATGTGGCTAGGTCCGCTTAGTACTGGTCCGGCACGAGCCGTGATTTGCCCCCTACAGCGCCGCATCCGGCCGGATGCGTAAACGCTGTAGGTTTTTTGATGTGTGCAGGATTGCCAACGAAAACCGATTTTTCGCTGGCGCGGACCCCGGTCCAAATCATGCGCCGAGAGCTGAAGGAACGCCGTGCTGCCGACCGGCACTGACACTTTGAAACGCAGACCGCTGGTGCGCTTCCTCGCGCTGGCCGGCCTTGCCGTGGCGCTGGCCAGCTGCCAGATGTTCACGCCTCCCGAAGTGCAGGAATCCGGCTTCCAGCCTTCCGACAAGCCGATCACGGTCGACAATGTCGCCGCCAACAGCAAGCTTGCCGAACTGGCGAAGGCACAGCATCCGCGCATCCTTGCCACCTATGGCGGCGAATATTCCGATCCCAAGCTCGAGCGCATGGTGGCCAAGGTTGTCGGCAGCCTGACCGTGGTGTCGGCCAATCCGACCCAGACCTATCGCATCACCATCCTCAATTCGCCAAACGTCAACGCTTTCGCGCTGCCGGGCGGCTATCTCTACGTCACCCGCGGCCTGCTGGCGCTGGCCAATGATTCGGCCGAACTCGCCGCCGTCATCGCGCATGAGATGGGCCACGTCACCGCCAATCACGGTCTGCAGCGACAGCAGCTCGAGGCCGAGGAAGGCCTGGCGACCAAGGTGGTCTCCGATGTGCTGGGCGACAGCCCGACCGCCAAGCAGGCATTGATCCGCGGCAAGCTGAGGCTGGCGCAGTTCTCGCGCAACCAGGAGCTGGAGGCAGACGCGATCGGCATCAAATCGATCGGCGAGGCGGGTTACGATCCCTATGCCGCCGGGCGTTTCCTGCAGTCGATGTCGGCCTATACCGATTTCCGCTCGATCAGCGGCGCCACCGACGCCAGCCTCGACTTCCTGGCTACGCACCCCAACACGCCGCAGCGAATTGATCTGGCGCAGCGCCACGCCCGCCAGTTCGGCGCGCCGGGCATCGGCACGCGCGACCGCGATTCCTTCCTGGCCGGGATAGACGGCCTGCTCTATGGCGACACGCCGGAAGAGGGCTATGTGCGCGGCCAGACCTTCCTGCATCCGGGCCTCGGCGTTTCGTTCACGGTGCCCGACGGCTTCATCATCGACAATTCGGCGGCGGCGGTGACGGCGACCGGTCCCGGCGACATGGCGATCCGCTTCGACGGTGTGTCGATCGACAAGGATCGTGCGCTGACCGACTACATCAGAAGCGGCTGGGTGGCCGGTCTCGACGAGACCAGTGTGCGCCAGGAGACGATCGACGGCAACGAGGCGGCGACAGCGCACGCCGGCGCCGATGGCTGGCAGTTCGACATTGCGGTGATCCGCGCCGGCGGCCAAGTCTACCGGCTTTTGACAGCGGCCCCCTCGGCCAGCACGACACTCGATCCGGTGGCACGCTCGGTCAGCGGTTCGTTCCGCGTGCTCAGCCCCGCCGAGAAAGCGGCACTGAAGCCGCTGCATATCCGCGTCGTCACGGTACAGGCCGGGCAGACGATGGGCACACTTTCGGCGCAGATGGTCGGCGTCGACCGCAAGCTCGATCTGTTCCGCGTGCTCAACGCGATGTCGCCGGGCGCCTCGGTTTCGGCCGGCGACAAGGTCAAGATCGTCACGGACAGATAGCGCCGGTCTTCGTCAGAAACCCCAGCCTTCGTAGTGCTTTTTTCTGAGATAACTTTTCTGAGATAACTCGGGGCGGTACCCCTGTTCCTGGCAATCTCACGCTGCCATGAATTCGGGGTTCTGCTTGACCAGCGCGAGCTTGAGCTTTTCCATGGCGCGGGCCTCGATCTGGCGGACACGCTCCTTGGAAATGCCGAGCGTCTCGCCGAGCGCCTCAAGCGTCGCACCTTCGTCGGTCAGCCGACGCTCCTCGATGATCCTGAGTTCGCGGGCATTGAGCGCGCGGAGCGCCGTCTTCAGCCACATCAGGCGCCGTTCGACGTCGATGGTGTCGCCGGCGACCTCGTCAGGCAATGGATCGTCCGAAATCAGGAAGTCCATCCGCTCGGTGGTACCGGCCTCATCGGCGAGGGGTGCGTTGAGCGAAGAGTCAGGTGCTGAAAGCCTGGAATCCATCTTCTCGACATCGGCCTCGGAGACGCCGAGGGCTACCGAGACTTCGCGGTAGAGCGTGGCGTTAGAGATCGGCTCGGCGCCGTTGGCAAGACGGGCGCGCAGGCGCCGCAGGTTGAAGAACAGCGCCTTTTGCGCCGAAGAGGTGCCGCCGCGAACGATCGACCAGTTGCGCAGGATGTAGTCCTGCATCGAAGCGCGGATCCACCATGTCGCATAGGTCGAGAAGCGCACCTCGCGCTCCGGCTCGAAACGCGCGGCTGCTTCCAGCAGCCCGACATGGCCCTCCTGGACCAGATCGCCGAGCGGCAGGCCGTAATGTCGGAATTTCGAAGCCATGGAGATGACCAGCCGCATATGGGCGACGGTAATCTGATGCAGCGCCTGCTGATCCTGGTCTTCCTTCCAGCGCAAGGCGAGAACATGTTCCTCATCGCGCTCGAGGTAAGGGGCTTTCATTGCCGTGCGGACCATGGTCCGTCCTGCCGTGTCTTCGATCATGCCGCGCTCCTGCTCCCGGACATTTTCGGACGGCCTGGCGGCCGTTATCTCTGTTTGACGCAATTCCGAGGGAAACCGCTTTCCCACTTTCCTGGAATTGCTTCGGGCCTAGCGCAGCCAAGGGTTCTTGAAATGGAAACGCGGCGCCCTACAACAAGCCATGAACGTGCCACACCGGGGATTGGTTCCGCCGCCGATGGCGGTTGTTTTGTGCGGTCCGACAGGGCGCATCGACACCGCAGATCGGGACTATTGGCACCGATCCGAGCTGCTTTGAGAATCTGATTTCTGGATCGTCGTTTTTTTGAAATCTGGTTCCTTATTTTGCTGCGCTGTATCTGTCAGTTTCCGGCTCTCACAAGCGCCGGACACCGGCCAAGGACGGGATCACACAGAAATGAAATGGCTCAAGTCGCTCATCGTCGCCGGAACGCTTCAGGTTCTGGCTGTTACATCAGGCCATGCCGGCGCCAATCTTGACCAGATCAAGCAGGCCGGCACCCTCAAAGTCGGCACCGAAGGCACCTATGCGCCCTTCACCTATCATGATGCTTCCGGCGCGCTGGTCGGCTTCGACGTCGAGATCGCCAAGGCGATCGGCGACAAGCTCGGCGTCAAGGTCGAGTTCCTCGAAGGCAAATGGGACGGGCTGATCGCCGGCCTCGACGCCAACCGCTACGACGCCGTGATCAACGAGGTCGGCATCACCGACGCGCGCAAGGCCAAGTACGATTTCTCCGATCCTTACATCGCCTCCAAGGCCGTGCTGATCGTGCGCGGCGACAACACCGACATCAAGACCTTCGCCGACCTCAAGGGCAAGAAGTCGGCACAGTCGTTGACATCGAATTTCGGCAAGCTCGCCGAGACCAACGGCGCCGAACTCGTCGGCACCGACGGCTTCGACCAGTCGATCCAACTGCTGCTCACCGGCCGCGCCGACGCCACCATCAATGACAGCCTGTCTTTCCTCGACTTCAAGAAGCACAAGCCGGACGCCAATGTGAAGATCGCCGCGCAGGAAGAGAACGCCGACTATTCCGGCGTCATCGTGCGCAAGGGTGATCCGGAGCTGGTCGCGGCGATCAACAAGGCGCTGGCCGACATCAAGGCCGACGGCACCTACAAGAAGATCGCCGACACTTATTTCGGCCAGGATGTCTCGCAGTAAAGACCATCTCCCGGCGGTTTGCCGGCAATGACAAATAGCGGCGGGCCGTCTTTGACGGCTCGCCGTTTTTCGCATGATATGAGAAGCACACAATCGCACTGCCGTCACCGCGGCGGTCTGTGAAGGAGGAGCCGTTCGTGCCGCACTGGCTACACCTGATGCTGGACTCGTTGCCGACACTGCTGTGGGCGGCGTTGATCTTCACCGTACCGCTGACATTGCTGTCGTTCGCACTCGGCCTGTTCGTCGGCCTCGTTGTCGCCCTGGTGCGGCTGTTCGGTCCCAAGCCTCTGGTTGCCGTGGTCCGCTTCTATGTCTGGATCTTTCGCGGCACGCCGCTTCTGGTGCAGCTGTTCCTGATCTTTTACGGCCTGCCTTCGGTCGGCATATTGCTGGACGCTTTTCCGGCGGCGCTGATTGGCTTCACCCTCAACATAGGCGCCTACAGTTCGGAAATTATCCGCGCCGTGATCGGCTCGGTGCCGAAGGGCCAGTGGGAGGCGGCCTATTCGATCGGCATGACCTGGAGCCAGGCGATGCGGCGTACCATCCTGCCGCAAGCCGGCCGCGTCGCCGTGCCGCCGCTGTCCAACACCTTCATCTCGCTGGTCAAGGATACCTCGCTGGCCGCCGCCATCACTGTGCCGGAGATGTTCCAGGCGGCGCAGCGCATCGTCGCCACCACCTATGAGCCGCTGATCCTCTATGTCGAGGCGGCGATCCTTTATCTGGCGATGAGCTCGGTGCTTTCGGCCTTGCAGACGCGGCTGGAGGAGCGGCTCAACCGTTATGGCGGCTTCCTGGAGGCGCGCTCATGATCGGCCTCACCGACATCGAAAAGCGCTTCGGCGACAATCTGGTGCTGAAGGGCGTGACGGTCACCATTGCCGAAGGCAGCGTCACCGCGCTTGTCGGCCCCTCCGGCGGCGGCAAGAGCACACTGCTGCGCTGCATCAACCTGTTGGAGATCCCGACCTCGGGCATGGTGCGCATCGGCGACGAGACGCTGGAATTCCGTCCCGGCATCAAGATCCCCAGCCGCGACATCCAGCGCCTGCGGCTGCAGACCGGCATGGTGTTCCAGAATTTCCAGCTGTTCCCGCATCGCACCGCGATCGAGAACGTCATGGAAGGCCTGGTGACGGTGCTGAAATGGCCGACGGCAAAGGCGCGCGAGCGGGCATTGGCGCTGCTCGAGAAGGTCGGCATGGCGCACAAGGCGGACGATTGGCCGGCAACGCTGTCGGGCGGCCAGCAGCAGCGTGTGGCCATCGCCCGCGCCCTGGCGCCGTCGCCGAAAGTGCTGCTTTGCGACGAGCCGACCTCGGCGCTCGATCCGGAACTGGCGCAGGAAGTGGTCGACGTGCTGGGAAAGCTCGCCAGCGAAGGCACGACCATGGTGATGGCCACGCACGACCTTCGTCTTGCCTCCAAGATTGCGCAGGAGGTGGTGTTCCTCGACGCCGGCGTCATCGTCGAGAAGGGGCCGTCCGCCGTGGTGTTCTCCAACCCGGAGCGTGAACGGACGAAGCGTTTTATTGCGACGCTGAAGCAGGAGGCGGAGAAGGAAGCCGGCGGCTGAGCCTTCTACGTTCCCCTTGTGAAGAGGTCGAACGGAAGGTCCGGGTGCGGTCTGGTGTCGTCCCCATCCTCGCTGCTTCGCAGCCACCTGCCTGGGCGAGCCACGGGTCTCGCCCGTCCTTGGAACCCCACAAGGGGGTAAAAACAAAAACCCGGCACAAGGCCGGGTTTTTCATGATTTCGACGGTGAAAGCGATCAGGCAGCTTCTTCCTGCTCGGCTTCCTCATTGTCGGCCTTGGCGCCTCGCTTCGGGCCCTTGTTGAGGTTGACCTCGATCAGGCGCACGGCTTCGGTTTCCGACATGCGGTTGACTGCCGCGATCTCGCGCGCCATGCGGTCGAGTGCCGCCTCATAGAGCTGACGCTCGGAATAGGACTGTTCCGGCTGGTTGTCGGCACGGTAGAGGTCGCGCACGACTTCCGAGATCGAGATCAGGTCGCCCGAATTGATCTTGGCATCATATTCCTGCGCACGGCGAGACCACATGGTGCGCTTGACGCGGGCGCGGCCCTGGACGACCTTCAGCGCGCGCTCGACATAATCCTCTTCCGACAGCTTGCGCATGCCGATGGAGGTCGCCTTGGCGACCGGAACCTTCAGGCGCATCTTGTCCTTCTGGAAGTCGATGACGAACAGTTCCAGCTTGTGGCCCGCAACTTCCTGCTCGTCGATCGAGACGATCTGGCCGACGCCGTGTGCCGGATAGACAATGTACTCGCCGGTCTTGAAACCGTGGCGTGCCGAGGTGGACTTCTTCTGCGGGGTGATCGTTGCCATTACGCCCTGAACTCCTTGTTGTGGCACCGGCGGCCTGCCGGTCCGAACGCATGCGACCGGGGACACCGATCGTTAGCCGCACAACAGATGAACCCATCGGAAAAAGCCGGGACCGGCAAACCGCATACATAGCGACTGCCTGGCCCAGATCGCTCTGGTCCGATTGGGGATTTCACCTTTCAGTGATTTGGGGCGCTTGCGCCATAAATCGACGTTGTGTCACCGGCATGTTTCAACTGGTGTAGCACAAAAAGTCGGAAGAATCAAGGTTTTGCTGCAAACGCGAAGGTCGAGCGCCATCGCCGCCTGTCAAGGCAGTTAATGTATGATGCGCGTTACGCAGCGTTATGACGATCCAATAGGCCGCACTTTTTTGCTTTGCGCATCACCCTTTCCGAAATCGATTCCGATTCCAGCGTCATGTGCTCAGTCGCCTTCGCCGGGCTCGGCGGAGAAATATTTCTCGAACTTGCCGGCCTCGCCGTCGAAGCTCTTGGCATCTGCCGGAGGCTCCTTCTTGGCGGTGATGTTGGGCCATTTCTCGGCGTATTCGGTGTTGACCTGCAGCCATTTGTCGAGGCCCGGCTCGGTGTCGGGCTTGATTGCATCGGCCGGGCATTCCGGTTCGCAGACGCCGCAGTCGATGCACTCGTCGGGATGTATGACAAGCATGTTCTCGCCCTCGTAGAAGCAGTCGACCGGACAGACCTCGATGCAGTCCATGTACTTGCATTTGATGCAGTTGTCGGTCACGACATAGGTCATTGGTCGGCTCCGGGACGTCCCGTTCTTGCTAGAGCGACGTGCGTCCACTTGGACGCATAAAGTACGCTCTGACACTTTGAATCTGCGCATCGTGCCTTCCGAAAAATCGATTTCCGATTTTCGGGCCGATGCGGCGGCTTTTTTGGTGAGGTAACGCCTTTGCCTGCCGCTTGCAAGGGCAGCCATTGCAGGCGGGGCCCGCGTGTCCGGAATGAAATTCCAGACCGCCGGCATGGCGCAGCCGGCCAAGGCTTCAGTCTTCGCCGAACAGCCGGTCGGTTTGCCTGCGCTCTTTCTTGGTCGGCCGGCCGCTGCCGGCGTCGCGCAGCGCCGGAATGGCATCGGCAACAGCCTCGCCTTTTGGGGCCGGCGGCGGGGACATGTCCTCGTAGAGCGTGCGCGCTTCCTCGGCCGGACCGCGCCGCACGCCGGTGCCAAGCACCTTCCAAACGAAGATGCGGCGCTCGTGCGTAATGGTCAAAACGTCGCCAGGCTTGACCAGATCGGAGGCCTGCGCTGCTTTGTCGCTATTAATGCGGACGCGTCCGGCGACAACCAGCTTGGCCGCCAGCGAGCGCGATTTTATCGCGCGCGAAAAGAACAGCCACTTGTCGATGCGCTGACGACCTTCAGCAACCATCGCAGCGAGTTATTTCTTGTTGGAGCATGATCTTGTCCGAAAACCGGTTCCACTTTTCGGGATCATGCTCAGAGCTTACTTCTTCAGCTGGTCGCGCAAGGCGGCGAGCTTGGCGAAGGGCGAGTCCGGATCGAAGCGCGCCGGGCGTTCCTCGCGTGGCTTGGCCTGGAAAGCCGGCTTGGCGCCTTGCGGTCCGCCTTTGCCTTCCGGCCTGCCGCCTTTCCAGTCAGGCCGGCCCTCGCGCGGACGCTCGCCTTGCGGCTTGCCGTCGCGGCGCTGTTCGTCCTCGGCCTGCGGCTTGGGCTTGAACTTCGAACGGTCGAAGCGTGGCTTGGCGGCACCGTCGCGCTGGTCGCGCCGGCCTTGGTAGGCCGGCCGCTCGCCCGTTGCGGGCTGTCCGCCGGCAGCGTCGGCCGGCGCATCGGCGCGGGCAGCCTGGCCGTTACGCGGGCGATTGTCTCTGCGGTTGTCTTGCCGATGGCGCGGGCGCTGCTCGAAACGGCCCTGCCGCCACAACAAGATTGGCTTTGGGGCTTCGGCCTCGGGGACAGGCTCAGCGCTTCCACCCTCCCCCTCGTGGGGAGGGTCGGCGCGCAGCGCCGGGGTGGGGGCAGCGTCGGCGTCTGCGGTTGCACTTGCATCGTTTGCACTATCTGCTTCGTCAGCGCTGTCACCCGCGTCGCTTTGCGCCGCGACCTCCGCCATCGAGGGGGAGGTAAGGGCGTCGGCGCTTTCGGGAGCGGTGTCGTCAGCTTCCGCAACAGCCAGAGCTTCTTCCGCGAATTCTGCGCGAGCTTCGACTTGCTCGTCCGCGACGGGCTCTGCCGTTGCTTCCGCGATGGCTGGAGCTTCGGCGGTGGCTTCAACGGCCGCAGTTGGCTCCGAACCCTCGGGAGGTGCGCCCGGCTGAGCGTCCGCAGCAACAGCCTCCGCTGCGGCTTCGGCGACGGGCTGCTCAGCCGCAGGCTCAGCGGCGGCAACCGCATCCGGCTCCGATCCAACGGCCGGCGCTTCAGCGACGGCTTCACTTGCAGCGGCTTCCGCCGCCTTGGCCTGTTCAGCTTTTGCAGCCGCGTCCGCAGCCAGCTTGGCGGCAGCCGCTTCCCGCGCCGCGTTGTCCTGTGCTTCCAGCCGCGCCTTGACCTCTGCCGGCAGCTTCGGCTCGGCGCGATAGCCGAGACCTTTCAGGATCTCTTCCATGTCGTCGGCGGTGGCGCCGAGGATCGACATCATCGGCGGCGTCACCATGAAGGACTGGCCGTCATAGGCGCCGTCCGGGCGCTGTCCCAGACCGGGCTTCCAGTTGGTCGCAGGCCGGATCAGGTCGGCCAGCCGTTCCAGAATGTCGATGCGCACGGCGCGGCGGCCGAGATTGCGGTAGCCGGCAAGCTTGTAGAAGCTCTTGTCGAAAGCAGGATCGATGACCACCGAGGTGCGGCCGGAAGCCAGTGCGTGCACCACGTCGCCAAAGCCCGGCTTGTCCTTGCCGTCGTTCTTCAGCGCCCACAACAGCGTAATCAGTCCGGCGGGCGCCGGCTTGATCAGCGCCGGCACGAAGACGTGGTAGGCGCCGAAGCGCACACCGAGCCGGCGCAAGGCGGCGCGACCCTCCTGGTCGAGCGACTTCATTTCCTCGGCGATGTCGCGGCGGTTGATGAGGCCGAAATGCTCGACGAGCTGGAAGGCGATGCCACGGCCGATGCCGGCGATCTGCTCGGCATTCTTCAAGTCGACCAGCGGCTTCAGCAGCGACTCGATCTGGAAATTGACGAAACGCTCGGCGCGCGCGGCGACCTTGTCTCGGGCGGGGCCGGTCAACTGCTCGTCGGCCAAAAGCACCAGGCGCGGCTTCAGCGCGTCCTCGCCGGCAACCAGCGTGCCGATCGGCGCGCCGATCCAGCGCAGCGTGCCGTCGGAGCCGAGCGCAAGGTCGCCATTGGCGCAGGCGCCGAAGCGTTCGGCACGCGCCTCGAACTCGGCGGCCAGCGCTTTTTGCGCTGCCGTACGCACGGCCTTGGCGTCTTCGCCGCCGGCGCTCTGGTCGGCGGTGAAGCGGAACCCTTGCAACTCGCCGACATGATGGCCTTCGACAAGGACGGTTCCGGTAGGACTGATTTCGGCTTCAGGCATTGTATTTTCTCTAAGGCGCCGCATGAGGACGGAAGTCCTGCGGTCTACAAACCGTTTCGTCAACCGCTCATGCAGCGCATCCGACAATCTGTCTTCGATTTCGCGCGTCTTTTCCCGCCAGTGTGCCTGATCGGCCAGCCAGCCCGGCCGGTTGGACACGAATGTCCAGGTGCGGATCTGCGCAATGCGGTGCGACAGCGTGTCGATGTCCCCCTCGGTCGTATCGGCGCGGCGCACCTGCTCGGCCATGTAGTTCTCGTCGACATGGCCGTGTTTGGCGAGGTCGGTGTAGATAGAAGCGATCAGGTCGGAGTGCTGGGCCGGCGCGATCTTGCGGTAGTCCGGCAACGCGCAGGCTTCCCACAGCAGCGCCACGCGCTTGGCATTGGTAGCCAGCGCGCGGATGTCCTCGTCGCGGGAGAGATGTTCGAGCGCCTGCGCATCGACCGCCGGCAGCGCCCGCGTCAGGCCTTCGACCGGCGCGTTGGTTTCGATCGAGCGCTTCAGCGCGTCGAGGCTGGCGAAGTCGAAATGCGCGGTGCGCCATTGCAGCACCTTCACCGGATCGAACTCGTGCCCCTCGATGCGCTTGACCAGTTCCTCGTCCAGCGGATCGACCTGGCCGGTGACGCCGAAGGTGCCGTCGCGCAGATGCCGGCCGGCGCGGCCGGCGATCTGGCCGAGCTCGGCCGCCGTCAGGTTGCGGTACTGGTAGCCGTCGAATTTGCGGTTCTGGGCGAAGGCGACATGATCGAGATCAAGGTTGAGGCCCATGCCGATGGCGTCGGTGGCGACGAGATAGTCGACGTCGCCTGCCTGGAACATTGCCACCTGGGCGTTGCGGGTGCGGGGCGACAGCGCGCCGAGCACGACCGCCGCTCCTCCTTGCTGGCGGCGGATCAGCTCAGCGATGGCATAGACCTCGTCGGCGGAGAAGGCGACGATGGCCGTACGCCGCGGCAGGCGGGTCAATTTCTTCGAACCGGCATAGGCCAGGTGCGACAGGCGAGGGCGCGTCACCACCGAGACGCCTCTCAGCAGCTTTTGCAGGATGCCATGCATGGTGGCCGCGCCGAGCAGCAGCGTTTCCTGGCGGCCGCGTAGGTGCAGGATACGGTCGGTGAAGATGTGGCCGCGCTCGAGGTCGCCGGCGAGCTGCACCTCGTCGATGGCGACGAAGGCAACGTCGGTCTCGCGCGGCATGGCTTCGACGGTGCAGACCGAATATTTCGCGCCGGGCGGCTGGATTTTTTCCTCGCCGGTGATGAGCGCCACCTTGTGGGCGCCGACCTTTTCGCAGACGCGGGCATAGACCTCGCGCGCCAGAAGGCGGAGCGGCAGGCCGATAATGCCGCTCTCATGCGCCACCATGCGCTCGATGGCGAGATGGGTCTTGCCGGTGTTGGTCGGACCCAGCACGGCAGTCACGTCGCGGCCCGACAGGATCAGCGGCTCGGTGTGTTTCGGCTGGATGTTCATCGGCCTGGAGATGAGGCTTTCTGCATCGTGTTGTCGGGAGCGCGCCTCGCGTGGCGCGTATGACAGGCGACACATAGGGATTTCAGGCGCGAAGCGAAAGCGGAATGTTCCGGCCGGCAATCCCACGGTTCGTCTTTGAGGTCTCAATTAACAGTTGGAACGAGTCTGGAACGAATCGGCGACGAATCAGTGACTCCGGTAGATTCAGCTTTTGTTCACGGCTACATGTGGATTTTGCGAGCCTGAGTCTCACCATATGATGAATCGCGGAAACTGGCCCGATTCCTGCAAGGCGACCATTGGCGTTAACCTTTGCCGGCGGGGCATCGTCGTGATCCGATACGCCTCGGCCAACATTATGAAATTGTTGAATTTTCTTAATCGGCCTTAACCATTTGCCGGTGATTTTCGGCCTTGGTCGTTAACGTTGCGCTCAAAGCCGGAACGAATCGGCTATGAATCAGCGATGGTGGGATTTTCCTGGTTTGTTCACCCCAACATGTTGTGTTATCCACAGCTTGTCCACCGAGAATTCACAGCTTGCGAACCGGGTTTTGCACAGGGCGCCTGGAAATCGTTAATCTTTGCGTGCCGGAACGGGTCATTGTCTAGCGCGCAGCCTGGGAACATCGCCGGCCGGCGATGAAAAAAACGGGCCATAAGCCGGCCCGTCCTACCGGGCGAAATGCTGTCGTTCAGGCGAAATACTGGCCGCCATTGGCTGTGATGGTCGAACCGGTGATGAAGCCGGCGTCTTCGGAAGCGAGGAAGACGACGCAACGCGCGATCTCTTCCGGTTCGCCGAGGCGGCCGACCGGAATCTGCGGGATGATGCGTTCATTCAGCACCTTCTCGTCGATCGCCTTGACCATCTCGGTGGCGATGTAGCCGGGGCAGATGACATTGACTGTGATGCCCGCGCGCGCGCCCTCCTGCGCCAGCGCCTTCGAGAAGCCGATGTCGCCGGCCTTTGCGGCGGAATAGTTGACCTGGCCGGCCTGGCCTTTCTGGCCGTTGATGGAGGAGATGGTGATGACGCGGCCGAATTTGCGGTCGCGCATGCCGCCCCACAGCGGATGCGTCATGTTGAAGACGCCAGACAGATTGGTGTCGATGACTTCCTTCCACTGCTCGCGCGTCAGCTTGTGGAACATGGCGTCACGGGTAATGCCGGCATTGTTGACCAGCACCGAGACCGGGCCGAGATCGGCCTCGACCTGTTTGATTCCGGCGGCGCAGGCGTCGTAGTCGGCGACCGACCATTTGTAGGTCTTGATGCCGGTTTGTGTGCTGAACTTCCCCGCTGCCTCGTCATTGCCGGCATAGTTGGCGGCAACGGTGTAACCGGCATTCTTCAGGCCGATCGATATGGCGGCGCCGATGCCGCGCGATCCACCGGTGACGAGCGCTACTTTGGTCATTGAAAGTTCTTCCTCCCTTTGGTCGGAAGAAGGGAATAGGGAGTAGGGAGTAGCGAGTAGGGATCGATATCCCGCCGCGCTGCTCCTTCTTCCCCATTCACTACTCCCTATTCACTACTCACTTCTCTTTCACAGCGCTTCCACGCACAGAGCGACGCCCATGCCGCCGCCGATGCACAGCGTGGCAAGGCCCTTCTTGGCGCCGCGGCGGCGCATCTCGAAAACCAGCGTGTTGAAGACGCGGGCGCCCGACGCGCCGATCGGATGGCCGATGGCGATGGCGCCGCCATTGACGTTGACGATCGACGTATCCCAGCCCATGCCCTTGTTGACGGCGCAGGCCTGCGCGGCGAAGGCTTCATTGGCCTCGACAAGGTCGAGGTCCTTGACCGACCAGCCGGCCTTCTCGAGCGCCCGCTTCGAGGCGGGAATAGGTCCGGTGCCCATGATCGCCGGATCGACGCCGGCCGTCGCCCATGAGGCGATGCGCACCAGCGGGGTGATGCCGCGCCTTGTGGCTTCAGCCTCGCTCATCAGCAGCGCGCCGGCGGCGCCGTCATTGATGCCCGACGCGTTGGCGGCGGTCACGGTGCCGTCCTTGTCGAAAGCCGGCTTCAGCTTGGACATGGCGTCGATGGTGGCGCCGTGGCGGATGTACTCGTCCTGGTCGACGACAGTGTCGCCCTTCCTGCCCTTGATCGTGAAGGCGACGATCTCGTCCTTGAACTTGCCGGCCTTCTGCGCGGCCTCGGCCTTGTTTTGCGAGGCCAGCGCAAACTGGTCCTGGTCGTCGCGGGTGATCTGGAACTGGCGGGCGACGTTCTCGGCGGTGTTGCCCATGTGGTAGCCGTTGAAGGCGTCCCACAACCCGTCCTTGATCATGGTATCGATCATCTTGTAGTCGCCCATCTTGACGCCGGCGCGCAGGTGCTCGGCGTGCGGCGACAGCGACATCGATTCCTGGCCGCCGGCGATGATCACAGTCGCGTCGCCGGCGGCGATCTGCTGCATGCCGAGCGCGATGGCGCGCAGGCCAGAGCCGCAAACCTGGTTGAGCCCCCAGGCGGTGGTCTCCTTGGGCAGGCCGGCATTGATCGACGCCTGGCGGGCGGGGTTCTGGCCCTGCGCGGCGGTCAGCACCTGGCCGAGAATGACCTCGTCGACTTCACCCGGCTCGACGCCGGCGCGCTCCAAAAGCTCCCTGATGACGACGGCGCCAAGTTCATGCGCCGGGGTGGCGGCGAAGGCGCCGTTGAAAGAGCCGACAGCCGTGCGTGCGGCGCTGGCAACGACGATTGAATTGGAAGCGGACATTTTTCTCTCCAGACTTCGAGGTGTCGTGTTCTTGGGGGCTTGTTGGGACTTTTCTTGCCCGTTCCACACCCCAAGTCAAACCGGAAATGGGCATGCCGGCCAAGCGCCGCAAGCAGGGCGTGAGCGGCCGGCGGGATCGCCCAACCTTTGCTGCGCAGCATAATTGGCCGGCCATGCAGCAATAAATGATGCCGCACTGCACAAAGCGCTTGGAATTATAGAGCTTTTGCGCATATCCTTAAAAATGGCGCAATCGTTACCGGCGGCTTACTCAGGCGCGCCGGTGTCCCGGGAGGATGCTGATGGCCGCGAAAGACGACCCTATCATTATCAAGAAATATGCCAATCGCCGGCTCTACAACACCGGCACCAGCACCTATGTGACGCTCGAGGATCTGGCCGAGATGGTCAAGAAGGGCGAGGAGTTCACCGTCCAGGACGCCAAGACCGGTGACGACATTACCCATCCGGTGCTGACGCAGATCATCTTCGAACTGGAGAACAAGGATGGGCAGAACATGCTGCCGATCCCTTTCCTGCGTCAGCTGATCGCTTTCTATGGCGACCAGATGCAGCAGATCGTGCCGAGCTTCCTCGAACAGTCGATGATGGCCTTCTCCAAGGAACAGGAGCGGTTCCGCGAGCAGATGAAGGGCGCGATCGGCAAGTCGCCGCTTGATGTGATGAAGATCGCCACGCCGATCAAGGCGCTGGAAGAGCAGACACGCCGCAACATGGAAATGTTCCAGAACGCGATGCGCCTGTTCACGCCGTTCCCGACCGCCGCCACAAATGCTGCGGCCGCGGCTGCACCCGAGCCGGCCCGCAAGGATGTCCCGGAAAAGAGCGGCGACGACCTTCAGGAACTGAAGCAACAGATCGCCGCCATGCAGCGCAAGCTTGACACCATGTCGTAAGCGACCGCTGCATGATCGAACGCCTCAGTTTGGTGAGGCGGCTTTTACGGGTCGATTTTCAGCTGCCACGGTTCCCAGATATCGTCGGGCTGGCCGTCGAGCGAGCGGTAGAAGGCTTTGGCCGGCGAGTTGGATTTCAGCACCGTCCATTTGATGGCGGAGGCGCCAATGCTCAAAGCGTGTTGGCGAAGCTGTTCAACAAGCGCATGGCCGACCCCCATCCCGCGCGTCGCTTCAGTGACGTAGAGTTCCTTCAGCCAGACAACCGGCTTCAGGTCGTAGGTCCAGGGGATGAGGTAGTGGACGGCGATGCCGACGATCACGCCCTCTCGCTCCGCCACCAACACGCCGCCGGGGCGATGGTCCCAGCCCGTGCTCGAGGAGGTTCGCTTCGGTGACGCGAAGCTTGTCGTCATAACCCTCGAAGACAGCTAGCGCCCGCATGAGGGCGAGCACCGCACCGACATCCTGGCGCTCGAATGGACGAATTCTAACCATGGCCTTCTGCATGCTTGCCCAGTCTTCAAGGCCGACCATTTCGCGTGGCCTCACGCGTGCAAGACACCGGGCTCCTTGCCTGAAGCGAAAGGAAGGTCCTCGTCCTGCCAACCGGTTATGCCGCCGATCATGATCTTCACGGGACGACCGAGGCTGGCCAGCTTGAAGGCCGCCTGATCCGCGCCATTGCAATGCGGTCCCGCGCAATAGACGACGAACAGCGTCTTTTCGGGCCATTGCACCATCCGCCCGGCCGATATTTCGCGGTGCGGCAGATGCAGCGCGCCCGGCACATGGCGGCGTCCATAGGCTTCCGGCGAACCGACCACATGCAGGAGAACAAAGTCCGGCTCTCCGGCACGCAGTGCGGCGGCGACGTCGGAACAGTCGGTCTCGACGGAAAGCCGGCGCAGAAAATGGTCGCGGGCGATATTCGGCGATGCCGCCGGAATGTCTGTCACGTGGCTCATCCTCGTATCTCCATTGCTGATGCGACGGAGAGATAAGACAGGAAGCAGGGCGATTGCAGCTGGCAGCTTTGCCATATATCGTCAAGATCATGCCATCCTCTGCCAATCCGCGCCCTGCCAACCCTCTTGTCGTTGCCGTTGCCTATGACGGGCTGTGCACGTTCGAGTTTGGCGTGGCGGTTGAGATCTTCGCCTTGCCCCGGCCGGAAATGGGTGAGGATTGGTACCGTTTTGCCGTTGCCGGGATCGATGGCGGTGAAATGCGCGCGCTGGGCGGCGTGCGTATTGTTGCCGACGGCGGGATCGATCTGATCGGCCAGGCCGGCACGGTGATCGTGCCGGGATGGCGCGGGTCGGAGGCTCCGGTGCCGCCGGCGCTGATCGAGGCGCTTCGAAAGGCACACGAGCGCGGCTCTCGCATTCTTTCGATCTGTTCGGGCGTGTTCGTGCTTGCCGCCGCCGGCCTGCTTGCGGGCAAAAGAGCGACCACGCATTGGCGCTACAGCGAGAAGCTGACGGAGATGTACCCCGACATCACCGTGATTCCGGACGTTTTGTACATCGATGAGGGCAATGTGCTGACATCGGCAGGCAGTGCCGCGGGCATCGACCTCTGCCTGCATCTGGTCCGGCGCGACTTTGGCACCAAGGCGGCAAACATGGTGGCGCGTCGCCTGGTGGTGCCGCCGCATCGCGACGGCGGCCAGGCGCAGTATGTCGAGAGTTCCGTACCCGAGCCACATGAGCGCAGCCGGCTTGGACCGTTGATCGACAGGATGCGCGCCGATATTGCCGCCGACTATCCCGTCGCCATCTTGGCCGAGCTTGCCGGGATGAGCGAGCGGACATTCCTGCGCCGGTTCGCGGCCGCGACCGGTGTCACGCCGGCGCGCTGGCTGCTGTCGGAACGACTTTCGCGGGCGCGCACGCTGCTGGAAGACACCGCCATGCCGATCGAACGGATTGCCGAGACCGCCGGCTTTGGCGCGGCAGGCACGCTGCGGCATCACTTCCGCCGGCAATTCGCCACGACGCCTGTCGCTTATCGTGCGCGGTTCGGGAACACGGCCAGGTCGGCCTGACGCATATCACCAGAAGGCAATGCGCGGTCAGGTCATGGATCCGACATAGCGGCCACGCGGCCTGATGATGCTGCCGCTAATGATCTGTTCGACCATATGCGCGGCCCAGCCGACGCTGCGTCCAAGCGCGAATAGCTGGAACGGTGCATCGCGCGGCAAGCCAAGGCCGCGCGTCAGAGCGGCCAAGGCAAAGTCGATGTTGGGGTGCGCGCCGGTCGCCGCCATGGCGGCTTTTTGCAACTGTTGCAGTGTCTCGTCGACAGGGATGACTGCCAGAAGTGCGGTGGCACGGGGATCGCCGTCGGGATAGAGCGGATGGCCGAACGCCGGCAAGGGCCGATCATGGCCGAGCCAGCGCCGGATCGCCGCATCCGCGCCGTGGGCTGCTGCATCTTCAGCCAGTTGCATCACCGCTTCGCCGGCACCACCGTGGCGCGGGCCGGACAGCGTTGCCAGGCCGGCCAGCAGGCATGCGGCAGGCGAGGCGCCTGTGGACGCTGCGACGCGGGCGGCGAAGGTCGATGCGTTGAGTTCATGATCGGCGAGCAGGACGAGGGCGCAGCGGATCGCTTCCGCGCCGGCATCATTCACCGACCAGCCCTGCGCCAGGCGCTTATGGACGGGCGCTGTGCCGGTTCCGGCGCCCAGCGACTGCGCCAGCGCTGCGACTGTGTGCGCGGCTTCGGTGCACAGCGAGGCGGCGCTGCGCCCGAGCGAAGGCCGCCCCTGGCCGGCAAGCATGGCAAGCTGCGCAAAGGCCGAGGCGCGGCCGACTGGATGAGGCGCTTCAGGTGACGGAGCTTTGAACGTCACTGGTTCGGCCGAGGCCCACAGCAGAGCGGCGGTTTCCTCCAGCGTCGCCGATTTGGAGAGCGCAACGGCGTCTTGCCCTCGGTAGATGAGGCGCCCGTGCAGAACGGTCGAAATTGCTGTTGCGATCGAGGGTTCGCCCCAGGCGATCGCACTCTCGGCGATGGCCGAGGGACTGCGGCCCCGCGCCCGGCGGGTCGCCAATGCCGCGATGTCGTCGGCGCGGTACTGGCTGCGGCGCGGGTCGCTCTCATCCGGCCGCATGCCGATGCGGCCACGGCTGACATAGGCGTAGAGCGTCTGCGGCCGGACCTTGAGCCTTTCCAGCGCCTCTTCCCGCGACAGCCATTCGGACATTTTAGCTCACATATTGATTATATTGATCAAGATTGATCAAGGCGCAGCCCAACCCTTATCTCCCATGCAGAAAAGCTGCAAGGAGATGAGATATGGCGAACGGGCTCGATGATGTGGTGGCGGCGGAGACCGTGCTCTCCGATGTCGATGGCCTTGGCGGCCGCCTGACGATCCGCGGTCATTCGCTGCCGGAATTGGCGGGACGCTGGCGCTATGCGCAAGTGGTTCGCCTGTTGCTCGACGGCTTCTTCGACGGCCTTCCCGGCGATGCCGAACTGGCAGCGAGGCTGGGCAAGGCTCGCGTCGAGGTGTTCGAGCGGCTTGCGCCCTCGCTGCCGCTGCTCGCACCGCTTGGGATCTATAGCGCCATGCGCGCCGGCATGGCGCTGCTGCCGGATGGCGAGGCACTGACGGACGCCTTGCGGCTGATCGCGGCGCCCGCCGTGCTGACGCCGGCTCTGCTGCGGCTGGCGCGCGGCGAGCAGCCGACCGCACCTGACGCGAAGGCCGATCATGCCGCCGACATGCTGAGGATGCTCGAGGGATCCGTCCCGTCGCCGGCGCTGGCAAGGGCACTCGACACCTATCTGGTCACCGTGTGCGATCACGGCCTCAACGCCTCGACCTTCGCCACCCGCGTCGTCGCATCGACGCTGGCCGGTCTGACATCGTCGGTGCTGGCCGGGCTCGGCGCGCTCAAGGGGCCCCTGCACGGCGGCGCGCCCGGCCCGGTGATCGAGATGCTCGATGCGATCCAGGCGCATGGCGACGCGGCCGGTTGGCTGCGCGAGAAGGTCGCGCATGGCGAGCGCATCATGGGTTTCGGCCATCGTATTTACCGCGTGCGCGATCCGCGCGCCGATGTGCTGAAGGGGGTGGTGCGGCAGCTCGGCAGCGAAGGCGAAGCCGGCCGCCGGCTGGCCTTCGCCGAACAGGTCGAGCAGACGGCGCTCGAAGTGCTGCGGATCGCCAAGCCGCAACGCTCGCTGCAGACCAATGTCGAGTTTTACACAGCGCTTGTGCTTGAGGCGGCGGGCTTTCCGCCACAGGCGTTCAGCAATGTCTTTGCCGCCGGACGTGTCGCCGGCTGGATCGCGCATGCGCGCGAACAGCAGACGACAGGGCGGCTGATCCGTCCACAGTCGCGCTATGTCGGGCCGGTGCCGAAGCTTGTCGCTTGAGGTTTTTGCGAAGAGGACCCCACCCTAGCTTGCCGGGGCGAGCCACGGGTCTCGCCCGTCCTTCGGACCCCCACAAGGGGGGAGGGAAGCTGCCGCGCGCCGCCGAAACGTCGGTGGTTTGCTGAGATCAGCGTCTACCAAGTCTCCCTCCCCCTTGTGGGGAGGGATCAAGGGTGGGGGTATTCGTAGGGCGAAGACCTGGGCGTGGAGGACCATTCCCCATGACCAAAATTTCATGTGATCACGCGACCGTGTTCGTGTTCTTGCCTTCGTCATTCCTTATATGCTGCGCTGCAACATAAGTCCGCTGCAGTCGAACCGCCCGATTCCCGGGCGGGACGAAGCAGCAGCGACCAAACCGAACAGGAACGCCATGACCAAAAACGGCAAGGCGGAGGAAACGAAGAAGATCAACATCGCGCTGCAGGGCGGCGGCTCGCACGGGGCCTTCTCCTGGGGCGTGCTCGACCGGCTGCTGGAGGATGGCAGGCTCGACATTTCAGCCGTGTCCGGCACCAGCGCCGGCGCGATGAATGCGGTGGCGCTGGCCGATGGTTTTGTGCGCGGCGGCGTCGAGGGTGCACGGCAGAAGCTCGACGACTTCTGGCGCGCGGTGGCGGCCAAGGGCCGCTTCAGCCCGGTGCAGCGCATGCCGTGGGACGTCGCCTGGGGCAACTGGTCGATCGAAAACACCCCCGGCTATTTCTTCTTCGACACCATGTCGCGGGTGTTTTCGCCCTATGTCGCCAATCCGCTGGGCTTGAACCCGCTGCGTGACGTGGTCGAGCAGGAGATCGATTTCAAAAATGTCCACGCCTGCAAGTCGATGGAGCTGTTCATTTCGGCGACCAATGTCGAGACCGGCCAGCTGCGCGTCTTTTCCGACGGCGAGATCGACCTCGACACGGTGATGGCCTCGGCCTGCCTGCCGCAATTGTTCCGCGCCGTCGAGATCAAGGGCGTGCCCTATTGGGATGGCGGCTATGGCGGCAATCCGGCACTGTTTCCGTTCTTCAAGACGGCGGCGACGGAGGATGTGCTGCTGGTGCAGATCAATCCGGTGGTGCGCGAGGGCACGCCGAAAAGCGCCAACGAAATCCAGAACCGCATCGACGAGATCACCTTCAATGCCGGGCTGCTGAACGAATTCCGCTCGATCGCCTTCGTCAAGGAGCTGATCGCCGCCGGCCGGCTGCCGCCTGGCGAATACCGCGACATCCGCATGCACCGCATCGATGCCGACGAAGCGTTCAAGGATCTGTCGGCGTCATCCAAGGTCAACGCCGAATGGGCTTTTTTGACCTATTTGCGCGACCTTGGCCGCATAGCGGCGAGCGACTGGCTGGAGGAGAATTACGACGCCGTCGGCAAGCGGCCGACGCTCGATCTTTCCGGCGAACTAGATGACGGCTTCAAACCGGTGCGCGGGCCGGCACCGGGACGGCGGGTGAAGGAATTTCTCGCCGCCCGCAAGAAGCCGGACGCGGAACGCCGGCGGGCCTGAGTCCGCCCGGATCGATCAAGACGATCAGCGAAGTGTTCGGAAATCGGAGTAGCGCCGATGACTTTCCGTCCCGGAACAACCGTTGCGTGTGACGGTATACAAAATCATACTGACGCCTACTGCCATTCAAGTCGCGACGACGCAGGGCGCGCCCACATTTGAGCGTCAAAAACTGGTGCGGGCACAGGGGATGTCAGTGCCCAAAACGCCTTGAAAACAAAGCGCCTCCAACATCCGTATGGTTCCGAGACTGTGGTTCCGCCGCCTGACGGGGCGCCGATAAAACCGTTTCCGTTGGCCACACTACGCCTGCCTTGCGCAATGCCCCTGCAACTTTTCGACTGTATTGCGATGCAACTTTGATGTAGAAGCGCGGCTTCGCCGTTCACGGCAAATTGAACACGGCCTGGCGCGCACCCATATCGGCGACGCGCCCGAGTTGGAAGACACGGTAGCTGTTAGACGACGGACACCCTGTTGGATAACGACTTGGCCGAACCCCGCAGTGGAAAAAAATGATGCCGAAGATCAGGTTTCACAAGCTTGCCGCTATTGTTGTGCTCATCGGCTTCGCGGCCTGGATGGGAACAGGCGCGTTCTCGTCCGTCGGCAGCGCCGCTGTCGAAGGTGCTGGCAAGGCAGGCGATCAGGCCAAGCCGGGCGATCAGGCCAAGGCGCCGGATGCAGCCAAGGCGGCCGAGGCCGAACCGAAGGCGCCGCTGCGCACCGTCGCGGTGGTGACGCCGCCGCGCAAGACCTATGCCCGCGCCATCCGCATTTCCGGGCTGACCGAGGCCGACAAGCGCGCCGTGCTGGCGACGCGCGTCGCCGGCGTCATCGAAAAGCTGCCGGTCAAGCAGGGCGATCACGTCAAGACCGGCGATCTGGTGCTGATGCTTGCGGCGGAAGAAAAGATCTCGATGGTCGACAATGCCAAGCAGCTCGTCGTGCAGCGCCAGGCTGAACTCGACGCATCGCTGCGGCTCATGAAGACCGGCAATCTGCCCAAGCTGCAGCTCGACACGGCGCGTTCGAATCTGACCGCTGCGCAGTCGCAGCTGGAAACGGCGCAGGCCGAACTCGAGCGCAATCTGGTCAAGGCGCCCTTCGACGGCGTCATCGACCGGGTGCCGGTGGAGCTCGGCAGTTCCATCATGCAGGGCGGCGAGGTGGCAACCATCCTCAAGCTCGATCCGGTGATTGCGCGCGGCGAAGTCAGCGAACGCGACCTCGGCTATCTCAAGCTTGGCGACAAGGCCACTGTCCGGCTGGTCAGCGGCCAGACCGTCGAAGGCACCGTGCGCTACATCAGCCGCGACGCCTCGTCGGCCACCCGAACCTTCCGCGTCGAGATCGCCGTCCCCAATGCCGACGGCTCGGTGCCGGCCGGCATGACGGCAGAGATTGCGCTCAGCGCGCAGCCGACCGACGCCGTCATGTTGCCGCGCTCCGTGGTGACGCTGGGCGACAAGGGAGACCTCGGCATCCGCGCCGTCGACAAGGACAACAAGGTGGTATTCTTCCCGATCGACCTCGTTGACGACTCGCCGAAGGGCCTCGTGCTTGGCGGCATTCCCGCCGATGCCCGCGTCATCGTCGCCGGCCAGGAACTCGTGAAGGAAGGCGACGTAGTCAAGCCGGTCGAGGCCGACCAGGCGACCATCCAGAAACTGTTGGGCGAAGCGACAACGCAGTAGCGCCGGGTGGCCCCGGACGGGGGCAACCGGCCGCAATGCGGCTCCTGAAATTTTGAGAACAGGCCATGGATATCGTCAAACTCGCGATCAACAATGCCCGGCTGACCATTGCGGTGCTGGTGTTCCTGCTGCTGGCGGGCTGGGTCGCCTATCAGTCGACGCCGAAGGAAGCGGAACCCGACGTTCCTACCCCTTATGTTTATATAAATGTTGCCTATCAAGGCATCGCGCCCGAAGACGCTGAAAGACTTCTGCTTAGGCCTCTGGAGGCAAAGCTTAAGAGTCTCAAGGGGTTAAAGGAGATGAAATCATCCGCCTATCAGGGCGGTGCCTTTGTCTTCCTTGAGTTTCTGCCGTCTATAAAAGTCGACACCGCGGTGACTGATACACGCTCGAAGGTTCAGGACGCGAAGGCTGACCTGCCCCAAGCGGCAGAAGAACCGGTTGTTACCGAGGTCAACATTTCCGAGTTTCCCGTCCTGGTCGTCACGCTGTCCGGCGATGTGCCCGAGCGTGTGCTTACGGCGGCGGCGCGCGAACTGCGCGACCGCATCGAGGAAGTCCCGGGCGTTCTTGAGGGCACCATACAAGGCGCGCGCGACGATCTCGTCGAGGTCGTCATCGACCCGATGAAGCTGTCCTCCTACGGCCTGCAGCTCGACCAGTTGATCGGCGCGGTCGGCGCTTCCAACAGCCTGGTCGCCGCCGGCAATATCGAGGGTTCGGAAGGCAAATACGCGGTCAAGGTGCCGTCGCTGATCGAGACACCCGAGGATGTCGCGTCCTTGCCGGTGGTCGCCGGCCCCAATGCCGTCGTGCAGGCGAAGGACATCGCCACGGTGCGTTCGACCTTCGCCGACGCCGAGACCATCACTCGCCTCAACGGCAAGCCGGCCATCGCCATCGAAGTCAAGAAGCGCATCGGCGCCAACCTGATCGACACGCTGGCCAAGGTGCGGGAAGTGTCCGACGCCTACGTCAAGACGATGCCGGAAGGCATGAACATCACCTACACGCAGGACAAGTCTGTCTTCGTCAACCAGCTGCTGGGCGACCTGCAGAACCACGTGATGATCGCCGTCATCCTGGTGTTCATCGTCATCCTCTATGCGCTGTCGGGCCGCGCCTCGCTGCTGATCGGGCTTGCCATTCCGTCATCCTTCCTGATCGGCATCCTGCTGCTTGCGATGATGGGCTACACGATCAACATGATCGTGCTGTTCAGCCTTATCCTGGCGGTCGGCATGCTGGTCGACGACGCCATCATCGTCACCGAATTTGCCGAACGGCGCATGGGCGAAGGCATGCCGAAGGCGGAAGCCTTCACGCTGGCCGCCAAGCGCATGGCCGGTCCGGTCATCGCCGCGACCATGACCCGCATCGCGGCGTTTTCGCCGCTGCTGTTCTGGCCCGGCATCATCGGCGACTTCATGAAATACATGCCGATCACGCTGATCGTCACGCTGTCGGCCTCGATGCTTTATGCGCTGGTGTTCGCGCCGACGCTGGGCGCGCTTTTCGCCAAGGCGCCGGAGCATCACGAGGAACACAATCGCGACGGCTGGTACATGGCGCTGGTCAAACAGGCGGTGCGCTTCCCCATCACCGTGCTGGTGCTCACCGCCGTGCTGATCACCGGCGTCGGCTTCGCCTATTCGAAATATGGCGCCGGCGTCGAGTTCTTCCCCAGCGTCGAGCCCGATTACGGCCTGCTCTATGTGCATGCCCGCGGCAATCTCTCGCTGGCCGAAATGGACACGGCGACCAGGATCGCCGAAAACCGGCTGCTTGGCTGGCCTGGCGTCAAATCGGTCTATACCCGCGTCGGCAAGACGCAGGGCGGCGGACAGGACGTGCCGGAGGACGTCGTCGGCGTCATCCAGTATGAGTTCATCGACTGGCGCGAGCGCAAATCGGCGAACAACATCCTGGATGAGCTGCGCACCGTCATGGCCGGCATTCCCGGCGTCGATGTCGAAGTGCGCGTGCCGGAGGCCGGTCCTCCCACGGGCAAGGCGGTGCAGCTGCGGCTTTCGGCCATCGACCCCAAAGGGCTCGACGACCAGGCCCGCGCGGTTGCGGCGCGCATTGCCAAGGTGCCCGGTGTCATCGACGTTTCCGACGGCCTGCCGCCGCCCGGCGTCGACTGGGCGCTCGAGGTCGACCGCGCCAAGGCGGCGCAATACGGTATCAGCCCGACCGCCGTCGGCACGGTGGTGCAACTGGTGACCAACGGGTTGAAGCTGTCCGAGTACAGGCCTGCCGGCGCCGACGATGCCGTCGACATCAGGCTGCGGCTGCCTGAAGACCGCCGCACGCTGTCGACGCTCGACGAGCTCCGGGTGCAGACTGCGCAAGGCTCGGTGCCGATCTCCAACTTCGTCGTGCGCAAGCCGGAGCCGACCGTCGGCATCCTCAACCGCATCGATGGCGCCCGCACAGTGGTCGTCCAGGCCAACGTCGCCGCCGGTAACCAGGTTGCGGCGGTGCAGGCGGAGGTGACCAAGGCGGTCACCGACATGAAGCTCGACAACGGCATACGCTGGAAGCTGGCGGGGTCGAACGAGGACAGCGCCGAAGCCAGCGCCTTCCTCGGCAAGGCCTTCGGCGCGGCGATCTTCCTGATCTTCCTGGTGCTCTTGATGCAGTTCAACAAGTTCACCAGCGTGCTTCTGGTGCTGTCCTGCGTGGTCATGGCGACGATCGGTGTGTTCCTGGGGCTGCTCCTGACCGGCGAGGCCTTCGGCATCGTCATGTCGGGCATCGGCGTCATCGCGCTGGCCGGCGTGGTGGTGAACAACAACATCGTGCTCATCGACACCTATGACCGGCTGCGCGAAGAGGGCTGGGACAAGATGGAGGCGGTGCTGCAGACCTGCCGCGAGCGCGCCCGCCCGGTGGTGCTGACGGCGGTATCGGCCATCCTCGGCGTGCTGCCGATCGCCTTTGGTCTCGGGCTGGAAATCTTCCATCACGAGACGACGATCAACGCGCCGTCGACGCAATGGTGGATTTCGCTGTCCTCGGCCATCGTCTTCGGCCTGTCCTTCGCCACGCTGCTGACGCTGGTGGTGACGCCGTCCATGCTGATGATCTTCACGCGCAGCAAGAACAGCCGCTTCTACGCGTTCTTCCGCCGGCTGTTCGGCCGCGACAAGAAGCCCGATGCGCCTATGGGGCCGAGACCGGGTCCGCTCGACGAGCCGGCAATCGCCTTCCCGAAAGCCGCGGAATAGCTGCATTCGACCAGTCAGACAAAAGGCCGTCCGGAACAACCGGGCGGCCTTTTGCATTGTCCCCTCGTATCCGACCAGCAAGGCGAGGGACTCTTAATGACCGTCAGCACCATCCTCATCATTGTCTTGATCCTGATCCTGATCGGCGCCGTACCGGCCTGGCCGCATTCGCGCTCCTGGGGCTATGGGCCATCGGGCATCGTCGGCATTGTGCTGGTGGTGCTGCTGATCCTGGTGCTGATGGGCAGGGTTTGATTGGGGCAAGAGACCTCTGCGATCAGCGGGTCCTCGCCCGATGAAGTGCTGGCAATAGGCATACGGCGGCGCCCGCCCCCACTCCGTCCGCTTCGCGGCCACCTCTCCCACATGTCCATGGGAGAGAGGAAATGCCAAGCTTTTCAAGGCAGCGATCTTGGCGATTAGCATTTCCTCTCCCCCACGAATGTGGGGGTAGAGGTGGCTGGGCGAAGCCGAGACGGAGCGGGGGAGCTCCATATGCGATTGGCCCGAAATCGAGATGACGAGCACACGCTGTGCCCCCCTTGGCCACCCCGCCCCCTTGCGTATACGCTGCCCGCACCATAATCGCCGAGGGAGCCATCAAGGTGAACACCGCCAACCCGCCAAGGCCGCTCGCCGAGATCGCCAGCTATCACGCCCACATCTACTATGACGGCCAAGCCGAGCGGCAACACGCCGAATGGCTGCGCCTGCGCATCGGCGAACGTTTTCGCGTGCGCCTGGGCAACTGGCGCGACGAGCCGGTCGGCCCGCACGAGCAGGCCATGTACCAGGTCTCCTTCGCCACCGAGATCTTCGCCATGCTGGTCCCATGGCTGATGCTGAACCACGGCGGCCTGAGCATTCTCATCCACCCCAACACCACCAACCCCAAACGCGACCATCTCGTCGATCCGATCTGGATCGGCCGGCCGCTGGGGGTGCATGGGGAGGTGCTCGGCGAGGAAGATGAGGCGGAAGAGGCGCTGGAGGTGAATACGGAGCCGACGTTGGGGGCGTAGGGAGGCGTTCTGCAAAGTAGAGACTTGGCCTTGGAGACGCGTTCACCAGTAGCCTAGCTCAGGCATGCCTCAGGTCTTTGAGCTGGCCCCAGCGGAATCCCAAAGGCAGAAATTCGAGCGTACAGGCGGACCGGCACGATCCACCCCAGAAAAGTACGCCCAGCAGTCATTAGCGATGAGTGCAATCTCCAGCCGCAGAGTCGGCGAGCTGGTGGGCATGGCGTCAAAGCAGCGGGGGTAAGGTGGTCGCGGAAGCGCTACCGCCTTTCCCCGACAGGTCGGCGGCTCGGCCCTCAACGGGATGAACGTCCGCCAAATCTTGTCGACCGGCCTGGCCGCACTGCCTGAAAACGCCAACGGCGTTTCCCTTCAATGCTTCGCATCCCTACGCCGGCGGCAATCTTGCGCAGATATGGTCGCAAACGTCACTGCGGAAGGAAGTGGCCGCGTACTTGCTACCCGCCTGTACAACATGACCAACGATCCCGGCATGAAGGACATCGTGTCCTTCCTTATTGCGCGCGACACCATGCACCCACAGCAGTGGCTCACGGCCATTGAAGACATGGGCGGACTTAACGCGTTTCTGCCGGTCCCAACTCCTTCCCGTGTGTATCAGGACGTATCCTATGCCTTCATCAATTGCTTCGTCGAAGGTATCGAACCAGCGCGGGGCCGTTGGAGGATGGACCGTCGATGGACGGCAAGGGAGAGTTCTCCCTGGTCGCCGGTACGCCGAGGCGGGGCCGCCGAATAGGCAAAGATTGCAATACAGGAGGCAGCCGGCACTCGGCTCCTGCCCACGAGGGACAGGGCAACTCACTGGTGACTGGGTGCGTGCCTGACGAAGCTCTTCGTTTCGGCTGAGATAAATGCTCTCACTTACGGAACATCGC
>NZ_JAMYSN010000026.1:0-75865 GCF_040321955.1 Mesorhizobium sp. M0217 | reverse complement strand
CACCGCACGGAGCACTTCGTGCAATCCATCCGGGTTCGAAAGCAAAATGTCTTTGACGGCAGCGCTGGCGGTCTTAACTTCAGTCTTGGTCATGGCGGCGTTCCTTCGCGGGAAATCAGGTGACGTGAACAATCACCATGACCGCCCCCTCTCAGCGAATTTGCAGAACTCTCAGCACACTACCGGGGCAATGTGGATCGGTGCCTAATTTGCATAACACCAAGCAAACACAAGGGATTGAGGCTGGCTTACCTTCTCCGTTGCTTGCAGGAATACTCCTTCATTGCAATGGATTTGCACCATCTGCTCCTGCCGGTCTCCCGCCGCACCTGGTGTTCCGGCCCTTTCAGGGGCTCGGCTCGATCGGCGTGACCACCCTGATCAAGCATCGACATAGCCGTCGAATACCGCTTTACTCTCGGCTGTCCGTTCGGGGCATGGCGGGGTGCCTCCCCGATCACGAAGCAGCACCCGAACAAGCCCGTGACCAGCGCGTCCCCGCTTCCGAGACTTTCTCACTCAGTAAGGCTATGCGCCCGCCGCCACCTGCGGGCTACGCCGGCATCAACCGGCGGGCAGATGGGCCGAGGGCAATAAGCGGGCCTGGCGCAACGCCGCCAGATCAGCCGAGCCGGTGCAGAAGCAGGCGACGGCCAACTGGCGGATGACGATCTCGAAATGCGCGACAACTGCCTCGGTGGATACCGTAGCCGCGCGCAGCACGCCGGCTGCCTGCCCGGCGATGTCCGCGCCGAGGCGGATAGCCTTGGCCACGTCGACGCCGTCGCTGACCCCGCCAGACGCGATCAGCTTCACCGCTGGCAGCGCCCGACGTACCGCCTGCACGCTGGCCGGGGTCGGGATCCCCCAATCGGCGAACGCCATCGCAACTGTACGGTCGGCGGCATCGGGGGCCCGCTCGCCCTCCACCGCGGCCCAACTGGTGCCGCCGGCGCCGGCGACATCGATCACCGCCACGCCCGCCTGAACGAGCGCACAAGCCACCGAGGCAGAGAGGCCCGACCCCACTTCCTTGGCCACGATCGGCACGCCGACGCTACGTGCGGCGCGAGCGATCTGGGCCAGGACGCCGCGCCAGTCGCGGTCGCCCTCCGGCTGTACCGCTTCCTGCAGCGGATTGAGATGGACAATGAGTCCATCGGCCTCCAGTGCATCCACCGCCCGGCGCGCGAGGTCCAGGCCGTCGGCCTCGCGCAGTTGCGCGGCGCCGATATTGGCCAGCAAGGGAACGTCTGGGGCCAAGCGGCGCAACGCGCGCGTCAGCCCCTGGGAGTTGCGAGATTGCAGGCTCACGCGCTGCGAACCGACGCACATGGCGATCCCCAAGGCTTGCGCTGCCTCGCTCAGATGCCGGTTGATGGCCTCGGCGCGTTGCATGCCCCCAGTCATGGAGCTGATCAGCAGAGGCGCGCGCATGGTCTTGCCCAGCAGCGAGGCGCTGAGGTCGATCTGCGTCAGGTCCAACTCGGGCAATGCGCAGTGTTCGAAACGGATGTACTCCCAGCCGGTGGCCTTGGCCCGTGCCGTTCGCCGATTCAGCACTATGTCCAGATGGTCGTCCTTGCGCCGGCTCAAGTTGGTGTCGCTGATGCTCGCTCCATCCGCGTCATCGGGCGACGGCGTTGCGTCGGGTCGGACCGACGGCAGCGCGCGCACGCCGCCGTTTTCCGCTCGTTCAGGCCGGCGCACGCTGGGCTGCCCCCGCAGCGTCGCTGCGGTAGCGACTGTTTGAGGTCTGGTAGTACTGCACGCGGATGGCCGCCATGGCTTCGATCAGCGGTCCCCACGGCGGGGGAAAACGTTCTTCCGCCATCACCCGGTGCAGCATGCGTGTGTGGCCGGCCAACTCGTCATTGAGGAACTCCACCACAGGCATGGCCGGATAGCGCTGCAGCAGCAGGATCGCCGCGTTGTCGGCCTCGCCGGCCGACCTATCCTTTTCGCGTCCATGCAGATCGTTCTGCAAGCGCCCTATCGCGGAGATGAGCCGCAGGACCTGGCGAAACGCCGGATGCGCGCGCAAGGTCGCCATGTCCAGCCCCCACAGCAACGACAGGCAACAGAACACGTTCGTGTAGGCGATCGAGTCCACGCCGTTCTGCAAGTACTCGGCGTAGGACCATCGCTCCGCCCCTGCCGCCTGCGCGTGTCCGGCGCGCAGCGCCGCGCAGTAGCACCGGGTATCCTCGAGAAGCTGGGCATAGTCGCGACGATCGTAGGCGAGCGCGGCGAGCGAAGCGCGCAGCACAGCACAGCCCTCGAATCCTGGTAGCGCGCACGGCAAGCCCTGCCCCAGCGCCTGCTCCACCGCGGCGAGCTGCTCCGGCGCGATCAGGTCAAGGTCGTTGCAATCGTCCAGCCAGAACAGCAGCGCCAGTTCGCGATAGAACGCCACGATCAGCGTTTCGTCCAGCGGATCGCGGCCGGTGCGGGCGCTGGTGTCGCGCAGGCTCGGCTGGATGCGCTGCAGGATGTACTGGCCGCCCCGGACTGCTTCCACGGCATGCTCGTCGGCGAACCCGGTCAGGGAACGCCCCCACTCTAGCACCTGCTGCAGCGCGCGATCGGTCGGGATCATGGCCCGGCTCCTGCTCCCTCGGCCGAGACGCGCCGCCCCCAACGAAGCGCCAGCCACAACCCGGCGAGTTCGGCCACGCGCACCACCCGGGTGGGGCAATACAGTTCCTTGCCGATCCACAGCGGCGTCTTGGGCAGTGCGTGCGCTGCGTGGCGGCCGAGCATCCACTTCAGCGCGCGCGCCACCGCCTGCGCGATGCGCCGTCGCCCTGCCGGCTCTTCGGTCCCGTCCATCACGTGCAACGCGAACAGCGCATAGGCGGTTTCCTCGAATGTGGACGCGCGACCGGCGCCCCAGCCGCCGTCGTCGCGCTGCGTCTGCAGCAGTGCTGCCAGCGCGCGCTCGTCGCGCCACTGGGGCTTGCCTTGCGCCAGCGCAGCGACCGCATGCGCGGTGGGATACAGCCACGAAACGTGCCATTTTTCGTTGTCCCATAGACCGTGCGGGTTGCGATTGGCCTCGACGTAGGCGCTGGTGCCGGCGGCGGGCTTTCCCAACATTCGCAACGCATGCAGGGCATGGATGTTGGTCGACACCGAGGCATTGCGCTCACCGGGGAAGGTGACGAACAGCTCGCCGGTTTCGAACTGGCGCAACGCGTCGGCCGCCGGGTCGCGGCCTGCAAGGCGAAGGACGCACAACGCAACGGCGGTGTCGTCCGCATCGGCCGCGAAGTGCAAGGCAGGGCCCAGACCGCGCACTCCGAGGCGGGCGTCGAGCTGCGCGATGATCACTTGCACCGCCTCGGCGAGCGCGGGATGCGCGAACAGACCGGCCAGATGCAGGGTGTACAGCGACCAGCATGGCTCGAACACATTGATTGGCCAGACGTTGGGAACGACACCTTCGATGCCGGTGCGCGTCGCCCGCGATGCCGCCTGCAGATACCCGCCCGTGCGCCCGACGTGCGGCGTTCTTCCCTGTGTGTCGGCGTGCGCACGCCACGCGGCGGTGGCCGCCGGACTGATGCCGATGCTGCCGTCGTCGTCCGGGCATGCGGTGGCCGGCGACGTCCCCCAGGCTTCCCAGGAGTGCAGCAACGGATGGCCGCTCGGCAACGTCGCCACAGCCCCCAGCTTGACCAGGCGTGCTTGCCGCAACGGCAACAGCGCCGCGTGGCGCGAAAACGACAAGCCGCCCAGCAAGGATGCGGCCTCGTCGCACAACTGCGGCAGGATCAGCTCCGCGCCGATGGGCGCGTCTTCCGGCACCGCATGCGCGTAGGGATCGGGCTGGCGCTCGATGAACCGGGTTGCAGCCTGGACTGCGTCGGCAGCCCCGGGAAGAGGATCGGCATGCTGCAATGCCAGCAGCGCCGCCCAGGTAGGCGCATGGCGAAACAGCGGGAAGTCCGCACTTCCCCATCCGCCATCGGCCTGTTGCTGCGCGATGAGCCACGTGTACGCGTCCTGCCGACCGGTGACGTTGCCGTGGAACTGCAGAGCTCGCGCCGTGTCGTAGATGGACGGGCCGACGCTGCCGCCGTCGCTCATCTCGTTCAGCAGGTGGCGCAATTCGGAAAGGATCTGTTCGGACAGCGCGTTCACGCGGGATGTTCCTTCTGAAGAGGGTTAACGAGAACAGAAACGGGCAGACGCCGCGCACGTCGCCGCCGACACGGACACAGTGCAGCATGCAGCGCCCGCCGGCCGATCGCACCAGCACAGGGGCGAGTACTTACGGATGGGGCGCTCATGCGTATGGCGCGGACAGATAGACGTTGGCCCGCTGCAGCATCTGAGCCAGCCCTTCCGCACGCGGCCCCAGAGGGGCGATGGCCTCCCCGGCGTCGTGCAACAAATACAGCGCGAACTGGCGCGCTGCCTGCAGCCCCATGATTGACGCGCAGGTCGGCTTCTGCGCCGCCGCGTCCTTGCCGGGGGTCTTGCCAAGAGTCGCGGTATCCGCCGTCGCGTCGAGAATGTCGTCGGCCACCTGCAACGCCAGGCCAAAACAGGCGGTGTAGCGATCGAGCGCACAGTAAAGCGTAGCGTGCGCGGCATCCTCCGTGATGGAGTATAGCGCGCCCATGCGAACCGACGCGCGCACTAGCGCTCCGGTTTTCATCCGGTGCATCGCCAGGATCCTGTCCAGCCCGGCGTGCTTTCCGACCAGGGACAGATCCATGGCCTGCCCGCCTGCGGCACCCTCGGCGGACACCGCCTGCGCCAGTTCGCGCACGAGCGCGATACGGTTGTCGCCCGGCGCATCCAGGCTCGCCAGGGTCAGGAAGGCGTGGGCCTGCAGCGCATCGCCGACCAGGATCGCAGTGGCTTCGCCGAACTTTACGTGCACGGTCGGAAGGCCGCGGCGAAGCACGTCGTCATCCATCGCGGGCAGGTCGTCGTGGACCAGGGTACAGGCGTGCATCATCTCGATCGCGGCACCGACGTCGTCGAGCATGGGCGCCGGCGTGCCCGCCAGTGCGCCGGCAGCCAGACAGAGTAAGGCGCGGGTGCGCTTCCCGCCATGCAAGGTGGCGTAGCGCATGGCCGCCATCAGCTCTGTCTTACCGTCGTCTTTGGCGCAGAGCAGACGCCCCAGAGCCTGTTCGACCCGCTTTGCGCCGTCCTGCATCCAGATCTCCGGGAGCAGCTCGCCAGAGGCGCCGCGCGCCTGCGCGCCCAATCCGCCGAATGTGGAAACGCCAATTCGGTCGCGTGGAGTGGAACCGGTCTGCATGTTGTTGATGTCCTTGTAGCTGAGATGGCCACGGCGAGCGCAAGTCGTCACACGAGTGCGTGCGCCGAGTGCAGCAATGCCGCGCCCCGCCGGCGCCGCTGCCTTGCCACACAGGGCATGCGATGCCAGCTCATGAGAAGCCTATGCGGATTGCCATGGACGGATGTGCGGTCGGGTAATAGCGCCGGCCTTTTTCGACGTCGCTCAGCAACTGCGGCCGCACCCCGGCCTTGTGCATGATCAGCGCCAAGGCGATGCAGAACTGCACCATTTCCAGCCATACCAGGTGGTAGCCGATGCAGACGTGTGGGCCGGTACCGAACTGCAGCATGTCCACGGGCCGGATCGGTTCTGTGCGTAGCAGCCACCGCGCCAGGCGGAACTGATCAGGCGCCTCGTGCAGCAGCACCGAGGTCGAGAAATGCAGCAGCGGGATGCATAGGTGGGTGCCCGCGGGAATACGCCGTTCGCCGAGTTGCAATTCCTGAAGCGCGCGACGCGGCAGGAGGGTGGTCGCCGGATGCAGGCGCAGTGTCTCGCGGAACAGCCCCTCGGCGACCGGACACTGCGCCAGGTCCGCGTGCCGGGTCGGCACCGCGCCCACGCGTTGCGCCTCCTCGACCAGGGCGTCCCACAGCACAGGCTGCCGCGCCAGCTCGATCACGATCCAGGCCATCGTCGAGGCAGTGGTGTCGTGACCGGCAAGCAGCAGCAAGCGAATATTCGCGACCAGGACGTCATCGGAGAGCGGACCGTCGCTGCTGTCAAAAGCGCTCACCATGTCGTTGATGAACCCGGTGCGCGCGGCATGCGCGCGCGCATCGCGGACGAACCGGCGCAACTGCGCGTCGATCCAGTCGCGGGCGGAGCGGCCGCGCCGCAAAGGCAATCCGGGCAGGTCGACCGGTGGCGCGATGATCAACTGCAGCAATTGCCGGTACTTGCGATGCCATCCCGGCAGGTCCTGCGCGGGGATTCCCATGAGGCTGAAGATGAGCTTCAGCATCAGGTCGCCGGTCTCGCGCAGGATAGTTACCTCGCCGCAGGCGCGCCACGCCTGCACCCGCGCCTTGATGACCGGCGCGAACAGGTCGCCGATCCCGGCCTGGGTCAGCCCCTTGGGCAAGAACGCTGTCTTGATGGCATCGCGAGCCTGCCGGTGAGCGCCGCCGTCCAGGGCAACCAACGTTCCGCCAAGCAATTCGGGCGCGATCTCTTCGATCAGCGCCGAGGACACGTCCTTGTGCTTGAGCAGAGAGAATGCGTCCGGATCCACACAGGTCATCAGATGTCCGGCAGGGCCGAAATCCAGCCAGAAGTGGCTGCCCAGGGTCCGTTCTGCTCGCTGCAGCAGGCGCGGCAGGTCGCAGACAATGGCGGGAAGATGCCCGACCAGGGGGAAAGCGCCAGGCATGACCGGGATGTCGCACCGCAACCGGTGCCGACGGTTGAGCGGGTTGAGCAGCATGTCCATCAGCAGCGCGCCGCCGCCGCCGATTCGGTGTCGCCGACAGGGCGCGCGGCGCAGCTGTTGCCGCCGTCGGCGTATGTCGGCACATGCGCCAGCATGCCGCCATCGATGCACACGACCTGGCCGGTGATGAACGCAGCATCGGCGGAGAGCAGGAACGCCACGAGTGCGGCCACGTCCTCGGGGCGGCCGACGCGCGGTAGGAGCTGGTGCCGGCGCAGATGCCGTTGCATGCACTCGTCCAGCTTGGCGAGGAGACGCTCGGTCATGATAAGACCCGGCGCAACCGCGTTGCAGCGGATCTGCGCATGACCGTACTGGGTGGCGAGCGAAGCCGAGAGCATGTTCATCGCCGCCTTCGACGCGGCGTAGGACGTCTGCGCGGTATCACCGCTGAGCCCCTGGCACGACGACATGTTGACGATCGCGCCACCGCCGCGGGCGATCATCCGTGGGATAGCCTGCCGGCAGCAGAGCAGCGTGCCGCGCAGATTGGTCGCCATGGTCTGGTCCCAGACTGCCAGGTCCAGGTCGAGGATCGCGCGGTCGCGCGGGGTCAGATGCATGGCGCTCGCATTGTTCACCAGCAGGTCGACCCCCCCGAAGTGCCGCTCCGCCGTCTCGAACAGCGCTGCCACCGCCGGCTCATCGGCGATATCCACGGCTATGGGCAGCGCGTGGCCTGCATCGGCCGCGATCTGCGCGGTGCAGGCGATGGCCGCCGAGCCATCAATGTCGGCCACCACCACTCTGCCGCCCCCGCGCGCGATGGCGAGAGCGCATGCCTTGCCGATGCCGGCGCCGGCGCCGGTCACCACGGCCACCTTGCCTTCAAACCGTCCCATCGTGCCTCCTGAATTGCATTGTTCTTTCGCGGCATGCCGCTCGGCCTGCGCCGGAGAAGGCGCAGGGTCGGCGCTGGCGCGCTCGTCATGGCCGGCGTCGCTTTCGATCACCCGAATGGCGGCGACCGGGCACTGGTTGGCCACAAGCCGCACCGCGGCGTGCAGCGCCTGCGGGACCGTCGCCACGCACACTTCGGCCACGCCGTCCGGTTCGCGCTGGCGAAAGGTGCCAGGCAGCGTCAGCACGCACTGCCCGGTCGTTCCGCACAGATCCTGATCGACCACGACGCGCATCTCAGCCCTCCTGCCCATGCAGCCGCACCGGCAGCGCGCGGAACGTCCTAAGGAACGCGGAGGGCTCCCGGGTCGGCTGCTCGGCCAATGCCAGCGTGGGGAAGCGCGCCTGGATCCGCGGCAGGCTCTCGGCCAACTGGACCCGGGCCAGTTGCGCACCAAGGCAGAAGTGGATCCCATGGCCGAAGGTCAGCATGATCTTCCCGTCGATCGACATGCCAGGACTGGTGCCGTAGAACCGCACGGGATCGAAGCGATCGGGATCGGCGAAGGCGTCCGGGTCGCGATTGCCGGCCGCGATCAGCACGCGCACGTCCGCGTTCTCCGGGATCACCACGCCGCCCATTTCGATGTCGCGCTGGGCGATACGCGGAATGGAGCTGAACATGGCGGGCGCGTCGTAGCGTAGGGCTTCTTCGACGAATGCCTTCACCCCCACGGCATCTCCCTTCAGCCAGTGCCGCTGTTCGGGATACGCCAGCATCGCCAGGACAGCATGGCCGATGGCCGCAGCAGTGGTGGCGAAGCCGCCCAGCAGCATGCCCCACAGCATGCTGATCAACTCGGCATCCGACAGCATGTCGGCATCGTCGTCGTGTGCGCCGACCAGCATTGACACGATGTCGTGGCGGGAATCGATACGCTTGCGCTGTATGAGATCGCCGAAGTAGGCCTGCACCCTGGCGCTGGCCGCGTCCGCCGCGGCGAGTTGGGGATCGCTGGCGTGCGGGCTCAGGCCTTCCAGAATGGCGCTGATGCCGGCGACGAGCCCCAACATGTCTTCCTGGGGCATGCCGAACAGTTCGCCGAAAACCAGCATGGGCAAGGCCAGCGCGAATTCCCGATGCAGGTCCACCGCCTCCCCGCGCTCCAGCGCGGGCGCCATGCCGTCCAGGCGCGCTGCGACGATGCGAGCGATGGTCGACCTCAGCTTGTCGATCTGGCCCATGGTGAAATCGCGCGAGATCAGCCGGCGCAGACGCGTATGCGTTGGTGGTTCCTTCATCGCTAAAGTGGACGCCAGCAAACTTAGCGACAGGCTGGTCGCCGCACGCGGGAAATAGCGCGCCAGTTCGCCCGGCGCCGGTCCCCGAAAAGCATCGCCCGTGGCCTTGAGCGCCCAGTAGATGTCGGCGTGACGGCTCAACAGAAAGAGGCCCGACGCCGCGCGATGTACCGGATCGTGCTCGCGCAACCACCGCATGAATGGGTACGGGTCCTGAATGCACCCTGGCGACGCCAGTTCGGCGAAGGCGTCCCGGCATGATGCCATGGTTTCTTGCACGTCCATCTTGGTCACCTGTTGGCTGGCTGATCTGATCGGCGCGCGGCAGGCGCGCCGGCAACTCGAGAACATCGGGATTCCTGGTGGCGTCCGCGCATCACCAGAGCACCGGGAACTCCTCGAACCCGCCAGTGATGATCTCCTTGCGCAACTTCAGTTCTTCGGGCGCCACGGCCAGGCGCAGCGCGGGAAAGCGCTGGAAGATCGAACCGAACACCGCCTTGAGTTCCAGCCTGGCCAGCGCCAAGCCGACGCAGTTGTGGGGCCCGTAGGAGAACGCCAGGTGCGGGTTTTCGTCACGTCCGATGTCGAAGATTTCCGGGTCGTCGAAATGGCGCGGATCGAATGACGTCGCCGGCAGGCCGACCAGCACCTTGCTCTCCGCGGGAACATGCACGCCCGCGATGGTCACGTCGGTCCTCGGATAGCGCATGATGCCGTCCCAGCCGGCGCCCGGCGGGTACATGCGCAGGATTTCCTCTACCGCCTTGTCCACCAGGGATGGATCGCCGACCAGGCGTTCGCGCTGTTGCGGATGGCGGAACATGGCCAGCAGGCCGAATTCGATCTGCGCCACGGTGCTCTCGTGCCCCGCCACCAGCATGCCCGCCGCCAGGCCGATCGCCTCTTCCTCGGTCGCCTTGCCCTGGTCGACCGCCGCGAGCAGATCCGTCAGCACGTTGTCGCCCGGATCCTGGCGCTTGTCCCGCATCTTGCCGCGAATGTAGGCGCGGAGTTCTTCCCAGGCCAAGCGCGACGCGCTTCGCGGGCCGCTTTCATGCTGGTGCGTCATCACCTCGTCGGACAGCCCGGCGAAAAAGGCGTGATCCTCGTAGAGCACGCCCATCAGCGCGCCAATGACCATGGCGGGAAGCGGAAAGGAGAGGTGGCGCCGCAGATCGGCGGGCTGGGGCTGGGCCGCCAGCGTCTCGAGCAACTGCGCGGCGATCGCCTCGACCTGCTGCGCGAGCAGCTTCACCCTGCCGTTGCTGAAGGCCGACGCCACGATCGTGCGTAACCGCGTATGCTCGCCCCCCTCGTGCGAGACCAGCCATCCTGGCGAACCGAGAATCACCGAATCCGGGGTGAATGCCGCCGGCGGCATTCCCGCGGGCCGGAACGCCGCGTCGGACAACACCGCCCGGGCCTCGTCATAGCCTGTCACCCACCAGCCTTCGTGCCCGGACGGGAAGCGCACGCGGTGGATCGGACCGTTGGCCCGTAGCGCCAACATCTCAGGCGAGGGCTCAATGTGATCGACGCGCCACATCGGCAGCGTCGGCAAAGGTTGTTCGGACATGGGTGGCACTTCACTCTATAGCGATGGAAGGGCGGAAGGTGACCGGCGGGCGCTGCGGTAGAGAAGACCTAAGACGGCATGTAGACGACATCGTCGGAAGGCAGACCGATTATCAGGATCGGCTAACGCTTAACTGCCTAGGCAAACGCGCGGCGAGATGCAGAACGTTATCCTGTACCTTCGAGGTCAGGATAAAGTCGGTGTGGTGGGCCTTTGACTCGCCGCCGGCCAAGATTTCCTGCGCAAGGGTCGACAAGAGCGGCGAGCTGTTGGGTAAGGGCGGTTTCGCCGAGGACCCCATGCCCATAGACGCTATCCGACGCGGATTTGACATTTTGCTTTTCTTTCTTCGTTCCATTCGTGCCATCCACGAAATGAAAGTCGGTCGGCGGCTCCCGGCCCGCAACGAAGCGGCTTCAAAACTCGTGCCAATTTGGCCAACCGAAGAAAAAAATCTGTGATGCTTTTAGGGGCTTAGCCTGAGGCCAGAGAAGAGCTAGGCGAAATAGGCCGGTGTCGCGGGCCAACAAAGGCGACGGAAAAGTGTCGGACAGAACGCCTCGGCGACCTTTAGGTCGGGCTTGCGACATTCTGGTCCAGTTTCGAACATAAGAGGCGGCGAACAGACACGATTGGGGAATTCGATCCTCACGGGGCCAAGGCGCTTGCCCAAGAGCGCCCGCTCATGGTCGCTGCGACAGGCGCATGTTCGCGATAGCCGTGCCGGCGCACCAATGAACGCTAGCGCCACACGTTACGCAATGACTGGAGTGCCCTCCAGGCTCAGGTAATGCATCGGCTCGGCTTCCGGTTCGTCTTTGCCCAGCCGGGGCTGAAGCGCCGAATATCCGCACCATACAGCATCGTTGTTGCCTGTGTGACG
The DNA here is from genome assembly GCF_040321955.1 of Mesorhizobium sp. M0217. Classification (NCBI taxonomy): domain Bacteria; kingdom Pseudomonadati; phylum Pseudomonadota; class Alphaproteobacteria; order Hyphomicrobiales; family Phyllobacteriaceae; genus Mesorhizobium; species Mesorhizobium sp. M0217. The sequence goes on along the minus strand of NZ_JAMYSN010000026.1, from coordinate 64,506 downwards.
AGGCGGTTATAGCGCGCGCCCGATCTTCTAAGACACGGCCTCCGAGAAGGAGGGGCGGTCCAACAGCCCCTCTATTCCAAATGGCACGCCGCTTGCTGCTCCTGGTTAGAGCACCATCAAATCACGATGAAAGCGACTTGCACCATGCCCGACACGCGAAGCTCCAGACCGTGGCCTGAGGAGACGGTGCCCCTTGCAGCTGAACATCGGGGCATCGTCTCCTCCGGAAGTCCGTTCTGGATGGCCGCTTTGCGCATGGCTGGTCCGATGCCGGCACGCCAACACGGGCAGCGCACGCAAATGCGGGTTGCCGGTTCTGTTCAGCATCTGAGTGCCGAAAAGCCTTGTCAAAGGGTCGTCACCCAAGCCAAAGCCGGCGGGTCACTGCCACATATCCACAACATGCTGAACCAGTCCAGTGACGTGGAATCCAGTGAAGCGGGTCTGTTGCGTGAAGTGACATTTCAGGCCCCCACATGCTTTGCGATATTGGCTCCTTCCGGCCGCTATCCCTTTTCCAAACGCACTATCGCTAGTGACCGATCCCGCTTCCGGCGCCATAGCCGTGGAAAGCAACCGGCTCGACGGTGTCCAGCTCGCTCAGATCGATTGCGTTCGGGTGGCCAAGACCAACCGCCAAGACGTTCCCATACGTCGGGAGGGAAAAAAGGAGGTTGCGAGCCGCGAGGCCCTCATTCCGTGCCGGGGATACGAGCCTTTGCCCGGTATTGCGCCAGCCTCTGCCAGAATTCAGCGCAGTCTTCTTCAGGAGCAACTTGATGACAGTTCGAAAGAAAGTTCCCTTCGTCACCTTTCTCACGCGTGTTCACGATAAGTCAGTCCAGGGGCCAAATCCATATCGCTGGCAAGAAAAAACATCTGACGACTACTTTGCCGGCAAGCGGGTCATCCTGTTCTCGCTGCCTGGCGCCTTCACCCCGACCTGCTCGACCTACCAATTGCCCAAGTTCGAAGAGCTCTATGATCAGTTTGCGAAGCAGGGAATTGACGCGATTTACTGCCTCTCAGTCAACGATGCCTTCGTCATGAATGCGTGGGGAAAGTCCTTGGGCCTGAAGCAGGTCCAGCTCATCCCCGATGGCTCAGGCGAGTTCACACGCAAGATGGGCATGCTGGTTGCCAAGGACAATCTCGGATTCGGGATGCGCTCATGGCGCTACGCCGCCCTGATCAACAATGGCGTGGTGGAGCACTGGTTCGAGGAGGAAGGTTTCTCCGACAACTGCGAGGCCGACCCGTATGGCGTTTCATCCCCGCAAAACGTTCTCGAAACGCTGAAAGCCGCCGCATGACCTAGAAAACGTCTCACTGGCGCCATTGCAGGCCCCAAGAGGCTCCTCGACAGGATTATCGCACTCACCATGCAATCTTCAGCAAGCCTGTTTCAGCGCCAGAAGCAATCCATCGTCGCATCGCCTCAACTCATTGAGTCGATTCGCTTGCTGCAACTGGCGCATACCGAACTGCATCAGTTCGTGGAGGGGGAAATCGAGAAGAACCCGCTCTTGGAATCTGCGTCAAACGATGGCGGGCCTTTTGACGATGCTTCGATTTCGGGAGCGGATCAGCCTGTCGGCTTTGGGGCAAACGCCGTTGAAGGTGCGACCGGGGCAGGGTCGCCTGAACGGCTCGGGCAATGGAAATCACTTCGCAACACGACCAACAACCCGCCGGGCAATGGCCCTTCCCTCGACGAGTTTGCCACCCTCGCCGAAACATTGCACGACCATGTCGCTCGTCAGATCGCCCTCACTGCGTTCACACCACAGGAGCGGCTGATCGCTGGCCAGCTTGCCGCCGATCTGGAAGACACTGGCTATCTTCGGGCAAACCTTTTGGAGCTGGCCGAGAGCCTAAATGTCCATGAGGCTGTTGTGGAACGGGTTCTCGGAACCTTGCAGCAATTTGATCCACCGGGAGTTTTTGCGCGAAGTCTCAGAGAATGCCTCGAGATTCAGTTGCGCCAGCGAAACCGGCTCGACCCGGCAATGGCAGCTTTGGTTGCCCATCTTGAAATGCTTGCGCGACGCGATTTTGAGGCGCTGAAGCAGCATTGCGGCGTCGATGAAGAAGACCTTCTCGACATGATGCATGAGGTTCGTGCGCTCGATCCAAAGCCTGGGAACAGATTCGAATCCGGTGCGTCTGAATCAATCATACCCGACGTCTGGGTCACGCCCTCGCCGCAAGGCGGGTGGCAGATCGAACTTGATCCCGCCACCCTGCCGAAGCTGCTGATCAACCAAACCTACTATGCCGAAGTCACGCGTCAGACTGCCCAAAATTCGAAAGATCAAGCATTTCTCGACGAATGCTTACAAAATGCGAACTGGCTAATCCGCAGCCTCGATCAGCGCGCCAAGACCATTGTCAAGGTTGCGGCTGAAATCGTGCGTCAGCAGGATGCCTTTTTGGAACATGGCGTCGCCCACCTGCGGCCTCTCAATCTTAGAACCGTCGCTGACGCGATCGGCGTGCACGAGTCTACGGTAAGCCGGGTGACCTCGAACAAGTACATGCTTACCCCGCGCGGAGTCTTTGAACTGAAGTATTTTTTCACCGTCGCGATCGCGTCCTGCCAAGGCGGCGATGCGCACTCCGCCGAAGCTGTCCGGCATCGGATCAAAGCGATCATTGCCGCAGAATCTCCCGGCGACGTGCTTTCCGATGAGGACATCGCTGTCCGGCTGAAGGAAACCGGCATCGATGTTGCGCGCCGCACCGTCACAAAATATCGCGAAGCAATGAACATACCCTCCTCCGTGCAACGCCGCCGGGAAATGCGCTTGTGTTTTTAGATTTGGGTCAAGGCAGCCAACATCACGTTGCATTGCATCAAAGTGGAGACTTCGTTCATGACCCAATCCGCAGCAGGTGTCATGGACGCTGTTCTGCACCCAGAAAAGCCCGTCCCACCGTCTGGTCCCGCATGGGGTGCGGTCATTTCGCTTTCCTTGGGCACCTTCGGGCTGGTCACGGCAGAGTTTCTGCCTGTCAGCCTGCTCACGCCCCTCGCGCGTGATCTCGGTATCAGCGAGGGAGCGGCTGGACAGGCGATGACGGCGACAGCTATCGTCGGGGCGATCTCGGCGCCGACGGTGGCCATCATCACAAAGCGCCTGGACCGCAGGACCGTCATGTGGACAATGACGCTGCTGCTGATCCTGTCGGACGTTCTGGCGGCCGGCGCGTGGTCGCTGGCGGTTCTCCTGACTGCACGCGTCGTGCTCGGCATAGCGCTCGGAGGCTTCTGGTCAATGTCGGCAGCACTGGCGATGCGGCTCGTTCCAAGCCACCTCCTGCCGCGCGCTATGTCGATCATCCTCACCGGCGTTTCCGTAGCTACCGTCTGCGCAGCTCCAATCGGCGCCTATGTCGGCGATATCTGGGGATGGCGAAGCGCCTTCATGCTCGCCGCAGCCGGCGCCGCCGCTACACTGCTCGTGCAACTCATAACCATTCCGAGACTGCCTCCGATTGGAGTGGCTAGCTTCCGAAGCCTGCTGGATGTGGCCAAGATTCCGATGGTCAAAATTGCGCTTTTGGTCGTCCTGCTGGTCGCTTCCGGCCACTTCGCCGGAATCACCTATATCCGCGCCTTCCTCGAGAAGATTCCCGCGCTGGATGTAGAAACGATCTCGCTTGTGTTGCTTGCTTTTGGCATCGGCGGATTTTTCGGCAATCTGGCCGGCGGGCTTCTGGCCGAGTACAGTCTCAAGGCAGTCGCGGCCCTTGCACCGCTGCTCATAGCGATAGCCGCTGTTTCGCTGCTGACGGCGGGAGCATCGGCCTTGGCCTCGGCGATTGCTGTTGCCGCGTGGGGGTTTGCCTTCGGCGCGGTGCCAGTGGGATTGCAGACGTGGATGGTACGGAGGGCTGTTCCCGAGCAGGCCCAAAGCGCCGGTGTGCTGCTGGTCACAGTATTCCAAGTGGCAATCGCCGCCGGCGCGATTTTCGGCGGACTATTGGTGGAGAATGCGGGGATTACCAGCGCCATTGCCTACAGTGCTGTTGCCACGTTCGTCGCTGCCCTCATAGTGTTCGTGCTCGGCCCGAAGCGCGAAACCTAGACCGCCTGACAGGAGAGAGGTCTCAGCAGCGCAGCGGGACAAGAGATGCGATGCACGGCGCGGCGCGGTCCTCCGCACGATTACGCATGGACCAGCGCAAGCGCCTCGCCGGCTTCACCTCCGGGCCACGCGACCTTCGCCGCCAGACACGCGAACCTCGCCGGCACCGGTTCCATTTGGCGTCGGTGAGCGCTGCCGGCGCGATGGAACCCTTGCTGGCGGTCATATCCTTTACGACGAGCCGGCATTCTGGGCAAGCGACAGCTACGCGCCGGCCATGCCCGTCAGAACGCCGGTGACGATGCCGCTCGATAGCGCAGACAGGTCGCGAATTGCCAGTCGTGTCAACGGCGGCCGGATTATCGTCGACCGCGCCTACCTTGTTTCGGCCGCAGACTATCGTTCGGCAGCTTGATGATGTTGACAACATAGCCTAGGAGCTATGTATGACTTTGGAAGTCGTTTTTGGCGATGAGTTCGATGGGGAGTTCGAGGCGTTGCCCCAGACAGTCCAAGATGAGCTATTGGCCTCCGCTAAGCTGCTCGGTGTGTTTGGCCCCAGCTGGGGCGACCGCATGCGGATACCTTGAATGACTCGTCGTTCGCGAACATGAAAGAACTTCGCTTCGATGCTGATGATGGTGTCTGGCGGGTTGCGTTCGCATTCGACCGGAAGCGGAAGGCGATCCTGCTCGTCGCCGGCGATAAGTCGGGCGTGAGTGAGAAGGGCTTCTATAAACGTCTGATCGCCAAGGCGGACAAGCGCTATCAAGGGCATCTCGACCGTTTGGCGGCGGCGAAGAAGGAGAAGAAGTGATGGGACGCAAGCTTGATGACCTAATCGCTGCGCTCCCCGCGGATCGTCGGGAGCGGGTCGACGCGCGTTTCGAAGAGTTAAGGGGAGAAGTCGAGAGTCTCGGCGATTTGCGGCGTGCCGCTGGAAAGGCCCAGGCCGAAATCGCTTCGGTCCTCAAGATCAAGCAGCCTTCGGTCTCGAAGATCGAGAAACAAGCCGACATGTACTTGTCTACTCTTAAAAGCTACGTCGAGGCGGTCGGGGGGCAACTCGAACTCGTCGTTCGCCTTCCCTCGCGCGCGCCCCTCCGTATAGAGCGGCTCGGCGACGTCGTGGCTCCCAAAGCCGTCTCCGTGCATAGCGTTAAAAGAGCGGCAGGTGGACGTAATCGCACAAAGGCCGCACGCGCCGGCTGACCTCACTCTGTTCGGCTAAAGACTACCGATGGGGGCGAGATGCTCTCGTCCATGCGACGAGTAGGTATGAGCAACGTCCTAGTTAAGCCAGCTCGCGGCAAGGTAACGGAGGCCGACATAGGTGTGAGCTGCGGATGCCGGCGACTTTGGCTGCCTCCTGGACTGCGCGGTGCAATTGCCTCGATGAGATCGGCGCGGTGAAGCTGCGCCCCGGGGAACAGTCAGCCATGGGGGAGCATCACCCCGCGCCACCTGCCTTCGCGCCACCACAGCCGGAGCAGTTCCAGAAATTGCAGCGAGAGCATAGCGTTGCGGTCCCTGCGTCCCTTGGCCTGTTCGACGCGGATCAGCATGCGTGTCGAGTCGATGTCGTCGATCTTGAGGTGCGCAACTTCAACACGCGCAGGCCCGCGCGATAGGCGACGCCGAGCGCGGCCTTTTACTTGATGCCGGGTGCGGCTTCGAGCAGCCGCGCCGCTTCCTCCACGCTCAGCACCTCGGGCAGCTTGCGCTAATACCTCATGATCACCAGCGCACGCGCCAGATCCCGACGCTTCAGCGTCACGAGGAACAGGAACCGCAGTGCCGAGACGGCGCCAATTGATCGTCGCAGGGCCGCCGCCGCTCTCATGCTGATGCAGCTGGAATCGACGGATGTCCGCAGCCGTCGCCGTGTCGGGCGAGCGGCCAAGGAACACAGCGAAGCGCCGGAGGTGACGAACGTAGTCCTGCTGGGTATGGGAGCCCAGGCCACGCATGAGCATGTCGTGCTGCATGCGCTGGCGAAGCGGAGAGATTGGTGCATCGGTCGACAGGGTAGCCATGGCGAGTTCCTCTCGTTGAACGGAACTCCAAGATCAGATCGACGCCTCTTCCCGCTCAAGTCAAATGGCAGTCGCGCCATCTCAGGCCGAGGCGCAATCTGCTTACCGAGGCAGTTGCTTCCCGCTTCGCGGAATGATCTCAGGCACGTCCCGGCAGGGACAGCTCGGTGCGTCCTGGAAGAACGCTATCGGTTGAATGACGTGAGGAAATCGTCGCCGGCAAGCGTATGCAGGATCAGGCTGCGGCAGGCGTTCCTCCGTGCGGATCGAACAGCTCGCCCGTCCGGAGCATCGCATGCATGATCACCGCCAGCTTGCGCGCCAGAGCCACGGCCGCTCGCTTGAAGCCAAGCCGTTCTTTCAGCTCCAAAGCCCAGGTTCGCAGTGTGGTAGTATCCGTCGACCGGTTCAGGATGACTGCGGCCGCCTCGTATAGCAGCCCGCGCAACTGATTGTCGCCACGGCGAGAGATATGTCCGTCAGTATCGCCCTCGCCGGACGGGTAGCGCCTCGGGGTCAGGCCCACCCACGCACCCACGGCGCGCGAGTTCCTGAAGTTCGCCGGATCCTCCACGGCTGCGGCAAAGGCGGTGGCTGTGACGGTGCCTACACCGGGCACTGACATGAGCAGACGACAGTGCAGGTCCTCACGCGCCATCGCGGCCAGCTGCTGGCTCAGCTCTGCTGTTTGGTACCGGATATCACTCCATACCTGAAGCATTGGCGCGACGATGCGCGCCAGCTTTTCTTCGCCCTGCAGAAGGTCGCGAACGTTGCGCTCGAACACGCTGCCGGCGCCCTTGGGCACGACGAGGCAGAACGTCTTCATCAACCCACGGATCTGGTTGGATATCTGCAAACGCATGTTAAGAAGCTGGCGCAGCGCGGCGATCAGCGTGCGGATCAGCAACTGTCGAAACCTTTGACGCGAACCTCTCGGTAGAAGCCGACCTCGGCCAGATGTGCCAGGCCATCGGCATCGTTCGCATCGGTCTTGTTCGCGGCCATGTCGAGCGCGGCTTTGGCATGCCGCGCGTTGATGCAGATCACCGGCAGGCCCTCTGCCGTCAACGCATGGTAGAACCACACCGACAGCGGCCCCGTTTCGAACACGACCCGTCGGACATGCGGTGCGCGCTTGCGGATCACCGCCGCAAGCAGTTGCGGATCGGACACGCACTTGCCCCGCCAAATCCTCTTACCGTTCTGCCGGATCGATATTGCCGTCTTTTTCATGGATACGTCGATACCGATATAGTGTTCCATGGCTGTCCTCCGTTCGGTGGCTGGGCCCGGTGTCCATCGACAGCCCGTTCTTCATTCTATCGGAGGACAGCCAGCCGGCTAGATGTTCGAACATCGCCGCCACATCTCAGGTGGCCACCCCTTTCGCGATTACGTCATGTTCGTGCATGAGGCGCATTGCAGCCCGGCGGCTGTGGGCCGATTCCGGACTGTCCGGTTCCGAGTGGCCCCCACCGGATCGTTGCCATTCATCAGTTGACTTCATCGGGCCGTTCGGACCCATCCTCCATTCGGCTGAAACTTGGGCATTCTGCACCAGTCGACTAGTTTCCTACATCGTTTTCAATTTCCATGATCATCACGGTTGCCCGGCTCCACCGCCAGAGCCTCCGATGAATGAGAGGCCTGACTGGAGACACGCCAACCCTCGCAGATTCCTTGGTGATAGACCCTGAGAAACTAATATTAGCGACAGATTACAGTGAGTTCAGGGTTGCTTGGGCCCTTATTTATGCTCATGGATGAAATGTTTTTTGGGGTATCGTGCGGTGGGGGAATTAAATGGATAGCGCTCAAGCCAAAATCTTCGCTGAGAGCTTGCTGGGAAGCAATGTAGGAGGATGGACAATAGACGCCACCTTCGGCAACGGAAAATCCGCAGTTGTTTTTTCTGCAGAGAAGGATGGGGTCAAAGGGGCGATAAAGATCTTTCATCCCGAACTCATCGAGCGATACGGGCGAGATGTCCAACTCGCAAGGATTGATCGTGAAAAGAGCCTCATTGGTCAAAGCCACCCGCACCTGGTCACTATACTGGACGGTGGCGCCTGCTCAGTTACCGGGCACCTTTTTGTGGTGATGGAGCGACTCCCTTATGAAAATCTCCATGCCTCACTTTCAGCAATCGCACCGGAAAAATACGGCACCCTGATTTCACAGGTCGCCTCCGCCGCGCGGTTTCTTGAGGATCTCGGCCTCGCGCACAGAGACATCAAGCCCGAGAACATTGCCGTCACTGATGATTCAGAAAGGGCCATCCTCCTAGACCTCGGAGTGCTCCTCCCGGTGGGTCTGTCGAACTTAACCGACGCTTTCCAACGACCTTTTATTGGGACTCTTCGATACAGCTCCCCTGAATTCCTGGCGCTTGACTACAGCCTAGCTACGGATTCGCCGAATCGTAGGCATCTTGCTACCTTATCCCAAGTTAGCCCGTCTTATTCATGACGGATCTGGGTTTGTTTGCCGCTGAGCGGCGGACAGGTGGCGGCTCGGCGTCTTTTTCACCGCGGCTGTGTCTGGACTTGTGAACGCGCTGGAGGGTGGAAGCTGTGTGGTTCGGCGGGGCCCGCTGCCCCGGCGGTCATGGTCCTGCCGGTAGCAGATTGCTGGCGATCGCCCGGAACAGACTTGCCTCGGGACAGGCGGCGGCGAAGGCCAGGCGGATGCGCGAGACGGTTTCGATGACGCGGGCGCCGAGCTTGAGCAGCCTGAGCCGCAGCGTAGCGAACTCGGCGTTGCGCAGATGATGGGTCGTGGTAGCGAGGAGTTCTCGGAGAAGTAAATGGCCGCGAGACCAACTATTACCGGACGTAGCACGTAGCTTGCCCATGCGTTCGTTCATGCAATCATTCCGCGCGATGTGGACCCGATCGCCCAGGCCGAGCTGTTTGCTGCAGCCGGCATTAAAGAGAGAGAATGCGTCTATTGCGGCGCGCTGGCCACCGACAAGGACCATTTGCGCGGTTTGGTGAAGGCTGGGCGCCCTTCAGGCCATTTCCACACCACCAGCAATCTGGTGCCGTCCTGCGGGCCGTGCAACCAGTCCAAAGGCGCAGCTGACTGGAAACGTTGGATGTTGAGCCAGGCCAAAGGCTCGCCAACTCGCAAAGGCACTTCGGATATTGCGGAGCGTATTGGGCGCCTAGAGGCGTTCGAGAGGGAGGCTGGCGCGGCCGAACCCATGTCGATTGAACGGCTCCGCGAGACGGTAGGCGCTGAGCTATGGGATCAGTATTGGCAGCGGCTGGACGACATCAAACAAATGATGACTGAAGCTCAGGCGGCGTCGGTCCAGATCGAGCGTCGGTTGGCCGAGCCCATGCCTGTGGGAACCAGCCGGCAATGAGTGAGGGACGCGTCATCCATAAACCGCCTGTTGTGGCAACAGCGTCTCATCAAAGGCCGAGCCGTGCATCAGACCAGCATGAGTAGGTGAGTATAAGAGATGTTTAGGTAGGTTATCGAACATTGCGTATTGCTCAGCATATTTTCCTAGTTTTGCACCCTGTTCGGTCTGGCAGTTGTAAAACATGATCACAAGCTCGAAGTCCGAGAGCTGCGCCCTTAGCAGCTTCATGTACCGAGCACGCACATTCGCCTCATCAATGAAGCGGATGACATTGTACAGGTAGCGAAAATAGTGGCCGAGGTCCTGCTGCCACTCAATCCAGAATGCTGAATAAGCGATCCTGATGGCATCCCTATCGGTCAATCCAAGCTCTTTGTCCTGTTCGAATTTGGCTCGCAGGATTTGGCTGAAGAACTTGAAGCAGTCCCGACCCTTGATGTCTCCCAGCTTGATATCCGACCTTCGAATATCGATGGAAGTGACGATCGTGTTGTGCAAGGTGAGCATCTGGAAAAAGGTGGATTCAAAGCTCTCGCGTTTCTGCGACGACAGCTGCTTTTCGAATGCCTGTTCGGCCTTTGCGGCCTCGGCTCTCGCCTCCCTGTTGGCGTTCTGCTGAAGGATAATGGTGACCAGCAGCCCGACGAAGGTCAAGAACGTCAGAACCGGGCCAATGACGCCGCCGACGAAGTCCCCAAACCATGCAAGCGTTTCCGCTTTATCCAGTTTGGCATACCCAAAGATAAAGATCCCGGCGACGATCAGGACCGACACGACAAGAATCTTGTAAAAGCCGTGAGCGGAGTCACCGGCCTTTGGAGCGACAATCGCTTGGAACCCGTCGAACCCAGGCCACCGCTGAGTGCCGCGAGAATTTGCCCACACAAGAGCGACGAAGGCTATTATTGCCAGCCAAAAGATAACCCAGCCATTCATCGCATTTCCCTCAAACAGAGAAGTATCAGCCAAGATTGAAAGCCGCAATATTGTTTGGGGGTGTGATGGCGAACGGCTTTGGCGGCCATTGGCAATCCCCCAGAACGCAATGGACAGCGGTCGCATAACCATTGCCACAGGCGTCCCTTGGCATCGCTGGCAGCTGTTCCAGGCCAACCCGCTGAAACCGGATTACCGCGAGCTCGAGCCGATCTGCCTCGCTCTCGGTGTCACCTACGGTTATCTATTCGGCGAGCGCTATGCAGCACTTTGCTTTTCATGTATTCCGCGCGCCCTACACGCGCGGCTACTTTAACTTCCGGAAATACAGCGCTACACTGCACCTTGAACGAAATTCCGTTATTTAGCCGCTTGGGGGAGCATGATGGCCGGAGGAGGATTGACCGCTCTTGAGAAGAGCATCGTCAAGGCATTGCTGGCCAAGGGGGAGCGCAACCAGGATATTCACGCTCTCATCAACTACCAGCGCACGCCGACCGTCAATTTTGGCCGTATTTCCGGGGTCAAGAAAGACAAGAAGATTGTTCCTGCTACTGACGAGCAGATTGAGTTCTACAAAAAGCGGAAGCAGTCCTTCGACCCCGTCACCGGCCTGAATCTTTACGACGACGAGCGGTTAATAAGGGCGCGCGAGGCAATGATCCTTGCTGTCACCATCTTCAACAGCAGCACCTACAAATTCAAGACCGGCATGTTCGCCATTCTCGCGAACATCGCATGGACCTATCTTCTTCACGAGTTCCACCAGCGCAAGGATGGTTCGATCCTGAACGCAGATGGGACCACCTTTGCCCTGAGCCATATGCTTAGCAGAACAGACTGCCCGCTCTCCAAAGGCATTAAAAACAATCTCGCGACCATCAAGGCCATTCGGGACGAGGTCGAACACAAGCTATTGGGGCGTAGTGATCCGCGCTGGCTATCGCTATTCCAGGCCTGCTGCCTCAACTTCGATAAGACGATCGTTGAGCTACACGGCCGGCGGTTGAGCCTGCAGAACGAGATTTCCGTTGCCTTGCAGTTCGGCAAGCTCCAGATCGATCAGGCCGCCCAACTGCACCAGTATGACGTGCCCCAGCACATAGCCGCACTGGACGCGCTACTGACCGCGAAGCTCACCGAAGAGGAGCTGGCCGACTTGGAATATCAGTTCCGGGTCGTCTATACATTCGACAGCGCATCCAAGGGTAGTGCGCATATCCAGTTCCTCACGCCGGAATCCGAGGAGGGGAAAAGCGTCCACAACGTTCTGCAGAAGTACAAGATCTCCGATGAGCTCTATCCCTACAGGCCCGGAGAAGTGGCTGCCATGGTGAGCAAAAAAACGTCCAAACGCTTTACGCTCAGCGACCACACCGACGCTTGGAAAAGGCACAAGGTGCGTCCTGCCAAAGGCGACAAGACCAACAGGACGTACTGCATCTTTCACAAGGCTTATGATGGCTATACCTACAACGACGCATGGGTGGATCTGCTCGTTAGCGAACTCACAAAGCCGGCGAAACCCGGTGATCCAGGCAACAATGGGGATCTCTTTCCACCGAAAAAGGCTGCCGAAGCGCCGAAGGTTGCAATTGGTATCCCACCAGTGCTGACGACGCTCATGGCGCCGGGTAAAGGTCAATCCTGACCTCGGTCAGATCACTCTTGCCGTTTCGCTTCGTCGCTCGGATGTCGAGCAGGCTGCCCTCATGAAAACGCGACAGCCATCAAGGGCCTAACTTCGCGGCGGTGCGGAACCGCTTCCAAATATCCGTGGACAATCGCAATCGCCGATTGAGAAGCACATTGTAAATTGTTAAGCTAAAACAATTGTTTCGGATCGGAGCGCAACATTGCGGCAAAACCTCACAATGTGCCGAGGGCGCAAAAAATCCTAGCAAAAACAACCAACCGACCGCAGCACAATGTGCGCCCTTTTATCTTGCCGTCTTAATCGGTCGTATTTTTCGCGACTTGCTATCCATCGTCGTTCCTCCTCAAATCTAATATTCTATGCTCTATGCCACGATCTCGTACTCTTGCGTCGAGCTCTGATGCGCCGTGCAGTCTTCCGCGCTCTGCGACGGGTAGTTGCGCTGCTAATTCGCAGCGCCGAAACCGTCGCGGCGCACTTTTCCATCGGACTGACGGAGCATCGTCACAGGCAATCCGGCGCGGTCCGGCCGTCTCGCGATCGCACTGCCGCAGGCAGCACAACGTGCGCTCCGTCGTTCCTGTCTGCATCTTGTCCCATTCGCCGGAGCGGATCTCCTAGATCAGTCGGCGTCCGAGAAAAATGCGGCCGACATGAGTTCGAACTGCACTCGCACCGCTCAGCGGCGCTACAATACATTTGAGATGCTTGACGAGGCTAGCTGATGAATGCTCGTTTTGACCGCAGCCAGATCGTCGGACTTGGGGCGTGTCGTTGGCCACCAACGGGATTATGATCATCGCTTCGGATGGCGACCGGGAGACGCTAAGGTTGCGGCGCCGCCCACCTAACGACGGATTCAACGAATGAATCGACCATCTTCTGAACGCTTTGGCTACAGCGGTCCTGATGCTGAAATCACACTCCGCGAGGATGCCCCAGAGAGTCTTCGCTTCGCAATCGTTCAGATCACACACAACACAGGGAGCAGTTGGAAGGTGGATTCGTGAGCAGGTTTGTGCGGTGCTCTTTGAAGTTCCAGACGACAACAATTGGTCCGATGCGAATGTCCGTCGTGAAGTCGTTGGCCTGATCGCCGATTGCCAATGGTTCAAGGTGTATGACATCGCTGAGACCCTTTGGCGCGGGCTTAGTGACGACCCAGAAAATCAGGATCGATATCGGGAGGAGCTCAACCGGTTCTTCCGCGAAAAAGGCATTGGCTGGCAGCTGGAGGAGCACAAAGGCCTTACGTTCCGAGGCAGCGAGGGCTTTTCGGCCGTTACAGCGAAGGCGCTGCAAGTGCTCAAGCAAAGTGACAGAGCGACAGCCGCCAACGAAATTAGAGAAGCAGGGTGATCTTTCACGCCGCCCAATTCCAGATCGCACGGGCGCAATCCAACATGCAGTTGCCGCCCTCGAAGCAACCGCACGCCATCTCACTGGGCAGCCGAACAAGAACCTCGGACAGCTCGTCGACGCACTCGATTTGCCCAAGCCACTTGACCAAGCTCTGGACAAGCTCTGGGGGTTCGCTTCACAGTACGGACGTCATCTCCGGGAAGGAGAGATGCCGGACGACGACCAGGCTGAGTTGGTTGTGAGCATCGCCTGTGCCGTTTGCATTTTCCTGGTCAGTCGTAAGCCGGAATAGCAGCGGAGGGACGCTCCCTAGTGAACTGGACTGCCATCGATTTGGGTTCGTGCTGTTGGATATCGACGAGAGAGGCCTCCAGCCGGAAATGGGGCAAGTGCATTTCGATGGAAGAGTGTGGGCACGGTCCTCCGTAGGTGATCACTAGCCAACCTTTGCCGTAGTTTGACGTGACCGACAAACAATTCGATGCCGCTTCGGTTGATATATGACAGTTCGTTCAGGCCATGGACCTCTGCGCACTAAGTTCGGCTCGGATCGCGCCGAGCTTGTGTATGGGCAGCAGTCTGACGGCAGTTTGGTGCACATCTCGATGGCCGTCCACGGGCTCAGGTGCGACTGCGTCTGCCCCGGAAGGTGCGGCAGTCGCCTCGTGGCCAGGACATTGGCAGAGACGCCACATTTCGCGCACCATCATCGCGATGCCTGTGGCGGAGGGCCTGAAACTGCCCTGCACAAGCTAGCCAAGCAGATCATCAAGGAACGCCTGCTCTTGTTCGTCCCAAGGCGGATCGCGAACCACGGGAGCGTTGAACAGGTCCTTCCAGGTCGAGAAAAAATACAACTCGAGTCGGCGACTCTCGAATTCCGTGACCCGCAGCAGATAGTCCCCGATCTCTATGTCACCCTCGGCGGACGAAAGCTGTTTGTAGAAATTGCGGTGACCCACCCCTGCGGCGAAGAAAAGATTCGACGCATCCGCCAACACGGCGTTGCGGCGATAGAAATCGACCTTTCGCACATACCTAGGGATGCCGCGCTAGAGGTGGTTGCCGACGCCGTAATCCGCTCGGCCCCCAGGAAATGGCTGTTTAACGAGGCGATCGACCGCGCTGTTGTGGAGCTCCAAAAAGAAGCTACCGCAGCAATGGGGGCCGCTGCGAACAAACTGACGGCCGACGCTCGACAGAAAGCCCGCGCCTACAACATCGCTCTGGACTCAATGCCGGAACCTCTACCCATATCGACCATCGATGTCTTGCGTGGAATCGGCCTGGACAAACACATCGGGTTAGAGGTTGCCGGGTATGGCTGCTTCACCACGCATCCCAGCCTTGAGGCGGCCATCGAGGCGCTAGACAATCGCTTTGCTGCGCCATGGAAGGCTGTGGAATTCTATCTGAAATATCTTACCGGAGTCGGCGTCGCGCTGGATTGGACGCACGGTTTCGCAATTTCGCCGGCTGTGGCCTCATCTTGGTTCGATCAAGTCATGGAAGAGATGAGCAGGTCTTCCGCCCGAACGGGGATCGAAGAAACGGTACGATGGCTTCTTGACCAGCTGCCTGACGAAGAACGCGGCGGTATGACGGTCGAGGATTGGCTGAACATGATCAACCCGGAGACAGCTGAACCGTACGCCGCCCTGCTGGCAAGCACCGCACGATGCAACCAGTTGAAGCTGAGTTGCGCGCCATCGTTGGCCTTTTCAACGGCACTCGCACTGACGTACGTGAACTTTTGGGCCTTCCGATTGCAAACGAATGCGATCGTCGCCTGGCTGTTGTTGCCACGAAGGAGGCGGAGAAGAAGGCCAGAGCTGCCGTGCAAGCTGAGACAATCAAAATCAATCGGCAGAAAGAGCTTGCGGAGTACGCCGAAACGGTACTCAACGACCCCGGCGCATGGCTGAACGCGTCACATCCTGATCTTGACGGTCGCTCGCCTTCGGAGGCCGCCTATCATGGCTATCACGCCGCCGGGAAGGCGCGTGAAATCCTTTCCGCGATTGAACGCCGCCAACGGGCTGACCGTGACAACCTAGCCGAAGCAAATTTGTGGCGTCAGAAATTGCGGAAAGCGGTTGAACAGCGATTGAGCAAGGATGAGGCCGAAGCGTTCCTGAGCGACAGAGATGAGGATTACAATCGCTCGACAGCCACCATCTTCTGCCGAGACGAGGCAAGCTTTCGATCGGTCCTCCGTAAGCTAGAAATCTGGATCAACGCGTTCGTCTCTAGGCGCCACCACCCATTTTGAGATCTGCAGGCTTGTACAGCCCTTGAGACCAAGGGTTTGAGAAACAGGCCAGAAAGGGCTGGCGGACACACGCACCACCCAGTCCGGCCTTAAGCTACGCGGATTTTTAGCCTAAGAACCGCGCGAAAAAGCCAGGTCTTGGCACGCGGCGCATGACAATAGTGCCGGCCGTACTCAATGCGGCTTCGGCCTTTCGGTTGGTCCAGTAGTGACCAGAGAGCTCGCCGGTCCTTGCGATGAACTCGACAATGCCGGCCCCGTAATGCTGTCTCACGTCAGTCGGTTCAAGACTGGTGTTATCCAACTGTTCATAGACGTAGCTCAGCTCTGGCCGATCTGGCTTTGCCCAGCGTGGACGAACGAAGCGAGTGCGGCTCACTTTTTTTGTTCCGTCCGGCGTAATTTCGATCGAAATGTCGAACAGGCTCGATTCTATCGTGACAGTCGCCTTGGTAACCAATTCATCGGCTTGTGTCAGTCCCGTGGCGAGAGCATCGAAGGAAGGAGCTTCGCGCTTAGCGGCCAAGTACAAGCGCTGCACCTTGGGCCAGTTGGACCGAATTTCGGCACGCCATTCCCCGTCAAGCCATGGAAACCACCAGTATTTCGCAAAAGTTATCCAGTGCAGAACGCGCAAAATTGGTCGGATACTAAGCAGCACGATCGCGCAACTGATGAATAGTGCAATTTTGGAAGTCCATTCAAAAAGATCTCGGGGACTTGCCGCATAGCCAAAATGGAGAATTCCCACGCAGAACGCCACGATTACCAGCACGAGCGTACTCAGAATCAGACTGCGACTCATTGCGAAGATCATTGCAAAGCCCCCTCACTCCCGGCCGCGATCGCGTGCAGCACGGTAGAACTCCTCTTTACCTCGATGGAACACGGCCAAGCCGAAGTCACGACTCGAAATGCCGGTGGCCAGCACCCCGGGGAGCGTCGATCCAAACAACGCTGCGAGATAACGCCCACCGAAGCGTTTCTTTCTGTCAATGCGTGCCGCAGGAACGATAGGTGGCGAAAAATATTGAGCAACCCTGGTCACTTCGAGGTTTGGCTTAAGAACATGAAAGCCATCATGAAGTTCATGCCAAGGATGCGAGATCGCCGCCAACGCTGTTGCAGTTTCGGCATCATCGGTGAGATTGCTTGTCGGGCGCAGCGAAATGATCGGCAAGTATTCAGGAGATTCCGCCACTATCAACCCAATTCCGGAGAAATCTGACCCTGCGCGAACGTCGACTTCCTCAAGAAGGCTCACCAGTTGCTTGATCAATTTTTTGGGTGCGGCCGACGTCATGGTGCTGAACTGCGCGCTTTTGGAATCGAATGCAAACCGTTACAACATTGTGTTTGTGCGAGCTGATCTGCCCAATTTTTTGGTTACCTGAAGCTGGGGTGGTCCAGAGGCGCATGGTAGAAATCCATTCGACTTTCAGACCAAGCCTGTCCTGGCGCGCCATCCTGGACCCGATCGGATCTGAAAGTGGCGCAAGGTCTAGCACAAACAGCCAAAACGGCAAAAAATCAAGCCTTCGTCAGACTCCTGTAGATATCGCGCCTATACTCCTTGAAACCCCTGCGTGCCTCGCCCATGTTCAGATCAAAGTAAGAATCGGCCAGGTGGGGAATGACTCTAGCAAATGCGCACGCGCTTTTTTACGGCCTCAAAGCCGAGCCGAGCTATCTGGCGAACCTAGATGTAAGCGACGATGAACGCGCACAACTGATGGAAGCGCGCAGTGAAATTCGCGCGACATTGAAGGCCGCGGCATCACAAATCCAACTGACCGACAACTACTGGCAGGATTCGTATCGTCAGAAAGTCAACTGGCGGCAACGACCCGAAATCCAAGTCAAGTTCATGACCCAAGGCAGCTTCGCCTACCGGACGCTCAACGAGCCCGCGCAAAAGCCCAAGCAAGAAATCGACCTTGACGACGGCATGTACGTGCCCGTCCAGTTCATCGCCAACGGCGAACCCGCACTTGCCGCGAAAGGCTTGTTCGAGTTTGTGGATTCAGTGCTGATACCGCTTTGCGACGCGCGAGGCTGGGTCCGTGATACGACCAAAGCTTGTTGTGCAAGGGTGAAATTGTGGCCGGGTGCTCACATCGACATTCCGATCTATTCAATCCCACAGGACCGCTTCAATCAACTTCGTGAAAGTCTCGCAAAGGCGCATATAGCCGTAGCAACACGCGGTTCCGTTAAAGGTGGCTGGAAACTACCTTCAGATAAGATCATGTTGGCTCAACGAGACGGGAGTTGGGTTCAGTCCGACCCGCAGATGATACACGATTGGGTCGACGGCCGATCGGAGAGATACGGGCCGCCGTTTCGACGTCTTTGCCGTTTCTTCAAGGGCTGGCGCGACTACACTTGGGAGAAGTCGGTGCTCTCCTCGATCTGCCTGATGCGTGCAATCGACATGGCTCTCTCGGAACTCCCGGGCCTTCCGAGAGGCGATCGCGACGATGAGTTGATACTGGAGATTGCGAAGCGCCTGCCCGGTATATTCGACGGAACGATCGTCAACCCGGTTCTGTGGCATCTTTGCATCAATGACTGGAGCGACCAAGATCGCAACGAGATCGTAAGAGGCGCGGTCGCGCTTCGAGGTGAAATGGAAGCCGCCCTCGAACGCACGGGCGACGCAGAACAGGTTGTGCTGAAACTGCGGAACCGTTTCGGCACGCGCATCCCTTATCGGCCCGACGCGATTAAAATGGCGCCAAAAATTTCAGCGATCCAAAAGGCGGCGGCCGCGGTTGTCCCCGCACCGCGTATTATTGCTTCGACTTCGGGCTAATGAATTCAAGGGACGCACTGGCTATCGTCGATGCGACCTTGCGCAATGCCGGCTTCGCTCCTGCCGGTGTAGGGCCAGCCGATTATGACGGCCAGATAAGAGTGCATGGCAGGCCCGTCGATGTTTCCATATCGATCCCCGATATGCGCTTTGCAACTCGCCCTCGGATCACACTCAAAGATCGCACTCAGATTCCGGTCGAAACTCTCGCGCATGTCGAAGAGGAGACCGGGATTTGCTATGCCTCCGGGGCTGGGCTTCCTTTAGATCTATATCAGCCTGGCGAGGCGATTTTGCGAGTGCTCGAAGAAGCGAGCAGGACACTGGAGCTTTCCTACCGAGGGAAAGGCCCCGCCGAGTTGATAGACGAATACCAATCTTACTGGAAGTCAGACCTGACAGTGCGCTGCATGCTTCCGCGAGATGAGGTTGCAGATGGCAGGCGTGCAACTCTCTTTCTTGCCAAGCGTGAAGGCAAGGTGGAATTTCTATGCATCTCAAGTGAAGAGAAACTACGCGGCTACGAGTCAGCATTTCCCCGTGCAGTTGAGTTCTGGCGAACGGAAAAGCTCGTTGGGCCTATAGGTATCATGATGGCGCCGCGGACGCTCGCAGACCTCAAGAAGTGGCTGGTAGGACATCCTGATCTGCACCGCGATTGGCGAAGGCTTGTGCAGTTCCTATGTGCGGACAACTGTCTCTTTATCTCCGCGCCAAACGCTCTGCTTGGCATTTCCGTCAATTTTCCGCAAGACCTCAAGCATGCAGTGTCGAAAGGTAATATACGTCAACAGGCGCTGCTTGGTATCGCAGAAACGCTAGCCACCAAAATCACTCTGGACAGATATTCGGGTCAATGGTCGAGTCTGACTGACGTGACAAATCGAAACAATCAAAGCGAAAATACCCTGCAGCAAAAATCGATAGCCCTCATTGGCTGCGGCACGATCGGTAGCAATCTTGCTCGCATGCTCGTCCAGATAGGCGCGGGCAGTTGCAAGCCTTTTAGCCTCTTCGACAACGAAGTTTTGGCCCAAGGCAACATCGGGAGACATTTGCTTGGCTTTACCGAGATCGGAAAACCAAAAGCCTCAGCTGTCGCGGCCGAGCTAGAGCGGTTTCACCCGCAGGTGCATGTAGCTGCCTACGAGCAAGATGCGCTCGAACATTTGGACGTGCTGGGTAAACATGATCTGATAATCGATGCGACAGGGTCCTGGAACGTACAGTCGGCCATCAACGAATGGTATCTAGATAACTCCGCCATTCAGACTAGCGCACTTCTTCACTCTTGGGTGTTTATGAACGGCGCGGGCGTGCAGAGCTTTCTCAATTTAAGAGACGAGTTCAGTTGCTTCCGGTGTTTGAAGCCCGTCTTCGATGGACCTTGGCGCTTTCCGGTCGGAGACGAGAAGGACGAACTGAATTTGCAGCCTGCGACTTGTGGGGACGGCTCATTCATCCCCTTCACGATCGACGCGCCGATGATGGCAGCCAGTCTGACAACGCGTGCGGCGCTCGATTGGGCTAACGGCCATCCGGGTCCGCGGCTCAGGTCCGCTGTGGTCGATCTGCGCCGCGGGCGGGTGCAAGGACCACGTTTTCCGAGACCTTCTGAATTCTGCCCCGCATGTGCGTCGAGACGAACGTCAGCATGACGCAGGTACTGGTGCCGAAATCGGTCTTGGATAAAATTCGCGAACACGAAAATAACTGGCCGAGACTAAGCGAACGCGGCGGTCTTCTCCTCGGCTACCGCAAAAACGATGCAATTCAGATCGACAGCGCTACCTTCCCGGGGCGGTGGGACTATGCCACTCCAACCCTCTTCCGGAGATCTGAGCAAGGTCACAAGCTTCGGGCCCTTCGAGAGTGGGTGCGCTCGGGGCAGACGATCGATTGGGTTGGCGAATGGCATACACACCCAGGCGGAGTAGCCGAACCGTCCTTTGTCGATCGGCGCAGTTGGCGGCGCATCGCGGGTCATACAAAAAGACTGATGGCTTTTCTGATCTTCAACGACACTCAAATGTATGCTGGTTTGCAATCGCCGCACGTGAGTCGCGTTAAGAAGCTGACGCTCGACGAGGAAAACGACGTAGCGAAACTCTTTACCTAAACGTTTGGCGTAAAATCAACTTGCCGCTTGACCGCCAAGCTCCGCTACTTTGAAGCATGCGTTCTTCATTCGTCAGTTAGCTTGAAAGCTTCAGAAAGTTTGGCTTGAGAAAGTCGCTGCTGCCAGCCTTAGTTGCCTCTGAAACGCGAGGTTTACGGGATCTCGCTCGCATAGGAGGACGCGGGATGCGCGTGTTGGTGCGCTGAAAAGGGCGATTTGCGAAACTCCTCTCAGCCCATGCAGTGGTCCACGGAGCTAACCGGAAATATAACCGGCATGGATAGCGGTATGATTCGCATCTTTTCCCATGAAATCCGGCATATACAAGCGGCATGAAATGCGGCATAATTTCCGGCATGGGCACTAGCGCGATGGAACCGATGCTACCCGAAGAGGGTGTGCGCGATCTTGAGGACACGACAGCGCAGTTGCTGTTGGATGCCGGCCGCCTTGCCGGCCGCATGCACCCGATCGTGCGGGAGACTGTTGGTGCGCTCGTGCGCTCGATGAATTGCTACTATTCAAACCTGATCGAGGGCCACGATACTCATCCGCGCGACATCGACCGTGCGCTAGCAAATGACTTTTCGAGTGAACCCAAGCAGCGCGAACTCCAGCAGGAGGCTGTTGCGCATATCTACGTGCAGCAGTTGATCGATGAGCAAAAGGATCCGGAGATCTGGCCGGCGACTGCAACCTACGCTCGCTGGCTGCATGAGCGATTTTGTGAGCGGCTGCCAGAAGAGTTCCTTTGGGTCGAGAATCCTGACACGGGCGAACGGCTCCGAGTGGTGCCTGGCCAGTTAAGAACCCGCGATGTCCGTGTTGGGCGTCACGAACCTCCGCTTCACGGTGACCTGCCACGATTCCTCGCCCGGTTCGATCAGGCTTATACGGCCCCAACTCTATCGCGCCTACGTCAGGTCCAGTCTGTTGGCGCTGTCCATCATCGCTTCCTTTGGATCCATCCCTTTCTCGACGGCAATGGGCGTGTTGCGCGACTGATGTCACACGCACTCCTGAAAAGGCTTGGCATTGGCACAAGTCTTTGGTCGGTCGCGCGCGGCCTTGCGCGTGAAGAGACCCGTTACAAACAGTTGCTGATGGCGGCCGATGGTCCTCGGGAAGGCGACCGCGACGGGCGCGGGAACTTGACACAGCGCGGTTTGGTCGCCTTCTCACGATTCTTTCTTGAACGCGCGCTCGATCAGATCGCCTTCATGGGCGAGTTGCTTGAGCCCGACGTGTTACTGCGCCGGATGGAACTGCATATCGAGGAAGAAGTCCGTGCCAAGCGGCTGCCACGAGGTAGTTTCGTGGTACTCCGAGAGGCAGCGCTCAATGGCGAGGTCGAGCGCGGCCGGGTGCCGTCTCTCACTGGCTACGAGGAACGCGCGGCGCGGATCATCAGTTCGGCGCTGATCGATCGGGGCATGCTGACATCGTCGAGCAGTCGGGCACCGCTTCGGTTGGGTTTTCCGGCCAATATAGCCGAGCGCTGGTTTCCGAGGCTTTATCCGCTCGATGCAGGGTCAGGGCCGTGAGCGGCGCCGTCCCCCTTATCCGACGGTTCACGCCGATCTCCCGCCAATATCAGGACGCAGATGTCGATCTTGAAAACATCTGGACGATCCTCGATCGGGGTAAGCGCCTTGAATGGGGATCGCTTCGCGACGCTTATCGATGCGTGATCCTTGCCGATGCCGGCGCGGGCAAGACGTTTGAGCTTAAGGCGGAGGCGGAGCGTCTTGCGGCACGTGGCCGCAATGCCTTCTTCATCAGGATCGAGGATATCGACGAGGCGTTTGGGGCCGCGTTCGAGGTCGGCAAGCCGGAGGCTTTCGAGGCGTGGCTAGCGGGAACCGGCGAAGCTTGGTTCTTCCTCGATTCCGTGGACGAGGTCAGGCTCGAGGCGCCGCGCGCGTTCGAGACGGCCATTCGCGCCTTTGCCAGCCGTATCCACGATGCACGGCAGCGCGCGCATGTCTATATTTCGAGCCGGCCATACGCTTGGCGATCTAGGATCGACGGTGCGTTGATAGAAGAACTGCTGCCCTATGAGCCGCCCGTACGCGAGGCGACCGGCGATGAGGCCGAGCCCGAGGTGTCAGCGGCCAAGAACGATGCCAAGCCGGGCCTTGAACTCTTTCGACTTGCTCCACTTGACCCCGACGATATCCGCATCTTTGCCGGCCATCGGGGAGTGAGCGATGCCGACGCGTTGATCGAGGCGCTCGAACGCACCGATCTATTCGTCATCGCCCAGCTTCCGTTCGATCTGGAAGACATCCTCGCCGTCTGGGGGGAGACCGGCTCGCTTGACAGTCGCCTGGCGGTACTCGAACGCGGTCTCCGGCGCAGACTTGCGCCTTCAGCCGGCAGGCTCGTCACACTATCGTTAGAAAAGGCGGTGGAAGGCGCCCGCCGCATCGCGATTGCAACGACACTCACCGGCGAGGCCAACATTCAGATGCCCGGGGCCTCTGGCGGGGGGATCGATGCCGTCGCAGTTCTGCATGACTGGACGATCGCCGAGATCCTTGAGCTGCTCGGCCGGGGAGTGTTCACCGACGCGATTTACAAAATGGTGCGCTTCCGCCATCGCGAGAGCCGCGAACTGCTGGCGGCGCAGGAGTTGGCCGGCGCGCTGGCGAACCCCGAGCTTCGCGCCAAGATTGAGGCTTTGCTATTCCGCGAAGTCTACGGGGAAGCCGTGGTCGTGCCGCGCACGCGTCCGCTGCTACCATGGCTCATCCTCTTCGATGAGCGCGTACGAGATCGGGCTCTCGCTTTGCAACCGGAGATCATCACCGAAGGCGGCGATCCAGCCCGCCTGCCGATCGAGGTTCGGAAGCGCATCTTGCGCGATCTTGTCGAGCGCATAGCCACTGGAGACTCACGCGGTGGCGACAACAGCGCGATTGCCAGGATCGCACAACCCGACCTTACCGATGAGACGTTGGCGTTGCTCGGCGCCTATGGTGACAATGATGACGTCATCTTCTTCCTCGGCCGGTTGGTGTGGCAGGGTGCTATGGCGGTCGCCGCCGAACGACTGTCCCCAGTCGCGCGTGATCCTGACCGTGGCATCTACGCGCGTATTGTTTCGACCCGTGCGGTCTCGACGATCGGCGGTGCTGACGCTGGCAGGGAGTTATGGTCTGCGCTGAATGCATCCGGTGTAGTGCTGCCGCGCCGGCTTTTGGGCGAACTTGTCGATGGGGCGCCACCAGATCTCGCTTCGGTCGACCTTTTGCTCGCGTCACTAGAAACGGTCGAGTCGCACGAACGATTCGAGACCACAGGCCTTAGTCAGGCTATTCGCAGTCTGATCGATCGGCTACCGCTAACCAGCGACACTGCCCCGGAGCGGCCATTAGTTCGACTCATCGAGGGATTGGCCGATTTCCTCGCGCGCGAACCGCATATCCAACGACGCGAATGCAAGATCTCGGAAACCCTCCGCTGGCTGATGGCGCCGGCAATGCATGCCGTCGAACGCCTAATCGTCAGCCGCTCGCAAGCCTGCTTCGACCCCGCCCCGCTGGCGGTACTGAGCCAGGCGCCTGCCCTGCGACATTGGGGCGCCAGCGAAGAACACGAGCATCGGACCAAGCTTAACAAGTTAGTCCCGCGGTGGACGGCACTGAATGATGCACTGTTCTGGCACACGGTCGCGATGGTACGCGAAGCACGTGAGGACACTGACAAGCCGGTGGACGACGACTGGACCGTCAGTTGGATGGGTCACTTCTGGGCATTTGACGAACCAAGCTTCTCGCGCACGCTTGGTTGGACCAGAACGCGAGACTTAGCTGATGATCGTTCGCTGGCATTGTCCCGGACGTTTCGTACCTATGCGCAGAACCGGCGTCCTCGTAGTTGGCGCCGGCTTCTGTGGCGGTCGGTTGGCGGCGATCCTATTCTGGAATCCAAACTCAAGACCTTAATGCGCCCGATGGCGTCGCCAGAGCGGAGGCGGTGGCGCGCCAATGAGCGCAAATGGGCACAACGTCGCCGCAGGCGCGACGAGAATGAGGCGGCCGGCCGGGCGGCGCTCGTCGCACGACTCAAGGCAAATCCCGACCTCGTGCGCGAGCCGGCTGGCCTAGAACCCGGACAGATGAGTTGGGACCAAGCTCATCTGCTGCAGAGTGTTGAGGGCGATGGGATGCGAATCAGCCGCGGCGCTGGTAGCAAATGGCAGATGCTCATTCCCGAATTCGGCGAGGCGGTCGCCGTGGCTTTTCGCGATGGTGCTCAGCTACATTGGCGCGCCTATCGCCCAACCCTGCGCTCAGAAAATGGCGGTAGCAACTCCATTCCCTATGCGTTGATCTTCGCAATGGCAGGGCTCGAGATCGAGTCCGGCGATGATGGGAGGGGCCTGACCCAGCTCGGCAACGACGATGCGTTGCATGCCCTGCATTACGTCTTCTCCGAGTTGAATGGTTTTCCGCACTGGCTTGAACCGCTCTACCGTGCCCATCCTGAAGCCGGTTTCGATCTGATTTGGGGCGAGACGCGCTGGGAACTGGCCAATAGCGGTGCCAAGCCGATGCATTACATGCTCCACGACCTGGTCTACCACGCGCCTTGGCTACACGCGGCCTTGGCACCGTCGATCCATGATTGGCTGTCCGAGCATGGTGCCGCGAATGGCGATTGCCTGCGCCATGGATGCACGATCATGATCAGCGGTGGACTTTCGACCGCCTCTCTCGCCGCCCTCGCCCGTCGTCGTGTTGAGGACGCGACTACTCCCGCGAACCAGTTTGCCAGTTGGCTCGCCATGTGGGTGGATTGCGCTCCCGACGCAGCGATCCCGGTCCTCGACGCTCATCTCGAATCGCTCTCGTCGCCCGACGACGCACGCTTTGCCGAGGAGTTCGTCGTCTCTCTCGTAGGCGGCAGTTATCAGTCGGGCTTGTCGACTAGCGCCTGGAAAAGTCCTCAATTTCTCAAAGCGCTCTATGTGCTGATGCACCAACATATCCGATCGAGGGAAGACCTCGATCGTGCGAACGGCCGCGTCTATTCGCCCACGACGCGCGATGATGCCCAAGATGCCCGTAACAGTTTGTTCAATCTCCTTTCGGCGATCCCAGGCGAAGCAACCTATCGGGAGATTTTGACCCTTGCCGAGGATCATCCCGAGCCGAGTTACCGCGTACATATGCGCCGCCGGGCTTATGCCCGAGCGGTGGAGGATAGTGACCGGGAGTGGTCGCTCACCGACGCGCTGATCCTGAGTGGGCAGATGAGGCGCAAAGCAGCCAATTAAACGTAAAATATTCGGGGCTAGTATTGACCCGCGCTACCGGGCTTGGGTGCAACTCAGAAAGGTCGAAGAGAGTGCGCGAACATACGCGATTCTGCCGGTGCGGCCGTCTGAGTCCCTTTGATACCAGCGCCGGGACTCGGTTGAAGCAAAACCAGATCTAAACCGCATAAACTCACCGCGAATGGTCCGTTAGCAGACGATCTCTACAACAGCGCTGTATTGGCGGTAGCCCTCTCCCGACTCGAACCCCCGAATAAGCGGTTCGATCATGCTTGCATCACTGTATGTCCAGGGCCGTCAACTTCCTTCATGAGCGCGCGAAATTCAGCTGGAGGCGCAAGGCAGAAAGTTCGAAAAGCTTCCAGGAACCCCAGCGCGCGCGCCGCCGGAAACTGGCCGAGAATGATGGCGGAGCCGCAGCAACGAAATTGATGGCGACGCCGGAGACAATCTGGCCACCCCAATGGGTGATCGAGGCGAAACTGTGCACCAGCGCGAACAATGACGGCGGTGAACCGCGGCCGCCCAGGCGCCGCAACCGCCAGGCAGGCGAGCAGCAACGGCCCGGAGAACACCAGTTGCTCGGCGGCGATGGTGCGGGCCGCATCCCGCACCGCCATCATGACGGCGCCCGCCGAAGTGAGCATGGCGACTAATCGGACAGCAGGCACAGCATTCAATCCCCGAAGGCGTCAGTCTACGTTCGTAAGAGACATATGGCGCGGCGCGAGCGCTGCGGCTGTACGACAGACGAAAGCGGTTCTCAATCCGAGGCGATGCCGTTCTTGATCCGTGTGAGGCGGCTTTCGCCTTCCTCCGGGCCGAAGCAGCTTTCGACATCATTGCATTCCCGGCAACTGGGCGCGCTGCACAGCGAAAAGCCTTCGGCCTCGCAGAGCTTGCGATAAAAGTATTTTTTCCATTTCATGTTTTGGGTGTTGCCGGCCGCCAGCGTCGGAAAATGCGAGGCGAGCAGGCGGCCGAGGTCGCTTCGACTAAAAAGGCCAAGGTCTTGCCAGAGGTGGTCATTGCGCATGGCACGCCGGGCGATGATCTTGGCGAAGCGGGCGCTTGCCTTGTCGTCGGGCCGGGCATGCGCCAGCAGCAGTCCGCGCAGAAGTTCTTCTTCCAGATCCGGCTCAGGCTCGCTCCCCTCTTCCAAGGCAAACGCGTTGATAGGAAAAGCAGGGAAACAGCGGGACAGGACATCGCGCAACTCGGCGCGCGAAAGTCCGGTTGCCTCCGTCGCCGTCGCCTCGCCGGCCTCGATCTCCTCGAGCGCACGTGAAAGCACACAGGCAAGCACATGCTGGTCGAACCTTCTCTCCAGCTGCGGCCATTGGCCGGTGCTGAGCCGGGCATAATGTTGGGCAAATATGGTGCGTTCTCCTGGTTTCGCCCTATCAAATCATGCAGAGAGCCGGCCTGCCGCAACATGGGTCGGGCAGTTCTTCGGTACGGCACTCCGGGTCGCCTCGCGTCGAGTAGTTCGGCAATTCTCGTCTGGTCCATCGTCTCTGACGCAAATTCTGTGATTCGAAGAGGTTCGCGAACCCCTGCCCTGCCGTTTGCGCCTCACGGGAACACTGGCGCCGGAAATGCCCCGCAGAGTTGGACGTGGACCGTGCAGGACAACGCCGCGTGCTGAGTGCGGCCACATGGTTCAAGCCGCCAGACTCACGGTTGAATGCCGTCTCATCCAGAGCGTCAGCGAGTGAGTTCCAGCGCACGTTCAGGACAGGATCGCGCGCCTCGTGATGCAGGCAGTTCCTCCCCTTCCGCAACTTCAATGTCACCAGGCAGGATGTAACCGTCATTATCGAGTTTAAAGATGTCCGGCGCTTGCGCCGCGCATCGCGCGTGGCCCTGGCATTTGGCCTTTTGGACGATGATGCGCATGGCGCTGCCTCCATTGTCTGTGCCCGGCTCGGGGCGGGCCTAAGACCAGTCCAGGACCAAATTTTCGATCCCGAACACATGGCCGCCAGAAGTTATCGGCGCCGTACCCTGCTTGATCCTGAAAGCCGGGATGCGCGCCAGCCACTCCTCCAGGCCAATGACAATCTCCCGCCGGGCAAGGTGTGAGCCAAGGCAACGGTGGGGACCATAGCCAAACGCTGCGTGGCGGTTGTCCTCCCGCTCCAAATCAATCGTGTTGGGGCATTCGAATTCCGCCGGGTCACGATTGGCAATCATCGTGGCGCAGGAAACATAGTCCCCCTTCCGGATCGGCGCGCCTTCGAAGTCGATATCTTTCGTGGCCACGCGGATCAACTGAATGGGCGGATAGGCCCGCAGCAATTCTTCGGTTGCGAGCGGGATGCGGTCCGGTTCGCTCCGCAGCAATTGCTGATCTTTGAGGTTGCGTGCGAGGTACGCCAAGTCAAAGCCTATAGCTGCTGCGACCGTGTCGAGCCCAGCGACGAAGACAAGCACGCCGATGCCGCGGACTTGGGTGTCAGTCAGCCGGCGGCCCTCGACCTGTGCCTGCACTATAAAGGTCATGAAATCGTCAACCGCCTCATCGCGGCGCATGGCTGCAAGTTCGTCGATGAATGCCACGATCGTCCGGGCAGCCACAGGTCGTTCCTTATCGTCGCCGTGGAGCAGATCTTTCCCCCAGCCGACGAATGTATCGAGTCGGTCATCAGGCAACCCCAGAAAGCGAAGAAAGGTGCTCACCGCGAAAGGAAAGGCAAAATCCTTCATCACGTCGCAGCTTGTGCGCGACGCGGCGATCCTTTCGATCAGCTCGACCGCCCGTTCGCGGACAGCCGGTTCCAAAGCCAACACCCGCTTTGGCGAAAGCAGCGGATTAAGCAGTGAGCGAAAGACGCCATGGGCCGGTGGATCGAGCTCAAGCGGGATCGTCGGCCAGTTCTCACCCAGTATGGAGGAGAAGATGCTGCGATGGCTGGAAAAAGTCTCTGCGTCCTGCAGCACCTTCCGCTGGTCCGCGGCTCGGGTGATGACCCAGGTACCCCGGCCATCTTGCGTGTTGTAGCGGGAGTAAAAGATCGGAGGCCCGTCATGTACGCAAGCGACAGCTGCGTGTGGATCCCCGTTGGGTGTTGGTGGCATCCCTGGCGATGTAAACAGGCTGAAGTCCCTCACCATTTCGGGCGGGACATGATCTGGAACGGGGTTGGTCGCCATTTTGTTTTCTCTACATTGGCGTTCATGGCTCAATTGAGATTGCACCGCTGTTCATAAAGTCGATTTCCAGCATGGGCACGTCTCTTGTCGGGCGCCTTCTAGATTCTGTCGCCTGATACAGCCCACCTGCACCAGCGCGGATGAGATGGGTTGCGAAGTCGATCAGAGGGGCATCTCCGCCGCGCTCCGGTCAT
This sequence comes from Mesorhizobium sp. M0217, assembly GCF_040321955.1. NCBI lineage: Bacteria > Pseudomonadati > Pseudomonadota > Alphaproteobacteria > Hyphomicrobiales > Phyllobacteriaceae > Mesorhizobium > Mesorhizobium sp. M0217. The sequence continues at coordinate 35,208 of NZ_JAMYSN010000026.1, read as the reverse complement.
GAAGCAAAGCGGCCGCTTCCCCGTTAGGGTTGAGAGACTGGTCAATCACCTCTGCCCTGCTGATCAAATTGTCGAAGCAAGTCGCGTGCCGGATAGGGTAGCCATGGCGGTGCACCAAGCAATGCCAGCCTGCGCTGGGTCTGCCGCTGATGATCACCTGTCCATCATTCTTATGACAACGTCCGACAACCGACATCCGTGGTCGGTTTTGTCGAGCCCGCGACATCGGGCTGTTCGGCTTGGCTGTTGCTGCACAGCCTGCCGGTCGACGAGCGAGTAGATCGCTCGCACGGCCCGGATTGAGCAATGACGCGATCCAGCGCAAGGATCGGGTGCGGTCCGAGAAGACCCGACGGCGCTTGCGCGAGACGATCGGAAATATTAAAAAGGTCAAGCCGCGCTTCGGTTCGGCGCTGATGGCGTATGCGTTTTATCGCTCGCAGGCGCTGCAAGGCTTTTCCGGCAGACGGCGATGCACTCGTGCGCACCGGTGCCGACCGGCGACCAGCTTGACTGTATAGATGCGGTCCATTCCGGCGTGCATCACCTGACCATGCGCATGCGCTACGACGGCATCTTTTCCGCTCATGGACCTAGATTTGCTCGCGAGCCGCTGTCGGAACGTGGTGCTGAGTCCTATCGCTGCCAATTCAATCCGAGGACCTGTCGGCAGTCAACACACCCCTGGAGGTCGGACCGGGAACGCGTGGCAGACTCTCGGCCAGAAACCGCCAGTCGCTGCCCTCGCGTTCGCCTTCCTTGCGCGTGCCGAAGAACTGGATGATCATCTTGCCGTCCGCGCCATAGGCTTCAATGGACGTAACGTGACCATCCCTCGTCGGCTTGCGCACGGCCCAGACCTCGCGGATGCGATGGGTCCTAAGATGCAGATGGAAGGTCTCTTCGAGCACATTGATCCGCGGCCCGATCTGCTTGACCGACCTGATCGGGCCGGAATGGATCTGAATGCAACCACGATTGCCGACAAAGCACATGATCGGCATCTCGTCTTCGGCCGCCTGTTGGAACAGGGCGCCAATGGCATCATTGTCGAGTAGCCAGGCGTCATCCTCGTCGGCCATACGCATCGCCTGGCAGCGGCTGAGCTTCAGTGTCTTCAACATATGGTAGAACTGATGCACGTCGCTTAGCCGGCCCCAGTGCTCGCGTAGGTCGTCGACCGTGGTGGCGTGGTCTGGACTCACTGCGTTATCGCGCGCCCCGCTCGCCTCGAGCGATATGATCGGCTCCTGGTCGGGGGATACAAGCTCTGCCGTCAGATCCTGATAGGCCTGCAGGTTCGAGGCGGGCGTGAGATGAGCTTTGTGCATCGCCTCGCCGGTGGCATCAAAGAATTGCAGGCTGCGACGGATCTCGGCCCCCTCGCGCTTCTCGACGGCGAAGCCATACGCCCACGCTTTCGGGAAGATGCGCAGGTCGATCTCGTCGCCGAGCAGTATGGCATGCTGGTTGCCGGTGACCACTTTGCCGTAGACGCCAATCTTTTGGTGCACGGCACTTTCGTTGCTGGTGACCGCCATCACCTCGCCGACCGCTTCGAGGCCGGTCAGCAGATCATCGACGCGCGGCTCGATGCGCACCGCGCCGTGACCACAATGCGCCGCGACCAACTCGGCTTCCGAAATGCCCAATCGAGCGGCGAGATCATGCTCCCGGATCTTCGGATTGTCTTTGCACGCCCGCCGGATTTCGTCGGGCGACGGTTTCTCGCGTTGGTCCATGCGTACCCCTGTTTCTACGACGTGTGAGGATCATCTGCCCTGCCCGGGAACCTTCAGCCGATAAGGCGCGCCGAAATGCTCGATCCTGATCTGCTGCTGGCCCATGAACAAGGTGTCGCTGGACAGCGTGCGCACGGCGTCGCACCGATGCGAAAACCGGCGAGCAGCCACATGCCGATGGCATCCCATCGAGCCGGTCGGCGGCTACTGGGCGGTGGTGAGCCAGTATGGATGTTGTCGCAATCGGCCAAGCGGGCATTCGGATGCCACGAGCGGCGCTGCTTTGCCAACAACGCGTATCTGACCACGGTCCTGACATGTTACTCCCTTGCTTCGCCCCATCCATCGCGATGGCACCCACGGCATGGTTGTGGATCGGCATGCTCTTGCCGTCTCGCCAAACGGAGCTTCAAAAACCGTGCCAATTGCGCCGAGGCAAGCTCAGAAGAAGTTCTGTCCTTGGTGATGTGAGTTCACCCAAGAACTCAGGCCAACATCCCTCGTGCCGGACCTGACAAACCCGACAGCACGTGTCGATTGGCCGACACCTTATCAGCAATCAAGAGGCACCAGTGCGAGAGATGCCGCGCTGTGTTGAAACGTTTTTTGGCTTTGGCACGGTGCATGCAACGTGATGGGCAAGCAGGTCGCGGACTGAGGAGAATGGAGCCATGATTACGCTCACCGACAACGCTGTTGCCGCCTTCAAGACTGCTCTTTGCCGTGCCAGCGAGCCGGCGGAAGGCTTTCGCATTATGGTCGAGGCCGGCGGCTGCGCAGGCTTCAAATACTTAATGGGCCTGGAGAGCGTGTCGCGCGAGGGCGACGCGATCACTGACACAGATGGGGTCAAGCTGTTCGTGGACGCGGGCTCCCAACCCCATGTAGCCGGCATGACCGTCGACTTCCTCACCGGGCTCCAATCTTCCGGTTTTGTCTTCGATAACCCCAATGCGCGCGAAAAGTGCGGCTGCGGCAAGTCCTTCAGTTAAACGCCCGAAGCGTCTGTGCGGCCGACAGAGTGATTTTGCGGCAGAGGAGACTTATATGGCCGGCACAACAGATGTCCCCGTCCTAAAAAACAAGACAAGGTCAAAGCCGATCTCGGGACCGCCATTCGCTCCCAGTAGGATTCAAAGAACGTCGCCTCCCGAAGCAGCTCGGTTCCTGGTGGCACCCGAGCTGCTTGCGGACAAATCGCGCCGCTGCGCCAAATTCGGCTCATCGGTAGCGTTATCGCGTTCGGGCGTCCGTACCTGCGGGCTGACCTACGGCCACTGCGAACATGTCCATATCGACGGAGATCCGGTTTACGTCAAACACTCCGGGCGCCTGCGCGCGCTGCCAGTTCAAATGATCATCAACGGCATGCGCCAGAGGCTCAACGAGTCGGTCTAGCGCTCGCGTCATTCTGTTTAACTGAGGATCGCACCTATGAAGCCTGTCTACCTCGACAACAACGCAACCACACGGGTCGATCCTGAGGTCGTGCAAGCGATGTTGCCGTTCTTTAGGGATCAATTCGGCAACCCTTCGTCGGCACACGCTCTTGGCGCCTCAGTCAGTGCGGCGGTGAGAAAGGCGCGGAGGCAGTTGCAAGCGCTGATCGGCGCGCAGTTCGAGGATGAGATCACTTTCACCTCGGGTGGGACAGAAAGCGACAATGCAGCGCTTCTTTCAGCGCTCGAGGCGGCGCCCAACCGAACCGAGATCGTGACGTCCGCGGTCGAGCATCCCGCCGTGCTGACGCTCTGCGCGCATCTTGAGAAGACCCGCCGCCTCAAGGTGCACAGGATCCCGGTGGATTGCCGTGGTCGGCTCGATCTCGACGCCTATATGGCCGCCCTCACCCCACAGGTTGCAATCGTATCAATAATGTGGGCGAACAACGAGACTGGTGTGATCTTCCCCGTGGCAAGGCTTTCCGAGTTGGCCAAGGAAGTGGGCGCCCTATTCCATACCGATGCTGTGCAGGCGGTCGGCAAGCTTCCGATGGACCTGAAGTCGACCGCAATCGACATGCTGTCGCTCTCCGGCCACAAGCTGCACGGGCCGAAAGGGATCGGTGCGCTTTTCGTAAAACGTGGCGTCGATTTCCATTCGCTGATCAAGGGGGGTCACCAAGAACACAACCGGCGTGCTGGCACCGAGAATACGCCCGGCATAGCCGGGCTCGGCACGGCGGCCGAACTCGCCTTGAAATTCATGGACGACGAGACCACACGGGTAAAGTCGCTCCGCGATCGCCTGGAGGGCGGGATCCTCCAGCGCATCCCAAGCACCTGTGTCACTGGTGATCCCTTGCAACGGTTGCCCAACACCGCAAACATCTCCTTCGAACATGTCGAAAGTGATGGAATTCCACTTCTCCTCAGCCGCATTGGCATCGCGTGTTCCTCTGGCTCGGCCTGCACCTCCGGCTCTCTGGAACCAAGCCATGTCCTAAGCGCGATGAAAACGCCACACGCGGCAGTCCGCTTCTCCTTGGCGCGGGACAACAGCGAAGAGGACATCGACCGGGTACTCGAGGTCATGCCGGGAATCGTGGGGAAGCTGCGCAGCTTTTCCGGTTCTGGGCCGGGTAGTCCGGTCTATGCGTGAGCCGCAGAAGAACAGGCTGCCTGTCATGACCGGTCATGTCTCCCTCAACGATACGACCTTGCGCGATGGCGAGCAGGCGCCGGGCGTCGCCTTCACCACGACGGAAAAGCTGGAGATCGCTGAGTCTCTTGCGGCGGCTGGCGTGACAGAGATCGAGATCGGCACGCCGGTCATGGGCGTCGACGAGATGGAAACAATTCGCGCCGTGGTAGCGCGGCGTCTTCCGGTTCGGCTCATGGCCTGGTGCCGGATGACGTCGTTGGATCTCGATGCAGCGATCGAGAGCGGCGTCCAAGCGGTCAATTTGTCGCTGCCTGCGTCGGACATCCAACTTGCCGCCAAGCTCGGCCTCGACAAGGCGGGAGCGCTCCAGGTCATCGATCATATGGTCAGGCGCGCCGCCGATGCCGGCTTCTTCGTCGCGGTGGGCTGCGAGGATGCCTCGCGGGCCAATCGGGATCATCTCGCCCGCGTCATCGAGACGGCCGCTCGCGCCGGCGCAAGCCGCGTGAGGCTGGCCGACACAGTCGGTGTTCTCGACCCGTTTTCGACCTTCGAACTTGTCGCCCAGCTCGTGGTGCAGTCTCCAATCGACCTTGAATTTCATGCGCACAACGATCTCGGACTTGCTGGCGCCAACACGCTGGCGGCGATCCGCGCAGGCGCGCGCCATGCCTCCGTCACCGTCCTGGGGCTCGGCGAGCGTGCGGGCAATGCCGCGCTGGAGGAGGTGGCCGCCGCAATGGCAGTCTTCGACGGCGCAGACACCGGCATTGAGCTGACCGCATTGCCCGGCCTCGCCGCCCAGGTGGCTTGGGCCGCCCGCCGGCAGACCGCAGCCACTAAGCCGGTCGTCGGCGCCGATGTATTCACCCACGAATCCGGCATTCACGTCGCAGGGCTGCTGAAGGACTCGCGTACTTATCAGGGGCTCGATCCGACTCTCGTGGGCCGCTGCCGGCGGATCGTCATCGGCAAGCATTCCGGCGCCACTGCGATTGCCCATGTGCTGAGCGAAAGCGGTCGCGATCTCGACCCGGATCTGGCAGCCGCGATGGTGGCCCGCGTCCGACGCGAGGCGGCCGAGACCAAATCGACCGTCACTGCAACTCGACTGGTCGAGCTCTACGATGGAATGTGCAGCGAGGCATCCCTCATCGAGCTGTGCGGGTCCAAGTCAGCCGTGCGCGAGCGCACAGAGGCCACAGTTTTGCGACCAGGAAGAATGCAATGAATTGTTCCGCTGACAGCCGCCCCATGGATGTCACCGACATCCTCGCACGACTGAAGCGCTTGTCGGCTGCAGAGGAATTCTTCTCAGTCCTAGGCGTCGCCTATGACCCGAAGGTACTGAATGTCTCGCGGCTCCATATCATGAAGCGTGTGGGCCAATACCTCGCCGAAGAAGATTTCTCCGGTCTGCCCGACCAGGTGATTGCCGCGAGGGTGCGCGCGACGCTCGAACGAGCTTACGAGGACTTTGCGATTTCCTCGCCGCTCACGCATCGGATTTTCAAGGTGCTCAAGGACCACGATCCGAACAAACCTGCCGCGCCGGGTCACACCTTTGTTCCGTTCGACTCGGTACTGAAGCGGTTCGGACGGGAATGACCGGCGACAAGGGTGCGACGCGACAATGTCGAGCAGCCGCCAAATGCGGTCATCACCACAGCGCCGTCAGAAGCAACCAGCCGAAGTTGTAGGAAAGGGGGAGCGCAAGAGACTTGGCACGAATAATGCGGACAAAGGAGATAACCGCAATGCCGGACCCGGACAGGAGCCTAGAGAAACCGCCAATGCACATCGTAATCTGCATCAAGCAGGTGCCGGACTCGGCACAGATAAGGGTCCATCCGGTCACGAACACGATCATGCGCCAGGGTGTTCCGACCATCATCAACCCTTACGACCTGTTCGCCCTCGAAGAAGCGCTCAGACTGCGCGACGCACATGGCGGCGAAGTCACTGTGCTCACCATGGGTCCGCCCATGGCAGAGGACGCGCTGCGCAAGGCGCTCGGTTACGGCGCCGACCGAGCGGTGCTCTTGACCGACCGCTATTTTGCCGGCTCCGACACGCTGGCAACCTCGTTCGCCCTTTCCCAGGCAATCGCGAAGATTGGCGAGACGTTCGGCACGCCAGACCTCGTCTTCACCGGCAAGCAGACGATCGATGGCGACACCGCCCAGGTCGGGCCCGGCATCGCCAAGCGCCTCGGACTCCTGCAACTGACCTATGTCGCGAAGATCCCTTCTGTCGACCTTGCTGCACGCGAGATCAAGGTCGAGCGCCGTTCCGAAGGCGGCACACAGATGCTGAAGAGCAGGCTCCCTTGCCTCATCACCATGCTGGAAGGCACAAACGAGATCCGCCGGGGCTCGATCCAGGACGCCTTGTGCGCCGCGCGCAGCCAGGTCTTGAAATGGAGCGCGGCCGACGCCGGCATTGAGGATCTCACCAAATGCGGCCTGCGCGGTTCACCGACGGTCGTCAAACGTGTTTTCGCCCCTCCTGCTCGAGCTGAAAAGGCGGCACAAATCGACACCGCCGAGAAGGCCTTGCGCGATGTCGCTGACGAACTCATCACCGCAATCTTCACCCGCCAGCCGGCGCTGGAACATGAGCTCGCCTTTAACGGCGGCGCGTGACGGCAAGGAGCAAAAACGATGTCGACCGCGAATGGAGAAACCCCTCGCCCTGCCGCCGGCCGCGCCGGCATAAAGAAGGAGTTGCCCGCCCATTTCAAGGACTACCGGCACGTTTGGGTTTTCATCGAGCTCGAACGTGGCGAGGTCCATCCGGTATCGTTCGAACTGCTCGGCGAAGGCCGCAACTTAGCAGACAAGCTTCAGGTCCAGCTTGCAGGTGTCGTGCTTGGACCGCCGGGAGAGGCCGTGGGGAACGCCGTTGCCGAAGCATTCGCGTATGGCGCTGACCTTGTCTACATCGCCGAGGCGCCCCTGCTCGCCGACTATCGGAATGAACCTTTCACCAAGGCGTTGACGGATCTGGTCGATACCCACAAACCCGAAATCCTTCTTCTCGGTGCCACCACACTGGGCAGGGATCTTGCCGGCTCCGTGGCGACGACCTTGCAGACGGGGCTCACGGCCGACTGCACCGAACTCGATGTAGATACCGACAGTTCGCTCGCCGCCACGCGTCCGACTTTCGGCGGTTCCTTGTTGTGCACGATCTATACGCTCAATTTCCGCCCGCAGATGGCGACCGTGCGGCCGAGGGTCATGCCCATGCCGCAGCGGACGGATAAACCGGTCGGGCGTGTCATCCGGCACAAGCTTTCGCTTGCCGAGGACGAGATCGCTACCAAAGTCCTCGGCTTCCTGCCGGACAATCAGTCGGCGAAGGCAAACCTTGCCTATGCCGACGTCGTGGTTGCGGGAGGCCTTGGTCTTGGCGCGGCGGAGAACCTGCAGCTTGTGAAGAACCTCGCACGAGCAATCGGCGCCGAGCACGGCTGTTCGCGTCCGTTAGTCCAGAAGAGCTGGATGCCAGCTGATCGGCAGATCGGCCAAACTGGCAAGACGATCCGGCCGAAGCTTTACATAGCGGCCGGGATTTCCGGCGCCGTCCAGCATCGGGTTGGCGTGGAGGGGGCGGATCTCATCGTGGCCATCAACACCGACCCGAACGCGCCGATTTTCGATTTCGCTCACCTCGGAATCGTCACCGACGCGATCCGCTTCCTGCCCGCACTGACGGAAGCCTTCACCCGGCGGCTGTCGCCCCACAGTCGCGATAAGCTTTCGAGCTAAGGGGATGGACATGATCGAGGAAAACTTCGACGCCATTGTTGTTGGGGCAGGCATGTCCGGAAACGCAGCTGCTTACACCATGGCCAGCCATGGCCTGAAGGTGCTGCAGTTGGAGCGGGGTGAATACCCGGGCTCCAAGAATGTCCAGGGTGCCATCATGTACGCGAACATGCTGGAGAAGATCATCCCGGATTTCCGGGATGATGCGCCTCTCGAGCGGCATTTGGTTGAACAGCGGCTTTGGGTGATGGACGACACATCCCATACCGGGATTCACTATAGGTCGGACGACTTCAATGAGGCGAAGCCCAACCGATACACGATCATCCGTGCCCAGTTCGATAAATGGTTTTCGCGTAAGGTGCGCGCGGCCGGCGCGACCGTTCTGTGCGAGACGACCGTGACGGAACTCATCCGTGATGCCAAGGACAGGGTGATCGGCGTCCGCACAGACCGGGCGGGCGGGGCCATCTACGCGGACGTGGTCGTTCTCGCAGAAGGTGTCTGCGGACTGCTTGGCACTCGAGCCGGCCTGCGCGAGATGCCAAAGCCGCAAACCGTGGCCCTCGCCGTCAAGGAAATGCATTTCTTGCCCGAAGAGGTCATTGAGCAGCGGTTTGGCGTAAAGGGCGATGAGGGCTGCGTGATCGAGGCGGTGGGCACGACCTCCCGCAGCATGGCCGGGCTCGGCTTCCTCTATACCAACAAGGAGTCCATCTCACTGGGCATTGGCTGCCTCGTCTCCGATTTTGCCGCGATGGTCGAGAGCCCCTACGTTCTCCTTGATGCCTTGAAGAGCCATCCTTCGATCCGGCCGCTGATCGCCGGCTCGGAAGTGAAAGAATATTCCGCACACCTCATTCCCGAAGGCGGCTACAAGGCTATTCCGCAGCTCTTTGGCGATGGTTGGGTCGTGGTCGGCGATGCCGCGCAACTGAACAACGCGATTCACCGCGAGGGTTCGAACCTCGCCATGACCTCCGGCCGCATTGCGGCTGAGGCAATCGTCGAGGTCAAGAGCCGCAACGGTCCGATGAACAAACGGAATCTCGCCCTTTACAAAGCCATGCTGGACAAGTCCTTCGTGGTCAAGGACCTGAGGAAATACAAAGACATGCCGGCCTTGCTCCACACCAATTCCAGCAATTATTTCACGACTTATCCGCGGTTGATGTCGCAAGCTGCGCAGAACTTCATGCGTGTCGACGGCACGCCGAAGATCGAGAAGGAAAAGGCGACCACGGCGGCCTTCATCAAGGCGCGCTCGCGCTGGGGGCTGGTCAGCGACGCGGTCCGCCTTGCATTGGCGTGGCGCTGAGGGGAGACGATATGACCAGCGCAGCGACGAAGTCACGTGTCGAGGACAAGCTTTACCAGAACCGCTACTTGGTGGATTCCGGCCGCCCGCACATCAAAGTGCGACCGCACCAGAAGCCGAGCGCGAATTTGCTCGCGCTGACCCACGTCTGCCCGGCGAAATGTTATGAGTTGAACGACAAGGGTCAAGTGGAGATCACTGCCGACGGCTGCATGGAGTGCGGCACCTGCCGGATTTTGTGCGAGACGAGTGGTGAGATCGAGTGGAACTATCCACGCGGCGGTTTCGGAATCCTCTTTAAATTCGGATGACCGGCGCACGCACACTTAAGGCGGCGATCATCCAGTACAGCTGAGTCTCGGCCATGCCATTTTTTGCTTTAATAGCCAATAAATGAAGAGACATTGCATGAATACGCAATTCAGCCTCAGATAAAAAATTCAGGTTCACTCTGGACGACAACCGCTGAAGTCGTCTCTATGAGCCACCGGGCCGCAGATCGGGTCGACGAGGCCCTGAACCGCCCATCCAGCATGCCCTAAGCAGATACCCGCTCAGGGACTCTACGATATGTGAAGGTGCCGACCGCCCCGAGCGAGCTGGAGATTACGCTCGCCATACGCTGGCCAATTGTCGTGAACGTCCTGCCCGCTTTCTGCAGACGGGTAATTGAGCGATCGTCGTCCTGGACGCTGAAGGAGAGCCGCAGATTGCCGGCACTGCCTGCAATACCCACGCACCTCAATCAGGCACTCGCCGCCTCATATCACAGGCCGTAACAGATCAAGCGAATTGCAGCTGCCGGCCAGTCGCATCGGCGCCTCCGCATCAAGGTATCTCCTCTTACGGCCGCATCCGAACCATGCCGCTTGTCGCCCGCATCTGACGGAACGCAACCGGCTGATCGACGCGATTGACAAGGCCGGTTGGGTTCTGCCTGGGCGGCTCGTATCCTCGGCCTCACGCCATGGCAAATCGGCTACGCCCTGCGCCGGCATGGTATCAGGGTGAAGAAATTCCAGACGTCGCGATGACGTCAAGCGCAAGCAGCCCGGAGTGGTCTCGCTCACACTCTGCGCGCCCGAGGCTGCTAGCCTCGCGACCCTATTTGCTTGTCCACTGTCGTAAGCCCGACAAAGGTGTGTCGGAGCAATCCGAAGGAATCTGACACGAGAAGCCTATTCGTGAACCGAAACAGCTCTTTGGGCTGGCATAGCTCTTGCGCTTTGAACTGCGACATCACGCAGCAACGGAGCCGTTCATGTCTGCACCGGCAATTTCGCTTGAGAGCCTCAGCACGACATTCGGTGACCAGTTGCTTGGCACCATGAAACTTGGGGGCTGCGCGTCTTCGTCCTGCGGCTCGTCGACAAAGCCCGACGACACGGATCCGGCTGTCTGGGAGAAGATCAAGGATCACCCCTGCTTTTCAGAAGAGGCGCATCACTATTTCGCGCGTATGCACGTCGCGGTCGCGCCGGGCTGCAACATCCAGTGCAACTACTGCAATCGCAAATATGACTGCGCCAACGAAAGCCGGCCTGGGGTGGCCTCTGAAAAGCTGACGCCCGATCAGGCGCTACGCAAGGTGATCGCGGTCGCCAATGAGGTGCCGCAGCTTTCCGTGCTCGGCATCGCCGGACCGGGCGACGCCTGCTACGACTGGAAGAAGACGAAGGCGACCTTCGCCAGGGTCGCCAGGGAAATCCCAGACATCAAGTTTTGCATATCCACGAATGGGCTGGCGCTGCCCGACCATGTCGATGAGCTTGCTGACATGAATGTCGATCACGTGACGATCACGATCAACATGGTCGACCCTGAGGTCGGTGCAAAGATCTATCCTTGGATCTTTCACGATCATCGCCGCTACGTCGGCATTGAAGCCACCCGGATCCTGCACCAGCGGCAGATGTTGGGCCTGGAGATGCTGACCGCGCGGGGCATCCTCACCAAAATCAACTCGGTGGTGATCCCGGGCGTGAATGATGAGCATCTGATCGAGGTGAATAGATGGATTAAGGAGCGAGGCGCGTTCCTGCACAACCTTATGCCGCTGATTTCGGACCCGGCCCACGGCACGCACTACGGTCTGAGCGGGCAGCGCGGCCCAAACGCAATGGAGATGAAGGCTCTTCAGGATCGTGTCGAAAACGGCGCCCAGTTGATGCGCCACTGCCGGCAGTGCCGGGCAGATGCCGTGGGCCTGCTCGGAGAAGATCGTGGCCAGGAATTCACAGTCGACCGGATTCCCGGCGAGGTCACCTACGATGCCAGCAAACGCAAGGCCTATCGGGAGCTGGTCGCGGAGGAGCGCCGTGATCACGTCGAGGCTAGGAGAGAAGCGATCGGATTGGTCAAGGCAGCGAGCCCCGGCAAGTCCCTTCTCTTCGCGGTGGCGACCAAGGGCGGCGGCCGCGTCAATGAGCATTTCGGCCATGCGAAGGAATTCCAGGTTTATCAAGCCTCGCTGAAAGGGATCAGCTTCGTCGGGCATCGGAAGGTGGACAAGTATTGCCTTGGCGGCTGGGGCGCAGAAGCCGCCCTCGATGGCGTCATCGCAGCGCTTCAAGGCATAGATATCGTGCTGTGCGCCAAGATTGGAAATTGCCCGCAGGATCAGCTCGCGGAGGCTGGAATCAGAGCCACCGACGCCTGTGCCCATGACTATATCGAGACAGCAATCAGCGCGATTTACATCGCCGCATCTGGGATCCCCACACTCGCGGCGACGGCCTGAGCTGTCTCATTCATTCGGACCAGGAGTTAAAATGGCTTTCAAGATCATCGCATCCCAATGCACCCAATGCGGCGCCTGCGAATTCGAATGTCCTTCCGGCGCGATCAAGTTCAAAGGCGAGAGCTACGTGATCGAGTCACAGAAGTGCACCGAATGCGAGGGGGTCTTCGATGCGCAGCAATGTGCCTCGGTATGTCCGGTGCCGAAGACCTGCGTTCCTGCGTAACGGACATTGGACTGCCGACATGGTTGGGGGCTGCCTACGCAGGACGCCTGGAACGCCTTGTTCGCAATCTCAGCCGCAAGAGAAATCAGGGAACGGACATGTCGCTCGGACGCGAAGAGGAGATCGAAATCCGCAGGCCTCCACGATTCATGCCGGGAGAGCGGGTACGTGCCACTCGCCACATAAAGAATGACGGCACCTATCCTGGCAGGGAGATCGGCGAAAATCTCGTGCGGAAGGGGGACGAGGGATATGTGCGCGACATTGGCACCTTTCTCCAGCAGTTCTTCATCTATGCGGTCGAGTGGATCGACCGTGGCACCGTAGTCGGTATGCGAGCGCGTGAACTGATGAGCCTCGACGAGGCCGAGGCGCCCTGCAGTGCTGAAAGCAATACCAATGAAGGGACGGCCAGATGAAAGTCATGATCCGCAGGACCGATGCTGGTTTGTCAGCGTATGTCCCCAAAAAGGACCTCGAAGAGCCGATCATCAAACTCGAGAAGGAAGAGTTGTGGGGCGGAACGGTCACGCTCAGGAACGGGTGGCGGCTCCTCCTACCCGATCTCCCACATGATACGCGTCTGCCGATCACCGTCGAGGCAAGGAAGATTTCCGAAGAGGGCTGATGCTGCCCCTAGGTGCGTCGCGAGGAAACGAGATGAACACGATCCTGACATGGGGCCACCTCGTCATTGTGCGGGACAGTTTTGCTGAAAAGCTGCTTGACCTGGCGAAGGAAGCGCTCGCCGCCGATGAGGTGATCCCCTATCTCGGTCCGGGTCTTCTTGAGTTGAACTGTGTGGAACCGCCTGTGCCGCATACCCCGGAGGTTGTTGCCGCGGCACTCAATGCACGGGCTCCAGCCCCTTCCAGGATCCGCACCAATATGTGGTCGGTTGCACAGTTCATCGAACAGCGCCGGCATCGCCGGACGCTTCAAGCTTGGATGACCGACATATTCGCAGCGCCGGTGGGGCCGACCCCCTTCCACGCCTGGCTCGCAAGGCTGCCACTCTCCCTCATCATCGACAGCTGGTATGACAGCGCGATGCGCACGGCTCTGGTAGAGACCGGCCGAACGGACGTCGTTGAGATACAAGGCGTCACGCGCGCGAATGAAATCGGCAACATTTGGACGAAAACCTACGATTTGTCCGGGAGGGAGCTCGACCCCCGATTGGGGGCCAAGACGGTTCTCTATTCACCTCACGGGAGTATTACGCCCGCGCAAAACTTTCTCGTCGCAGATTCCGACTACGTCGAAGTCCTGTCCGAAATTGATATCCAGACACCGATCCCAGACGCTGTGAAGGAACGGCGCATCACCCGTGGATTTTTCTTCGTTGGCTGCCGCTTCAACGATCAGATGCTGCGCACCTACGCCAGACAGATCATGAAGCGCTCCCGCGGTCCCTATTGCACCGTAATGGACGCGGAAACCCTGACCAGAAACGAAGCGCGTTTTCTTGCGGCAAGCGGAATCACGGTGATCGACATGCCACTAAGTCAAGCGGCGGCTCGGCTTGTGGGAACGGGCACGGCTGCAGGTTGAGGACGGGATTAACAATGGCGGATGCCTTTGATGATGTCTGCTTCGGCTTTCCTCGAAGGCGCAAAATGCAGTCGGGAATACACCCGTGAACAGTGAAGCTGTCAGCGGCGCAACGAACGCACTGAATTCGTTGGCCCATGTTGAAGCGGCGCGCTGGGGCCGGGATTTGAGTACGCTGTTGCGCATCACGCGTATGAATCTGCGCCATCCGTGGCAGGTCGCCCTCGCTATGGGCTCGACGATCATGGCGGCAATCCTCCAGTTGCTCATTCCCCAGCTTCTCGGCCGGGCTGTCGACCAGACCCAGACAGCTATCGGGGGCGGTGTCGCGGGGGCTGCGGCAGGACAAGCACTCTGGGCCCCGGCTCTCCTGCTGCTCGCCGTCAGCGCGCTACGCGGCGTTTTCACGATGGCGCAGAACTATTTTGCCGAAGCCGTCGGGCATCATGTCGCGTACGAATTGCGGCTCGCCTACTACGACAAGATCCAGCGTCTAAGCTTTTCCTTTCACGACCGGGCCCATTCAGGCGATCTGATAACCGCCGGAATGCTCGATCTCGAAGGCGTGCGGATGTATTTTTCCACCGGGCTCATGCGGGTGCTCCTGCTGACGATGCTGATCGGGATTGGCGCTTACATGATGATCTCGACCGATCCCGTGCTCGGCTTGGCCGCGCTCAGCTTCGTGCCTTTTGTCGCTTGGCGCTCATCGACCACACAGCTTAGGCTGCGCGCCACCTGGCTCGACCTCTATGAGCGCCTTTCGGTACTAAGCCGCGTGATGAAGGAAAATCTCGCAGGTATCCGTGTGGTCCGCGCTTTTGCGGCTCAATCCTATGAGATGCTGAAGTTCGACGGCGCTTCCAAGAACGCGCTCGACCTCGCCAACGATCTCGTTGACATCTACGTACCCAACACGTCGGCGATGACCTTGTCCTACTTTTTCGCAATGGGATTGGTGCTTGGGATCGGTGGCAACAAGCTCGTCGCTGGCGAGATCAGCGTCGGAACCATGGCGACCTTCCTGACCTTCATGACCATGCTGCAAATGCCAGTCCGCCAGATCGGTCTCATGGTCAATGCGTTTGCCCGCGCTTCTAGCTGCGGTTCGCGGCTTTTCGGTCTCCTCGATCAGGAGATCACCATCAGGGATGCTCTCGAGGCCAGACCGCTTGAGATAAGTGACGGCACTCTGCGCTTCCACAATGTCTCATTTGCCTACCCCAACGCCGAAAACCGCGCCATTCTGAAGAACCTCAGCTTTGAGGCCCGGAGAGGCGAGACGATCGCGATCGTCGGTCCGCCGGGTTCCGGCAAATCGACGATGGCTCATCTGGTCCCCCGCTTTTACGACGTGACCGGTGGCGCCATCACGTTGGACGGCCAGGACATACGCAATGTCACCCTCGAGAGCCTTCGCAAGGCGGTCGCGGTTGTACAGCAGGATGCGTTCCTATTCACCACAACGATCGAGAACAACATCGCTTATGGCGATCCCTGGGCGAAGAGACAGCGAATTGAACGCGCTGGAGAATTCGCCCAGCTCCACGACTACATCCTCGGGCTCCCGGCAGGGTATGAGACGGTCGTGGGCGAACGCGGCGTTTCTCTCTCTGGCGGCCAGCGCCAGCGTCTCACGATTGCTCGCACCATGATGCTGCGCCCCTCCGTCATCATTTTCGACGACTCGATGGCCGCGATCGATGCCGGCACCGAGCTGCGCATTCGCGCGGCGATGCGGCGCTTCGCAAAGGATCGGGTGACGATCATCATCGCGCACCGGCTGAGTGCGCTTAAGCATGCCGATCAAATCCTTTTTGTCGATAACGGCGAAATCGTAGAACGCGGCACGCATGAAGAGCTTCTGGCGAAGCGGGGACGCTACAGGGCCCTTTACGATCTCCAGACGTGCCCGGGTGATAGCATTATTAGCCAGGATGGGGGCGCCCGCTGATGGACCAGGGCCGCGGCGAACTCGAAGCCGAACCTGACGACGGGAGACGCCCTCCGCGCGCGGTCGTCGGCTCGCACCGGATCGAGGAGGAGATGTTCGGCCGGGCTTTCGACAAGAGCATCCTCCGTCGCATCTGGGGCTTCGTCCATCCCTACCGGGCAAAGGTAGTTGTCACGATTGTCGCGATGCTGATCTTCACCGGGACGCAGCTTCTCATCCCCTTGATCATCCGCTACGCGATCGACCTCGGCATGAACCCCGCAAGGCCCGATCGCTCAGCCCAGCTTGCGGCCGTCGGCGCGTTCCTTTCGGCGATTTTGGTCAATTTCGCCGCCGGCTACATGCAGGAAGCCTTGGATGGGAAAATGGCCGAAACTGTCCTGTTCGACATCCGCCGCGCCATGTTTGGCCATCTGCAAAAGGTTTCGCTCTCTTTCATGGACAAGACCGAGGTCGGACGCCTGATGTCGCGCCTGCAAGGCGACGTTAACTCCATACAGGAGTTCCTGGAAACCTCGGTATATTCCCTAGGCGATGTTGCGCTTCTCTTCGGCATCGTTTTCGTAATGCTGTGGCTCGACTTTCGCCTCGGCCTCCTGACGCTATCGGTTCTGCCGATCCTGGTGATCGTCCGCATTGTCTGGTTGCCGCGTGCCCGCGACGCCTTCATGGCTGCACACGAAACCAATTCCGTCGTCAATGGCGCGCTGGCCGAAGCCATTCACGGCGTGCGGACCATACAGTCAATGGACCGCCAGCAGGTGAATTTCAGTCTTTTTGACGATCGGGCCCATGCCAACCTCAGGACCCACCTGATCGCTGCCAGATATGCACTGGTCATGGTGCCCATCGTCGATGGCATCACCGGCCTCGCCTTGGCCGCCGTTATTGTGGTCGGCGGCTCGATGGTCATGAATAGCCGTATAGATGTGGGCGTGTTGGTAGCCTACCTATTTTACATCCAGCGCTTCTTTGACCCGATCCGCTCACTCACCCTGCAATATTCGGTCATGCAGCGCGCCATGGCCTCAGGCAAGCGCCTGACGGATGTGCTCGACGTCAAGATCGATGTTAAGGACAAACCCAATGCCGAGGTGCTTTCGCCCGAAATGGACGGCTCGGTCGAGTTTAGGGACGTCACCTTCGGCTACGATCCGAACCGTTCGGTTCTGAAAAATGTCTCGTTCAAGGTCAATCCGGGCGAGACGGTCGCACTAGTCGGACCGAGCGGTTCTGGCAAATCGAGTGCGATGGCCCTGGTCCACCGCTTCTATGATGTTCAGCAGGGTCAGGTGCTGGTCGGCGGACATGATGTACGCGACCTCACCCAGGAATCGCTCGGCCGCCAGGTCGCCATGGTGCTGCAGGAGCCATTCCTGTTCACCGGGACGGTCTTCGAGAACATTCGATACCAGAAGACGGAAGCCACGCGCGACAAGGTGATCGAGGCGGCCAAGGCTGTCGGCGCGCATGACTTCGTCATGAGCCTCGCCGACGGGTATGAGACCCAACTTGGCGAACGCGGCGACAACTTATCTCTCGGCCAGCGCCAGCTTATCAGTTTCGCCCGCGCCCTCGTCGCTGACGCCAAGATCCTCGTGCTCGACGAAGCTACCGCCAATATCGACAGCTACACGGAATTGCAGATTCAGAAGGCTCTGATCAAGCTGCTTGAAGGGCGGACTGGCCTCGTCATCGCCCACCGTCTCGCCACGGTCCGGGGGGCCGACCGCATCATCGTGCTTCAGAATGGCCAAGTTATTGCGACTGGCAACCACGATGAGTTAATAGCCATGGGCGGCCTGTATTCCAAACTCTACTATCTCAACTACGCCTCCTTCGACGACCTTCCCGAACACGATACCACCGTCCAAGCTGGCTCTCAGACCTGACATCTTGGCGGCCTTGTGGTAGTGGCGTTGACTTTCGGGCGTGTCGGCAGACCACTCAGGCCACCGCATCCGGCCAGCAGCCAGCACTCAAGAACGAGCACTCCTCGCAATTCGTGAAGACCGGCTGCGAACGATTTCCTCCAGCATCGTATCCGACCGCGGTGCACCACCATCATCGGGCGAGCTCGCTGGAGGTGTTGGCTGGGCGTCGCAAAGCCGCTCGCGAGCGCGCCCTCAATAGCGCCGTAGCGAGTGACGGCTTTGCCACCGACGGGCCGCTGATGAAGCTGGATTAGTGGGCGCCGCACCGACGCCGCCCCGGGCGAGAAGAACCTCCTGCGGCTGGCTATGGGCAACGACTAGCGCCAGCGCGACGAGCAGACGCGTGCCGGCATCGTGACGCGCTCGGCTACCCTCTCCTTAGGATCGTGCATGTTCACACGATGGCCCAGACGCCAGCCAACGCACAAGCTGGTATTCTGTGCCGCCTGCTCGTCGTCAGTTTGGCCTCCTCCCGATTGCCCGCCCCACCACGTGCAAGCTCGAGCACATGGTCAGCCAAGTCGAGCCATGATTTCGGACTGAATGGTCCTCGCGGTGTAAAGGGAAGCATCTAGCGGCAGATTTCCAAATGCCATTTGACAAAGCAGGTAGTTGGCACCTGCCTCTTCCAACTGATCTAGCAGAGCTTTTCGCACAGACTCTGCTGATCCTACCACGCACAATTCACTCTCGACTGCCGCATCGAAGGTTAGCGGCAAGTTTGGTGGAGTGGGGATAGCGTTAAGCTCGTAAAGGAATTGGAAGCTCTTGAGCCAGCGTGCGTAAGCAGGTGCCGCGAGCGAATAGGCATGTGTGTCACAACGCCCAATCACGACCATGCGGAGCAATCCGACAAATCTCCCTTGATCCCCCCCGCCTGCGTTGTCCTCTCGATAGGCGCGGAACGCATCAGTAGTTTTGCGAACAGAAGAGGAAGGTCCTACACACGCGATATTTGTTCCATTCGCAGCGGCCCAAGCTGTGGACTCGGGTCGATTGGCAGCGACCCATGTGGGCGGATGTGGACGCTGATGAGGTCTCAGCGTCAAAGGAACGTCATTGAGATCAAAATGGCGGCCTTGATAGCATAGCGTGCCGACCTCCCTCGAATTCACAAGTATTTGCATAAGAATTTCGCTGGCTTCGGCATAACGGCCCGGCACCGCGTCCGCACCAATCCCGAAGTAGCCCAATTCGGTCGGGAGAGCACCGCGCCCTATGCCCAGTTCGAGCCTGCCACCGCTCAACTGGTCCAGCATACAGATCTCTTCGAACGCACGCAGCGGATGATAAAGCGCAAGCAGCATCACCAAGGGTCCGAGACGCAAGCGCCGGGTGCGCTGGGCGACGCTCGATAAGAACAGATTCGGCGATGGGCCTCTCCCATGGGGAGTACAGTGGTGTTCTGCGAGATGATAGGCATAGAACCCTAGCTGATCGCACGCCTCTGCTAATATCAGGCGATCTTCGTACTGCCGGCCTATATCGCGGCCATCCTCATCCAAATGATCGAAGATGCCGAAAGCCAGGTTTGAAGGAAAGACGTTTGTCACTCTTTAAGTCCCCGATTTTAAAAGCAGGCTGTTTTCTTGCTGGGATCACCAGCAAGTCGGAAGAGATGTGTGTGATCGCCGATTAGCGTCAGCGTAACGAAGAAGCAGAGCCTGACGCTTCCCTGCCTCTGGAGCTTGGCACCGTTAAGCTTCCAGCAATGTCGCCAGCGGCAGCAAGAAATTCATCCATCTGCTCTTTTGTGCCGATGCTGACGCGGATACAGTGTTCCAAGCCTTTGTCCGGAAAAAACGCGACAAGTATCTTTTGCCTCTCCAATGCTGCTTGCCACCATGAGCCGTCCTGTCCCGCGGGCACACGGGCCAGCAAGAAATTTGCGCGGGAGGGTGTTACGGAAAATCCGAGTTGCGATAGTGCAACTGTCACTCGCTCTCGTTCATCCTTGATGTGCTTGTGGTTGTCTGCGTAGGCGCCGCGATGTTCAAGCACGCTGATACCAACGGCATGCCCGATCACGTTCATGTTGAAGACGTTCTGGATGTTTCGCAGCCTTCCAATAATTTCAGGGTGACCGAAACCGAAACCGACGCGAATGCCGGCGGCGGCATAGCTTTTCGAGAATGACCTCAAGACCAGAAGGTTCGAATACCGGTTGATGAGGCGCAGTCCGTGATCGGGTGCAAAGTCGACGTAGGCCTCATCGAGGACAATCAAGCGGTCCGATTGTGCTACGAGGCGTTCGATATCGCTTATCGGGAGGAATGTTCCGGTCGGATTGTTTGGATTGGCCAACATAATAAACTTGGCGTCTTTTGCCGGACCAGAAAGCAATTGCTCCATTGGCAGGGAATGAGCTTGACATCCGATTTCGAGGAACTCAGCGCCCTCGAGCATGGCAAGTTTGCGGTTGAACGAAAACCCTGGCGACATCATCGCAACCTTGTCGCCGGGTGCGAGGAAAGCTCTGTAGATCAGTCCGAGCAGTTCAGACGACCCGTTGCCAGCGATGACCTGATCCCTGGAAACGCCATAGGCGCTGGACGCTGCTTCCCTCAGTCTGAAGTTATCGTCATCCGGATATAGATACTGGCGCTTGAGGGCCGCCACTGCACTTTGCATTATGATTGGCGGCAACGGAAACGGGTTCTCATTCGTATTCAGCTTGATAAAATTTGCGTCCGGCGCTGGTCCGTTGGACGGCAGAGCATCCAACTGTCGTGTCACTTGCGAAAGAGCCGAAAGCACAGTTTGCAGTTTTGCGTCGGACATATTTAACTCCGTTTCAGTCACACAGGGGCATCCGCATGAGCTCGCAACGAGAGCAACATGGCGGACGGGATTGGACGATGGCAGGGTTGCCTTTCACACAATGGTCGCAGCGCCGGCTGACATGGGAATTCAGCCAGCTGTCCTCGGTCGAATCGAGTTGACGCGCACGCGGATCTGCATCGCTGCGCGGCGCCAAGGCGCTAAGCTGCTCAGCTCATGCCCAGGGTCATGCTTTCAAAGACGCTTGATCTCGACGCCGTATTTCCTCAGCACGTAGCCAATCTGGCGCGGGGTCAGCCCAAGCAAGCGCGCTGCCTTTGCCTGCACCCAGCCACATCTTTCCATGGCAGCAATGACGCGCTCTATATCGGGCGTCCTCGCGCCAATTGGGTGGGATGCGCCGGCAAGTGGGTTAGTCGCGGCCGAACTGGCGGCCGCGTCCGGCGGCGTGGCCAAATTCGCTGACTCCGACAGGATCGGCGGTGGTTGCAGCGCGGCCTTGCCCGATCTGCACTTCCACAGCGCCTCGGCAAAGCATTGGCCTTGGGAGCAGGCAAAGTCGTTTCTCCCGATTGACAGTCCCTCGGCCAGGATCGCTGTCCGGTGCACGCAATTTTCAAGCTCGCGAATGTTGCCGGGAAACTCACATTTCATCAGCACTTCAATCGCACGCGGATCGAAGGTGAGCGTACAGCCGTTCTCGTCGTTGAACTTCTTGAGAAACTCAGCTGCGAGGAGCGGAATATCGCTGCGCCTTTGGCGCAATGCTGGTACCAGCAAGGGAACCACGTTGATGCGGTAGTATAGGTCGGCGCGGAACTCATTCCTTGCAACCGCCTCTTCCAGGTTCCTGTTCGTGGCGGCAATCACGCGAACATCGACCTTGATGGTCTGATTGCTGCCGACGCGCTCAAACTCCTGCTCCTGCAGCACGCGCAGTAGCTTTGCCTGGAACGAGGCCGAGATCTCGCCGATCTCATCCAGAAACAACGTCCCCTTGTCAGCGAGCTCAAAACGCCCCTTGCGGGAATTGAATGCGCTTGTGAAGGCACCCTTCTCATGACCGAACAATTCGGATTCCAGGACTGTCTCTGGGAGCGCTGCACAATTGAGTTTAACGAAGGGCCGCTTGGCGCGCGGCGACAACTCGTGAATTGCCTTGGCAGCCAGCTCCTTCCCGGTACCGGACTCACCTCGCAACAGAACTGTGGTTTTTGCCTTCGCTACGACCGCGATCTTCTCCAGCAGGGCGCTTATAGCCGGACTGTCACCAATCATCCCCTCGACGTGGACCTTTTTGCGCCGGGGTGCAGGGTGCTTAACATCAGAAAATTTCGTTTGCAGCCGATGTTCCAGCTCCGGCGTTCGCTCGCGGTCGACCGCGGAGAAGCGATGCAACTTGACTGTCTGTCCCACCATGTTGGCAATCATGGTAAGCAGCCGGACATCATCGTCGAGCCGATAGCTTGACCTGCTTTCCAAAACCCGGTCCAAAGTCAGCGCGCCTATGGCGTTCCCATCAACACGAATGGGAACGCCGATGAACGACACGGTGTCGGAGGCCCCAAGCACCTCGATATCAGCGGCAGTGAAGGTCGGATGCATCACTATGTCGTCGGCGACAAGCGGCGTGTCGGTCGTCACAATCTGGTCGATGGCGTTGCGCGGCAGGCGCGAGCGGGAGGGCTCATTGCCGTTCGTGCCGCAGCCGCTGGCCACTGTGATGTCCAGTCCGCCCTCGGCATCGCAGAGAGCGATGATGCCGTGCCGCATCTGCACAAACGAGTGCAGGAGATCGACTACCTTGGCCAACTTGAGTTCGAGCCGGGCGGCATCGGCGAGTACTTTCGATATTTCGAAGATGCCGGTTAGCGCGCGCTCGTGCAATGCCACATTCGCAGGATTCGTGTCGGGCTTTGGACAACCCTTTATCGCATTCGGCAGCGATATGCCGCAGTCGCGGGCATTCTGTTCTGACTTGCTAATGTTGTGGTGCATGTGATCCTCGATCTCGCGCCATCAAATCTAGGCTGGCGGCATGTGCGCCCGCGACGTCGCGGGCACGGGCGAAAATGCTCCGACGTGAACTCGTGCCGCCGCCGTGTGGTCGAGTGCAAAGCGGGTCTAGCCCTGACGCATCGCTTGGCTACTCCCTCACGAGGCTTGGCCATGTTATTGGCTTGCCCCGGGCAAACACACGTTGTTTTCAAAAGACTGGAGCGAGGCGGCATAGTCAATCGAGCTTTCTTTCATCTGTGAAAGGAAACCTCGCGGCTTATGATAGGATTCATCAGTTCTATCTTTGCGTTGAAGCAGAAATACCTGGGCCGGCCATGCCTTGCCCGAGCGGCTGACCGCGCGGTGTGTAAATGCGGGGCCGTGCCATTCACCAGCGCCCGCGAAGGAGGGGCGGGAGCGATAATAACAGCCAACGGCACTGGTCCGTTGCCGCAAGCGCCATCTTTCTCGAGTTGATCAGGCGGCGGCGATGTCGCGTGTGAAGGCGCGAAGCTGGCGTCGAGTACGACTTCGTAGGCGGTGCTCGCAACTTCTGAATCGCATCGTCGTGGTCAGCACCATCACCGGCCTGGGGCCGAAATCGGCACACTCAATGAGCGTATCGAAAAGTCTGAACAGATTACGATGCGACCGCTTGAAAACGGCTGCCCGTGCTGCGGGCGTTGATTTGCAAAATGGGTCGTCCAAAAGGCCGTCCGAATTTATTCTGTGATTGCAGTGGCTGCATGGTCGTAGGCTGTCTAGAAACGAGCGCTTCCGAAAAGGGGTAAGTTAGCCTGTCATCTGGACGGCCTTGAACAGGCGACTTATTGGTACCCGCTGGCGCCAACGATGGGGCCCGGTCCAAAGCCGGCTAACGAGGAACCCACCACGCTCTGTGCAGCAAAACCGCTAGCCAGAGGGATCGACCGGCAGCACTCTGCCACAGACCATCAAGGGCGTTGGGACCGCGGCCTTGCCCGCTGGTCTGACACCGCATTCCTCCATCATTGGCGAGCCCACATCAGTTCAGGTGATCGGATTCATCTGGCATGGGTATTGCGGCGGCGTTGGTGCAGCGTTCGACCGGAGCGCCGCGATAGGGAGAAGCCCGGGAGAAGTCACGCCACCTCGATCCGGTCAGGGAGAGAGAAACAGTGTCAGCTGCACAAGTCCGCGGCGCGAGTCCCGCGCCCCGCAAACCCTTCTACACCAAGCTCTACGCCCAGGTGCTTGCCGCCATCGCGCTCGGCGTCGCAATTGGCTATTTTTATCCGGAGACCGGCGAGAGCCTGAAGCCGCTGGGTGATGCCTTCATCAAGCTGGTCAAGATGATCATCGCGCCTGTCATCTTCCTGACAATTGCGACCGGCATTGCCGGCATGAACGATCTTCATAAGGTCGGCCGGGTCGCCGGCAAGGCAATGGTTTATTTCCTCACCTTCTCAACGCTCGCGCTGATCGTCGGCCTCATCGTCGCCAATGTCGTCCAGCCTGGCGACGGCCTGAACATCGATCCGGCCTCGCTCGATGTCCAGGCCGTGAATACCTATGCCGCAAAAGCCAAAGCGCAGTCGGTCACCGGCTTCCTGATGAACATTATCCCGCCAACGATCGTCGGTGCCTTCGCGGAAGGCGACATCCTGCAGGTGCTGTTCTTCTCGGTTCTGTTCGGCATGGCGCTTGCGATGGCCGGAGAGACGGGCAAGCCTGTCGTTTCCTTCCTCCAGGCGCTCATTGTGCCTGTCTTCAAGCTCGTCGGAATTCTGATGAAGGCCGCGCCGATCGGCGCTTTTGGCGCGATGGCCTTCACCATCGGCAGATATGGCATCGGTTCGGTAGTCAACCTCGCGATGCTGGTCGCGACGTTCTATTTCACCGCCTTCCTCTTCGTGTTCGGGGTTCTCGGCGCAGTCTGCCGTTACAACGGCTTTTCGATTTGTTCTCTCATTCGTTACATCAAGGAAGAGCTGCTGCTTGTCCTCGCAACGTCCTCCTCGGAGGCGGCGCTCCCGTCGCTGATGGAGAAAATGGAAAAGGCGGGCGCCAGGCGTTCGGTTGTGGGTCTCGTCATCCCGGCCGGATATTCGTTCAATCTGGACGGCACGAATATCTACATGACGCTAGCGGCTCTCTTCATCGCACAGGCGACGAACACGGATCTGTCCATCGGCGATCAGGTGCTGCTGCTGCTCGTAGCAATGCTTTCCTCCAAGGGCGCTGCAGGTGTGACAGGTGCGGGCTTCATCACCCTGGCGGCTACGCTCGCGGTAGTTCCGAGTGTTCCCGTTGCTGGGATGGCACTGATACTCGGCATCGACCGATTCATGTCCGAATGCCGGGCGCTGACGAATTGCGTCGGCAACGCAGTGGCATCCCTCGTCGTCGCACGCTGGGAAGGAGAGTTGGACCGAGCACAGATGAAAGCTGCCTTCAGCGGTCATCAGCTTACCGAGGCATCAAACCGGCTACCCTCCTGCAAGTAAGGTGGGCGGCCCACGACCTGTGAAGTCGCTTAGCTGGTCACATAACTGAACGACCGACCCGCAGCCTCTAAACGGCTCCTCACGGACCATGTATCAGAAGCGCTAAATGTGTGAGTGCAAATCGTCACCGCCCTTTAAGCGAATGAGCCTTTCAGTATACCCGGCCGGTTTACGTCTGCAATGATGTTCGTCCAACACGCTGTGCCCATTCGTATGGGGACGTCTTCACTTTGCCACCCGAAACCGAAACGCGTTAGGCGGACAGAGAGCCGGCCCGCGTCAAAAACCAATCAGAATAGGACCTATGACCAAGCGCCCCACAATTGCCGATCTCGCCCGCGAAGCCCGAGTCAGCGTAGCAACGATCGATCGGGTTCTGAACGCCCGCCATCCGGTGCGCGAGGAGACCGCGCGGCGGGTCCACGACGCCGCCCAGGCGATCGGCTATCATGCTGCCGGGCTAATCAAGCAGCGGTTGCGGCGAGACCTACCGCACTACCGTCTGGGCTTCATCTTGAGAAAACCGGCCCAGCATTTCTACCAAGATTTTGCGCGCGAGGTCGAAGCATCGGTCAATTTGGCCCAGTCCTTCCACGGCATTCCGCTCGTCGAATTCGCCCCGTCACATATGCCGAGCGACCTGATCGCGCCGCTCAAGGAGTTGGGCGCACGCTGCCATGCAATCGCGATGGTGGCACCGGACCACCCGAAAATCACAGCAGCGGTTGAGGACCTCAAGGCCAAGGGCATTCCGGTTTTCTCGCTGCTTTCCGACTTCGCCGCCGGCGTGCGACAGGGGTATATCGGCCTCAACAACCGCAAGGTGGGGCGCACGGCCGCTTGGATGGTGTCCAAGGTCGCAAAACGGCCCGGCAAAGTGGCGGTGTTTGTCGGCAGCCATCGTTTCCAGGGGCACGAGCTCCGTGACGTCGGCTTTCGCTCCTATTGCCGTGAGAACGCGCCCACGTTCGAGGTGCTGGATCCGGTCATGAACCTCGAGAAGCGGCAGATCACCTACGAGGCAACGCTTGATCTCATGCAGCGGGAGCCCGAGCTCGTCGGCTTCTATGTCGCCGGCGGCGGCATGGAGGGCGCGATCTCCGCGCTCCGAGAAGAGGGCAAAAGTCGGGATCTCGTCGCGATCGTGAATGAAATCACACCTGAGTCTCGGGCAGCGCTTGCAGATAACATCGTCACGATGGCGGTCGCCACGCCAATGCGCCGGCTTTGCCAGGAGCTGATAACGCTGATGACACGGGCTATCGAGACCGGCACCGCTGAAACACCCGGACAGACATTTCTGCCGTTCGACATCCATCTGCCGGAAAATATATGAAGGCGGAAGCGCGAGGTAGATTGCCTAGATCCGCAGGGTCAACCTCCACCGGCTTCACTTGCCAACATGCCCCACGTTCTCGTGCAGGGGGTGTGGTCAATGATCCCGCACGGCAAGAGCCGAGCGAGGCCAGCACAGTCCATTTGGGGTCGACCTCGTCGACCGCCATCTCCTCGCCTGGCTGCACGTGAAAAGCCGCGGCACAGCCGGCAAGGTAGGAATTTAACCGGGCTAACCATCTTCTGGGACTTCGCACGCAAATCGAGGCGGCAGTCAATTCAGTAGCAGCCCGGGCGTGTGTTCTGCTCGTTCCGGCCCCTCGCACTTAGCAAGGAACTGCGCCGCTCTGCCGGGCCAAAGGCCCGACGCCCGAAGGGCAACCGCTCCTACGCGATCGCGTCCGCCTCCAGAAGCCGCCATCGAAAAGAATGCTCGCGTCGTCACCACCTACGGCCAAAGCGGGCAATCAAGGCAGCTGGCATCACTCTGCCACACATCCTCGACGAGCAACTCGCCTGAGATCAGCCCCAGAACGTAGGTAACACGCGCCGCGCCGGCGCTTGTCGAACATGCTGATCAGCCTGTCTTACAGGCGGTGATTAAGTGGGGCTCAACATCTTCCGGGACTTCGCACGCGATTTCGAGGTGGCAGTCGGTACCAAGAAACGAAAGGTCGGATCGGCGTGCCCGAGACGCTCAATGATTTCAGGCAAAGGCGCCAGGCGAGATGCCTCCTGCAACATCATTTCCCGCATCCACATGCTTGCCGGATCACTATTGTGAAGCTCAGGCCATTGGACGGCTTCCGTGAATGCAGGAGGAGGAAGTGGCGGCGGAAGTTGGACAATCCGCAGGGGTGTTGTTTTTGCGAAATGCTGCGCCAGCCGTAAGGGCATAGTCCCGATGCGGCTGGTGCCTGACAGGACGGGCGGGATCAGGCTAAAGCCCTGTACGACAACTTCGATACGTCTCTCGAAACCGTGCTCGAGCAAATACCATTCCTCCATGGTGGGCTGCCGGGTGTGCCTGAATTTGAGCACAACATGCCCCATGCACAAGTATCGCTCGAATGTAAGTGGCTCCGACAGCTGCTTGTTCGTGCCGCAGCCTACGCCTACGAGCTTATCTTCGAACAGGGCTGCGCGAGGATGTTTCGACATGAACACTTCCGGCATAATCAGAAAATCAACGTCGCCGCGCCGGAGAAGCTCCTCGGGGTCGTCGCAAATAGGCAGACATTCAAAGCGAACGGCGGGAGCTTCCCGCGCAGCGCGCTCTACTATCTTCCTAAAAAATACGAGCGTGATGTAATCGGAAAGCATGATTCGGAAGAGACGATCCGATTGGGCCGGGTTGAAGGCGTCGGGGGAAATAATCGATAGCTGGATGTGCAGCAATGCGTCCCGGACTGCTGGGGCGAGCCCGTCGGCGCGCGGCGTCAAAATGAGCTCGCGGCCGTTCATCGTAAATAGCTCATCGTTGAAATAGGCGCGTAGCCGAGCAACGGCGGCGCTCATGGCCGGCTGGCTCAGGTTGATACTGCGAGCCGCGGCAGTGACTTTACGCTCCCTCATCAGAGCGTCCAGCACAACGAGGAGATTTAGATCCAGCCCTTTAAAACGCATGTCATGTTCTATCCAACGTGTGGATGCGTATCATTCAAACAATCAATTTTACGAATTTACGAGCCATGCATTAGAGGAACGGAAAGTGAGCGACGTCAAGCTCAAATCGACGACACGGGCCGGAACTCGAGAGAGTGTCTGGCTCACCTTCGCCAACGACAACGGCTGAGTGCAGCCAACAACGCCGCTTTGGTCGAGTAATGCGGCCGCAAAAACCAATATGAAGAGAGGTCCTGAATGCGCCATCAGGTGCAGTGGAAGTTGTGCTGGGAAAACGAGTTGCAGCTCTCCGATCACGTTAAGCTCGCCGAGTTCTTTCGTGATACGTACGGGCCGACTGGGGCGTCCAACGCAGAACCGTTCGAAGGTAGTCGAAGCTGGGCCGGAGCCAGGCCTGAACTCCGCGTAATCGCCTATGATTCAAGCGGTGTAGCGGCTCACATGGGCATACTGCGCCGTTTCATCAAGGTCGACGCGGTCGACCTGTTGGTGGCTGAACTGGGCCTGTACGGGGTACGTCCGGACCTTGAGGGTCTGGGAATCGCCCATTCAATCCATGTCATGCTTCCAATACTGCAGGAGCTTGGCGTTCCATTCGCTTTCGGAACGGTCAGGGACGCGCTGCGGAATCATGTTGAGAGGTTTGGACGGCGATACAGCCCTATGGCCGTTTTGTCGGGAATTCGCGTGCGCTCCACCCGACCAGAGGCCCGCCTCGACCTGCCGCCCACACGCATCGATGACGCACTCACAATTGTTCTGCCAGTTGGACGGCCGATCAGCGAATGGCCCACGGGCACGATGATAGATCGGAACGGACCAGAGCTATGAGCCGGTCCGATTGCTTGTACGAAGTGCGCCGTGAGTGCTCTGACGGCACCGGCCGTCGAAGCGTTTATCTGACCTTTGACGACGGTCCCAATCCACTTTTCACACCGGAGATTCTCGACGTGCTGGCAGAGCAGCGGGTGCCGGCGACTTTCTTCGTCATCGGCGCCTACGCCTTAGAGCACCCATATCTAATCCAACGGATGATCGCAGAAGGGCACGAGGTAGGCAACCACACGATGTCTCATCCGGATCTGTACCAATGCGGTTTCGGCGAAGTGCAACGTGAGGTCTTTGAAGCGAACGACGCCATCATGAGAGCGTGCCCGCAGGCCTCGGTCCGCTTTGTTCGCGCGCCCTACGGCGCCTGGAGCGAAGAAGTCTGCACAGCATCACAGATCGCCGGGCTGGCGGCCCTTCATTGGTCCGTCGACCCTCGAGATTGGTCTCGCCCTGGAGTCGAGGCGATTCTCGATAAAGTGCTCGCCTCCGTCCGGCCGGGCGCAATTGTACTCTTGCACGACGGATGCCCTCCCGGCGAGTTGAGCCAGGGCGCTCACGCCGGCATGCGCGACCAGACGGTCACGGCGCTGTCCCGGCTGATTCCAGCACTGCGTGAGCGCGGATTTGTAATCCGCTCACTTCCTCAACATCACTGAACAACGAGATCCCATGACTCTTCTTGGTACAACCAGCACTGTGGCCATTTCGCTTTATGCACTGCTCTCGACTGCCTATAAGAGCATGCAAGGGCTTTATGCTATGCCGACAAAGGATTCGTCGGCGTTGGAGGTTCTCGCCGGCTCCGACAAACTGCCCAGCGTCGATGTCATCGTCCCCTGCTTCAACGAGGATCCGCGCACGCTTTCAGAGTGCCTGGCTTCCATTGCAGACCAAGAATACGCCGGAAGACTTCGGGTCTATTTGGTTGATGACGGTTCTGGAAATCGCGAAGCCTTAGGAACTGTCCACGAAGACTACGCGCGCGACCCCAGGTTCGACATCATTTTGCTTCCCGAGAATGTTGGAAAGCGCAAGGCGCAGATCGCCGCGATACGACGCTCATCAGGGGATCTGGTGCTTAACGTTGATTCAGACACGGTACTCGCGCCCGACGTCATTTCCAAGCTTGTACCGAAGATGCGAGATTCAGCGGTCGGCGCAGTCATGGGTCAGTTGACGGCCAGTAACCGAACCGAGAGTTGGCTGACCAGGCTGATAGACATGGAGTACTGGCTGGCTTGCAACGAGGAGCGCGCGGCACAGGCTCGCTTCGGTGCCGTTATGTGCTGTTGCGGCCCATGTGCCATGTACCGCCGGTCTGCGCTCCTTTTGTTACTGGACCAGTACGAGTCGCAATTTTTTCGGGGCAAGCCAAGCGACTTCGGTGAGGATCGCCATCTTACTATCCTGATGCTGAAAGCAGGCTTTCGAACCGAATACGTTCCGAGCGCCATCGCGGCCACAGTCGTTCCGAACAGACTCGGACCGTATCTGCGCCAACAACTCCGTTGGGCACGAAGCACATTCCGGGACACGCTGCTTGGGCTGCGCTTGCTGCCTAGCCTAAATAGCTATCTCACGTTGGACGTGGTCGGACAGAATCTCGGCGCGCTACTCCTCGCCCTATCGGTATTAACGGGCCTCGCACATTTCGCACTGACAGGCACTGTGCCTTGGTGGACAGGACTGATGATTGTGTCCATGACCATGCTCCGATGCAGCGTGGTAGCATTTCGTGCTCGACAATTTCGATTTCTTGGCTTTTCGCTGCACACGTTCATCAACGTCTTTCTCTTGCTTCCGTTGAAGGCCTACGCGCTGTGTACCTTGAGCAATAGCGATTGGCTGTCGCGAAGCTCTGCTGTCGCTACATCGAACACTGGGGGAAAACAGGCCCCCACCCAAGCTCCGATCACTGGTTCCAGCAGGGCAGAACTCTCGCCCCATTCGGCTCCGCTTCGCAGGCTCAATCTTGCGCGGGATTCTTCGGAATTAGTCCTGTCTGACAACATTTGCGGCGACGACTGACCGCAAATACCTAACGGACGAGAGGTGCACGAGTTTGACCCAGAACGTGAATCATCAGTTGCTTGATCGGGAATTGGCCGCCGACGATCCGTGGCGCCTCGACGGCAATCCATTCGAGCGGAAGCGCCACACGCAAATCCTCCAGCTGGCGCTTGCCCAAGGCTCCATTACAAATGCCCTCGAAGTCGGGTGCGCTGCCGGCGCATTCACGGAAAAACTAGTCCCCTACTGCCAAGGGCTCACCGTCATCGATGTCGTGGCGCAAGCGATTGCTCGAGCACGTCAACGGATAAAGGAGCCGTCGCGCATCAACTGGATAGTCTGCGATGTTCAACAGTTTTCGACCGACGAGTTGTTTGACGTGATCGTTGTGGCGGAGGTCCTCTACTACCTCGGAGACATAGCCGAGATGCGCGCGGCCGTCAAAAACCTGGTGCGGGTGCTTGCGCCAGGCGGGCATCTGATCTTCGGATCGGCAAGGGATGCTAATTGCCGTCGCTGGGGTCACGCCGCTGGTGCTGAGCCGGTCATCGCCATGCTGAACGAAACGTTGATCGAGGTAGAGCGGCTTGAGTGTCGGGGCGAGTCCGTCAACGAAGACTGCTTGCTCGTCCGTTTCCGGAACCCGATTTCCGCTTCCTGATGAATCTCGAATCTATCGCCGTTAACGTGGAGACACTATGCGCATCTGTGGTACCAAGCTGACCCATGATGGGGCGATCGCCCTGGTCGAGGATGGACGGCTCGTCTTCTGCGATGACCAGGAAAAGCGGCACAACGATCCGCGTTACCAATCCATCGATAATCTCGACGCAATTGTCGCCGCTTTAGCTGAGCAGCGGCTAGATCCTTGTGATGTCGATCAGTTCGTTATCGACGGCGGGGATGGCGAAGACGAGTCACAGTTTCAGGTCGGCAGGGAACCAAGCAACCGCCAGTTTTGTCGTCCCTCTCGGTAAAATGAACCCATGTCCATGATAGCGATCGACCTTACTGACGTAAGCAAAACTTATGACAAGCTCGTTGTCGACAGGCTGTCGTTCCGCGTTGCGGCGGGGGAATGCTTCGGGCTCTTGGGACCGAACGGCGCGGGCAAAAGCACGATTGCGCGTATGGTCCTCGGCATGACATCGCCTGATGCGGGGAAGATTACTGTGCTCGGCGCTCCAGTGCCGGCGCGCGCGCGTTTGGCGCGTATGCGCATCGGCGTGGTCCCGCAGTTCGACAATCTTGATGCCGCGTTCACTGTACGCGAGAACCTGCTGGTGTTCGGGCGCTACTTCCGGATGAGCAGACGCCAGATCGATGCGGTCATACCATCGCTGCTTGAGTTCGCCCGCCTCGAGAACAAAGCGGATGCGCGCGTCGCCGAACTGTCCGGCGGCATGAAGCGGCGCCTGACGCTCGCGCGTGCGCTCATCAATGACCCGCACTTGCTGGTGATGGACGAGCCGACCACCGGCCTCGATCCGCAGGCCCGCCACCTGATCTGGGATCGGCTGCGATCGCTGCTGGCGCGGGGCAAGACTATTCTTTTGACTACCCATTTCATGGAAGAGGCCGAGCGGCTGTGCGATCGGCTGTGCGTTATGGAGGAGGGGCGCAAGATCGCCGAAGGTCGCCCGTCCGAACTCATTGACGAGCAGATCGGCTGTGACGTGGTCGAGGTCTACGGCGGCAATCCGCATGAACTGGGTGCGCTGATCCGGCCGTACGCACAGCGCATCGAGGTGAGCGGTGAGACGCTTTTTTGCTATGCACCCGATCCGGAGCAGGTGCTGGCGCAGCTACGCGGGCGCACGGGTCTACGCCTTCTGCAGCGTCCCCCCAATCTCGAGGATGTGTTTTTGCGGTTAACCGGGCGCGAGATGGAGGACTGAACAATGGGCGAACGTTATGCGGCGGGCATGCCCGCCAATGCGTGGAATTGGGTCGCGGTTTGGCGCCGCAACTATCTTGGATGGAAGAAAATCGGGCTTGCATCGGTTCTCGGCAACCTCGCCGATCCGATGATCTATCTGTTCGGTCTCGGCTTTGGCATCGGAACAATGATAGGTCCTGTTGAGGGCACTTCGTACATTGCGTTTCTCGCGGCTGGCATGGTTGCCACAAGCGTGATGGCATCGGCGACCGCTGAAACGGTCTACGGGAGTTTCGGCCGCATGGGCGACCAGCGCACCTGGGAAGGAATGCTATGCACTCAGCTGACGCTCGGCGATATCTTATTCGGCGAATTGGCGTGGGCAGCCACGAAGGCCCTCATGGCGGGCACAGCAATCACTATTGTTGCCACCACGCTCGGCTACGCATCGTGGCCATCCATCCTCTGCTTGCTGCCAGTCATCGCTCTCAATGGCCTCGCCTTCGCGAGTCTAGCGATGGTCGTCACGGCGCTTGCGCCCAGTTATGAATATTTCATATTTTATAATACGCTTGTTATTACACCCATGCTGTTCCTTTGCGGCGCGATGTTTCCGATCAACCAATTGCCCGGCGCTTTTCAGTATGCTGCCTCCTTATTACCGCTCGCACATGCAATCGACCTCATTCGTCCAGCGATGCTTGGCCGTCCGATTGACAAAATGGGCCTGCATATCGGCGCGCTTTGCATATACACAGTTTTGCCCTTCTTCTTTTCGATTGCTCTTTTTCGTCGAAGGCTGATGCGTTGACGCTACTCACCATTCGAATTGAATGTTTGGTCGCAACCCATTCACACGCCGCCTAGATCAAGACATGCGTTTTAAGGGACTCGATCTGAATCTCCTCGTTGTGTTGGACGCTCTGGTCAGGGAACGTAAAGTCACCGCGGCGGCCCGCAGTATTAACCTGAGCCAGCCGGCAATGAGCGCCGCCGTTGCTCGGTTACGCGCCTATTTCAGCGATGAGCTATTTACGATGAGCGGCCGCGAGCTCATTTTGACACCTCGCGCTGAGGGGCTCGCCCCAGCAGTCAGGGAGGCATTGCTGCACATCCAGCTATCGATTATTTCCTGGGACGCCTTCAACCCAGCCCAATCGGATCGTCGCTTCCGGATTATCCTTTCCGATTACATCACGCTCGTATTTTTTAAGAAGATCGTAGAACGTGCTGCGCGGGAAGCTCCCGCCGTCCGCTTTGAATGTCTCCCTATTTCCGACGACCCCGAGGAGCTTCTCCGGCGCGGCGACGTTGATTTTCTGATCATGCCGGAAGTATTCATGTCGAAACATCCTCGCGCAGCCCTGTTCGAAGATATGCTCGTGTGCGTAGGCTGCGGCACGAACAAGCAGCTGTCAGAGCCACTTACATTGGAGCGATACTTATCGATGGGGCAGGTTGTGTTCAAATTCGGGGACACCCGGCAGCTCTCCATGGAGGAATGGTATTTGCTCGAGCACGGTTTCGAGAGACGTATCGAAGTTGTCGTACACGGCTTTAGCCTGATCCCGCCCGTTGTATCAGGCACCAGCCGCATCGGGACCATGCCCTTACGGCTGGCGCAGCATTTCGCAAAAACAACACCCCTGCGGATTGTCAAACTTCCGCCGCCACTTCCTCCCGCATTCACGGAGGCCGTTCAATGGCCTGCGCTCCACAATAGTGATCCGGCAAGCCTGTGGATGCGGGAAATGATGTTGCAGGAGGGATCTCGTATGATTCCTCTGCCTAAGAGCACCGGACGTCTCAGTTGTCCCCAAATTGAGAAACTGCCCCCCCCTCGACTATGAGAGGAGGCATGGATGGCGATCCCCCGCCGCCTGCGACCCCGCAACTGCTCAGCAGAAGGGCGAAGCGAACGAGAGTGAATCCATTTCGTAAATGTGTGCCTATCCAAGCAATCGATTTCTGCAATTGTCCGATGACGAATATGAACGCGCCTGAAGGTGTGGAGCGGAAGCCTGTTCGGGCCCTTGCGGCCGACCACGATGAATCCCTTCCAAACCTTCAGCCGGACGGTGTTGTTGACCCGCTCCATTAAATGCCAGGACCAAACATATTCGGCGGGAGCACTGATCCTGAACCAGCGAGCGGATGCAGTCGGTTGCCGGTCGGGGAGCAATATAGGGAGCTGGGTCGCCAGCCTCCGGAGACTTACGTGACAACCATTCCTTAAAGGATTCAGCTTTGAGACCCTTCCCTCTGACTTCCGCGATTTGGGGCATTGTGTTGATCAGCGGCGTGGTCAACGTGCTTGCGCTCATCTCGCCGCTGTTCATGCTTCAGGTCTATGACCGCGTTCTGGCAAGTGGCAGCGTATCCACGCTGGTGGGGCTCGTCGTGCTCGCTGCGGGGCT
>NZ_JAMYSN010000025.1:0-82652 GCF_040321955.1 Mesorhizobium sp. M0217 | reverse complement strand
GATCGAAGTATCGATGTCCTAATCATGCGCTTGCGCCGAAAGCTGGAGGCTGATGCGGCCAACCCTCGCCTGGTCAAAACATCCCGTGGCGCAGGCTACTTCTTCAACGCTGACGTAGATGTTAGCTACGGAGGCACGTTGGCCGCGTGACAGTGAGCTATGCTGGAGATTGGGGTGACGAGGCTGATCAAGCCTTCCAACAGTACCAGCCTGATCAATTACGGCGAGAGCTACCGGTCCGGAGATCGCATCAGCGCCTCTGTCGTCAAGAGAGCTGTTCTGCTTGACCCCAGCCATGGAGCTCAACGCCCCGCGTCGGAGCGCTCCCTGCTTCTGAAGGAAGCCACTAGGTCCGCTCGGGCTTGATCGGAGGCTTGGCTGATGGACGTCGTGGTTGCTTCGCTCAGTTGCCGCCCCATGGCGCGGCTTTGCGGATTATCAGTCCTCTGCCTCTTCGCCGGTCTCAACAGCGCTGTGGAATGTTCATTGTTTATGATGACGCCCCCGCTGTTCACGAGGTTGCTCCTGTCAAGTGTACTCGTCAGTCCGTCCTGGGCCTCGCGCTTCTTGCCCAAGTGCCGTTCAAACGGCGCTGGCGCGACTTGTTGAGCTCGAGAGATGGGTCCCTGCTCTCCTGCGTGGCCATGAGCTTGTGCCGCGGTCTGCGCAGCGGCGTCCCCAATGGCACGAGCCTCCATGCCGACTGCGTCTTCCGGACGAGCAGCAAGGGCAATTTCGCGCCCGAGTGCGAACTTCCGGACATGAGTTAGTGCACTGATTTCAGCGGTTTTCATATAGCGCTTGGCATCTTCATCCAGCGACCGCTCGTGAAGCCGATCCGCAATCCCCGGCTTTTTGTTTTCAACCAGGCATTGACTGAAACGTCTAAGAGCAGACCCATAGACCTCAACGGTACGGGGTTTCGGCCCGGTCGGCGCTGCCTCGTACGCTTTGATGAGAGCCGCTGTGTACTCTCTGATGAGCACGGCGTCGGCAGGGTGGGGATTCAGGGCCGGGCGGCCCACCACTGGCGCTCCGCCCGCCCACGTCTTGAGACGACCCAGTGACCCAGCCACGGCCGAGGGGCCGCCACCCCAGATCTCGTACTCCTTGCGATCCCGATCCAGCGACTCCTCGTGAAGCCGATCCGCAATCCCCGGCTTGTTATTTTCAACGAGCCAATGACCAAAGCCGAAAAGAATATCTACATGGCGCTTGACCGTGATCTCCCCGACCTTACCGGCATAGAGTGCTGACCTCAGCCCTTCGACAAGGGTCGCATCGTTGGAATAAAGAGGACCCTTGTCGGGACCGGAGACCACTTTTGGGCGATCTGGCTGCACCGCCGCCGGCACAGAACGAGCATGGTCACGCAACTCGGACGGTGCGGGGGGATTCAGATCAACCACTGACGAATCCGGCGCATGATGATGGCGCGCCGTTGAGTGACCCGGCTGCAGCACCGAGGCACCCAGCATCGACCCACTGCCTCCGGCGTACGGCGCCGCGGCGTGTTCTTGTCCGCTCCCTTGCATCATGGGCTGCGCTTCCCATGGCAATGCACCCACTTGATGGGTGGGGGCCTGCATCAGCACGCGAGCGCCTGAATTGCCGATCTCGCTCAGCTGCGGCTCAGTGGCAACGTCCTGCAGACGACTGTTCGGGGTCCTTTGCCTCTTCGCTGGTCTCAACTCCGCTGTATCATGCTCACGGTTGATGAGGACCTCCTCGCTTGGTAGCTGGTTGCTCCTGTCCTGTGCTGCGATCCGCTCGTCCGGCGCGCGCTGGTCGCCGTCGCGCCAGCTCAGGGGACGAAAGGACCCTGCGGGATCCGAGGCTTGGTGATGGGGCCCAGTTGGCACGAAAGACGATGCCAGTACAGCGTCGTCTTCATTAGCTTTCCCAGGGGGGAGATACTCTGGCCAACTGTATTCCTCCTGCGGCCCGCTGTGCTGCGCAGCGGCGTCCCCCTTGCTCTCAAGACTTTGAAATTTAAATGGGTCCCCGGGAGCAACGTCTGGCGCTGACTGGCCGAGCCGCTTGATCTGCTGGTGAAACGTCCCAACGGGGCTTTCCTTAACCGCGTCTCGGGCCTGTCGGTCCATGAGTTCAAAGTTCGTGAGATTATTTGCCGTTCCGAATGTATCGTCACCCCTGAGGCGGGTTTGTAGTGCCTGCCGATTGACGACGAGGTTGTTGAGGTTCAGGTCATCTGGCTGCGATTGCAATCGCCCAACCAGCGCCCGCGTGCCGTCCACCACGTAGACTCCGCAATCCACCACGTTGCTCTGCTGGGCGATGCGGGATACGCCCACGCGGGTCTCCAGGCTGGCGCCCAGATTTTCTGCGAGCTCTTTTGCAAGCGGGTCATGCCATCCGTTGTAGGAGTCATAATGATAGGCAACCGGCCGTTCCCGGTCGCTGCGATCAACGAACAGCAGCGACCAATGTTTGCCGCGCTCCTCACGAGTCTTACCGGCATCGCTCACTGGCACGAACAGGAAGTCGGCTGTGTCGTTGCCGTTCTTATGGACGATGCGCTGGAATGCGCTTAGCATGACGCTCTTGGAGCCCAAGCGCAGATGATAATTGGCTACGAGGGGATCCACGAACCGCGTCCGGGCGGCGAGATCTGGATTGTTCCCCTGCAACTCCTGCTCCAGGAGTTGGTAATCCCTCTGGATATGTTCGTCGCCTAGCCATTCCAATGCGCCGAGCACCCGCCCGTCTTTAGCTTTCCCAGGGGGCCTCTCTGGCCGACCCAATGCCTCCTGCGGCCCGCTGCGCTGCGCAGCGGCGTCCCCAATGGCACGAGCCTCCATGCCGACTGCGTCTTCCGGACGAGCAGCAAGGGCAATTTCGCGCCCGGGTGCGAACTTCCGGAGATGAGCTAGTGCACTGATCCTCCGGTTAGCACCGGAGTTCACATAGCGCTTGGCATCTTCATCCAGCGACCCCTCGTGAAGCCGATCCGCAATCCCCGGCTTTTTGTTTTCATGCAGGTATTCACTGAAACGTATAAGAGTAGATCCATAGACCTGAATGGTACCGCGATTCGGCCCGGTCGCAGGCGCTTCTTTGTACTCTTTGATGAGAGCCGCTGTGTAATCTCTGATGAGCGCGGCGTCGGCAGGGTAGGGATTCCGGACAGGGCGGTCGACCACTGGCGCTCCGCCCGCCAACGTCTTGAGACGACCCAGTGCTCTAGCCACGATCGAGGGGCCACCCCTGCTCTCGTACTCCGAGGGGCCACCCCTGCTCTCGTACTCCTTGCGATCCTGATCCAGCGACGATTCGTCAAGCCGAGCAGCAAATCCCGGCCTGTTATTGTCAAAGAGCCAACGACCAAAGCCGAGAAGAGAATTTACATGGCGCTTGACCGTGCTCTCCTTGACCTTACCCGCGTAAGCTGACCTCAGCCCTTCGACAACGGTCGCATCGTTGGAATAGAGGGGACCCTTGTCGCGACCGGAGACCCCTATTGGAGGATCTGGCTGCACCGCCGCCGGCACAGAACGAGCATGGTCACGCAACTCGGACGGTGCGGGGGGATTCAGATCAACCACTGACGAATCCGGCGCATGATGATGGCGCGCCGTTGAGTGACCCGGCTGCAGCACCGAGGCACCCAGCATCGACCCACTGCCTCCGGCGTACGGCGCCGCGGCGTGTTCTTGTCCGCTCCCTTGCATCATGGGCTGCGCTTCCCATGGCAATGCACCCACTTGATGGGTGGGGGCCTGCATCAGCACGCGAGCGCCTGAATTGCCGATCTCGCTCAGCTGCGGCTCAGTGGCAACGTCCTGCAGACGACTGTTCGGGGTCCTTTGCCTCTTCGCTGGTCTCAACTCCGCTGTATCATGCTCACGGTTGATGAGGACCTCCTCGCTTGGTAGCTGGTTGCTCCTGTCCTGTGCTGCGATCCGCTCGTCCGGCGCGCGCTGGTCGCCGTCGCGCCAGATCAGGGGACGAAAGGACCCTGCGGGATCCGAGGCTTGGTGATGGGGCCCAGTTGGCACGAAAGGCAATGGCAGAACAGCGTCGTCTTCATTAGCTTTCCCAGGGAGCTCGCGCCCGAGTTCGGACTTCCGGAGATGAGCTAGTGCACTGATCCCACCGGAGTTGTTATAGCGCTTGGCATCTTCATCCAGCGACCCCTCGTGAAGCCGAGCCGCAATCCCCGGCTTTTTGTTTTCAACCAGGTATTCACTGAAACGTCTAGGAGCAGATCCATAGGTCTGAATGGTAGCGGGATTCGGCCCGGTCGGCGCTGCCTTGTACTCTTTGATGGGAGCCGCTGTGTAATCTCTGATGAGCGCGGCGTCGGCAGGGTCGGGATTATTCAGGACAG
This sequence comes from Mesorhizobium sp. M0217, assembly GCF_040321955.1. NCBI lineage: Bacteria > Pseudomonadati > Pseudomonadota > Alphaproteobacteria > Hyphomicrobiales > Phyllobacteriaceae > Mesorhizobium > Mesorhizobium sp. M0217. Next base: position 78,301 of record NZ_JAMYSN010000025.1, on the reverse strand, counting down.
CGGCGCGGTCCAGCACTGGCGCTCCGCCCGCCCACGTCTTGAGATGACCCACTGCTCTAGCCACGTCCGAGGAGCCACTCTTGCTCTCGTACTCCTTGAGATCCGGATCCAGCGACTCCTCGTGAAGCCGAGCAGCAAATCCCGGCCTGTTATTATCAAAGAGCCAACGACCAAAGCCGAGAAGAGAATTTACATGGCGCTTGACCGTGCTCTCCAATGCTGACCTCAGCCCTTCGACAATGGTCGCATCGTTGGAATAGAGAGGACCCTTGTCGCGACCGGAGACCCCTATTGGAGGATCTGGCTGCACCGCCGGCGGCACAGAACGAGCAGGGTCACGCAACTCGGACGGTGCGGGGGGATTCAGATCAACCACTGACGAATCCGGCGCATCATGATGGCGCGCCGTTGAGTGACCCGGCTGCAGCACCGAGGCACCTAGCCTCGACCCACTGTCTCCGGCGTAGGGCGCCGCGGCGTGTTCTTGTCCGCTCCCTTGCACCATGAGTTGCGCCTCCCATGGCGATGTATCCACTTGAGGGCCGGGATCATGCACTGGTTCGTCCATTTGCTTTTGCAACCGAGCCCACCTTTCGGCCACCGCGGCCTCGCCAACCGCGGAGGGCGTCTCCTCAGCCCCGGCGAACGCTGGCCCGGCAGGCGCCGCCGGCACAGAACGAGCATGGTCACGCAACTCGAACGGTGCGGGGGGATTCAGATCAACCACTGACGAATCGCGCGCCGTTGAGTGACCCGGCTGCAGCACCGAGGCACCCAGCATCGACCCACTGCCTCCGGCGTAGGGCGCCGCGGCGTGTTCTTGTCCGCTCCCTTGCGTCATGAGTTGCGCCTCCCATGGCGATCGTAGAAGGTCCGCGTGCGGAATCGAGTCGAAATATCCCGACAAATCAGCGTCGACCTTCTGCTTTTGCAACCGAGCCCACCTTTCGGCCAACGCGGCCTCGCCAACCGCGGAGGGCGTCTCCCCAGCCCTGGCGAACGCTGGCCCGGCAGGCGCCGGCGGCACAGAACGAGCAGGGTCACGCAACTCGGACGGTGAGGGGGGATTCAGATCAACCACTGACGAATCCGGCGCATGATGATGGCGCGCCGTTGAGTGATCCGGCTGCAGCACCGAGGCCCCCAGCATCGACCCACTGCCTCCGGCGTAGGGCGCCGCGGCGTGTTCTTGTCCGCTCCCTTGCACCATGAGTTGCGCCTCCCATGGCGATGTATCCACTTGAGGGCCGGGATCATGCACTGGTTCGTCCATTTGCTTTTGCAACCGAGCCCACCTTGCGGCCTCCGCGGCCTCGCCAACCGCGGAGGGCGTCTCCTCAGCCCTGGCGAACGCTGGCCCGGCAGGCGCCGCCGGCACAGAACGAGCATGGTCACGCAACTCGAACGGTGCGGGGGGATTCAGATCAACCACTGACGAATCGCGCGCCGTTGAGTGACCCGGCTGCAGCACCGAGGCACCCAGCATCGACCCACTGCCTCCGGTATGCGGTGCCAGGTGCTCGTCCCCCAGCATCATGGGCTGCGCCTCCCATGCCAATGCACCCACTTGATGGGTGGGGGCCTGCATCAGCACGCGAGCGCCTGAATTGCCGATCTCGCTCAGCTGCTTAGCTTTCCCAGGGGGCTTCTCTGGCCGACCCAATGCCTTCTGCGGCCCGCTGTGCTGCGCAGCGGCGTCCCCAATGGCACGAGCCTCCATGCCGACTGCGTCTTCCGGACGAGCAGCAAGGGCAATTTCGCGCCCGAGTGCGGCGTACGGCGGGAACTTCCGGAGATGAGCTAGTGCACTGATCCACCGGTTACCACTGGAGTCCAAATAACGCCTGGCATCTTCATCCAGCGACCCCTCGTAAAGCCGAGCCGCAATCCCCGGCCTGTTGTTTTCATGCAGGTATTGACTGAAACGTCTAAGAGTAGCCGCATAGTCCTGAGTGGTTTTGGGATTCGGCCCGGTCGCAGGCGCTCCCTTGTACTCTTTGATGAGAGCCGCTTTGTACTCTTTGATGAGCACGGCGTCGGCAGGGTCGGGATTCAGGGCAGCGCGGCCCACCATTGGCGCTCCGCCCGCCGACTCTTTGAGACGACCCAGTGCTCTAGCCACGTTCGAGGAGCCACTCTCGCGCTGGTACTCCTTGAGATCCTGATCCAGCAACGGATCGTCAAGCCGAGTAGCAAATCCCGGCTTGTTATTATCAAAGAGCCAACGACCAAAGCCGAGAAGAGAATTTACATGGTCCGTGACCGTGCGCTCCCCGACCTTACCGGCATAGAGTGCTGACCGCAGCCCTTCGACAACGGTCGCATCGTTGGAATAAAGAGGACGCTTGTCGCGACCGGAGACCACTACTGGAGGATCTGGCTGCACCGCCGCCGGCATAGAACGAGCATGGTCACGCAACTCGAACGGTGCGGGGGGATTCAGATCAACCACTGACGAATCCGGCGCATGATGATGGCGTGTTTCCCCGGGAACAACGTCCCGTACGAACACCGAGTCTGGGTTGCCTTGGTCCGGCGCGACTGGAGCCAGGGCTCTGTCGTGCAACGCTCGCGCTGACTGGCCGAGCCGCTTGATCCGCTGGTGAAACGTCCCAACGGGGCTTTCCTTAACCGCGTCTCGCGCCTGTCGGTCCATGAGTTCAAAGTTCGTGAGATAATTTGCCGTTCCAGATGTATCGTCACCCATGAGTCGGGTTTGTAGTGCCTGCCGATTGACGACGAGGTTGTTGAGGTTCAGGTCTGGCAGGTCTGGCAGGTCTGGCTGCGATTGCAATCGCCCAACCAGCGCCCGCGTGCCGTCCACCACGTAGACTCCGCAATCCCACTCGTTGCTCTGCTGGGCGATGCGGGGTAAGTCCACGCGGGTCTCCAGGCTGGCGCCCAGCCTTTCTGCGAGGTGTTTTGCAAGCTTGTCATGCCATCCGCTGACGGAGTCATAATGATAGGCAACCGGCCGTTCCCGGTCGCTGCGATCAACGAACAGCAGCGACCAATGTTTGCCGCGCTCCGCAAGAGTCTTACCGCCATCGCTCACTGGCACGAACAGGAAGTCGGCTGTGTCGTTACCGTTCTGATTATGGACGATGCGCTGGAATGCGCTTAGCTTGTCGCTCTCGGAGCCCAAGCGCAGATGATAATTGGCTACGAGGGGATCCACGAACCGCGTCCGGGCGGCGAGTTCTGGATTGTTCCCCTGCAACTCCTGCTCCAGGAGCTGGTAATCCCTGTGGATATGTTCGTCGCCTAGCAATTGCAATGCGCCGAGCACCCGCCCGCTGGGGTCGCCGAAAACACCAAAAAACCCTTCGACCGCGGGGGACATCCCCTCAGGAAAGAGCTCTGGCGAGGCGGAATTCCCCGCCCGCAAGCTGGGCGGAGCGAATTCCGGTGGCCTCAGTGGCACCTCCTCGCTTGGTAGCAGGTTGCTCCTGTCCTGTGCAGCGATCCGCTCGTCCGGCGCGCGCTGGTCGCCGTCGCGCCAGATCAGGGGACGAAAGGACTCTGCGGGATCCGAGGCTTGGTGATGGTGCCCAGTTGGTACGAAAGACGATGGCAGAACAGCGGCGTCTTCATTAGCTTCCCCAGGGAGCTTCTCTGGCCGACCCAATGCCTTCTGCGGCCCGCTGTGCTGCGCAGCGGCGTCCCCAATGGCACGAGCCTCCATGCCGAGTGCGTCTTCCGGACGAGCAGCAAGGGCAATTTCGCGCCCGAGTGCGGCGGACGGCAGGAACTTCCGGAGTTGAGCTAGTGCAATGATCCTCCGGTCACCACTGGAGGCCTTATAGCGCTTGGCATCTTCATCCAGCGACTCCTCGTGAAGCCGAGCCGCAATCCCCGGCTTGTTGTTTTCAACCAGGTATTCACTGAAACGTCTAAGAGTAGCTCCATAGTCGTGAATGGTTTGGCGATTCGGCCCGGTCGCAGGCGCTCCCTTGTACTCTTTGATGAGAGCCGCTTTGTACTCTTTGATGAGCACGGCGTCGGCAGGGTCGGGATTCAGGACAGCGCGGCCCACCATTGGCACTCCGCCCGCCGACTCTCTGAGACGACGCAGTGCCACAGCCACAGTCGAGGAGCCACCACTGCTCTCGTACTCCTTGAGATCTTCATCCAGCGACTCCTCGTGAAGCCGAGCAGCAAATCCCGGCTTGTTATTTTTAAAGAGCCAACGACCAAAGCCGTAAAGAGAATTTACATGGCGCTTGACCGTTTCCTCCTTGGCCTTACCCGCGTAGAGTGACCTCAGCCCTTCGACAACGGTCGCATCGTTGGAATAAAGAGGACGCTTGCAGCCGCGACCGTCGGAGACCACTACTGGAGGATCTGGCTGCACCGCCGCCGGCACGGGGGAACGAGCATGGTCACGCAACTCGAACGGTGCGGAAGGATTCAGATCACCCACTGACGAATCCGGCGCATGATGATGGCGCGCCGTTGAGTGACCCGGCTGCAGCACCGAGGCACCTAGCATCGACCCACTGCCTCCGGCGTACGGCGCCGCGGCGTGTTCTTGTCCGCTCCCTTGCATCATGGGCTGCGCTTCCCATGGGGCCGCGCCTTCGATGAGGCTCAGGTCTCCGTGAGACGGATGAGGATGGAACGGGTCTGGCAGAGCCGGAACGCCGGGGGCGGGAATTTGGGCAGCGGCTTGGCGCGCCTCGCCCGAGCGCTGCTCAAAGCCCTCTTGCCCGGCCTGTGCCGCTTGCTCTTGAGATGCCGGGGGCTGCACCTGCCGCCAACCTGTTACATTGGATAGGTCAAATTTGTGCCGGTTCACGCTAGCCTCACGTCCACAGATCAGCTGAGCAACCTACTCGGGCATACTTACGAGAAGCTGACGAGGTCCGCGGTCCCGGAGCGGGTAGGCCTAATTTTCTGGGCGCCGATTGCGCTGGCGCGACGTAGCCCGGCCTTTTGCCAGCTCGGCAGCTACGGCTCGCAAAGAGCGTCGTAAGGCTTGCGGAGCCGCCCCTCAGCTCCCGTCGAGGAGCAATCCACAATTCACATATTTGGAGATGGCTCGCTGGTTTACCGGTCTGCGAGCCCTGCAAGCCCATGCTTCAGATGCCGCCCGTGCAGCGGTATTTCATTTCGAGGTAGTCCTCGAGGCAATGGCGGGAACCCTCCCGCCCGATGCCGGACTGCTTCACTCGGCCGAAAGGCGCGGCTTCCGACGACATGCGTCCCGTGTTCATACCACTATGCCATATTCCAAGGCCTCGGCGACACGCCAAACACGCTTCCGTTTGAGGCACAAATGTGGGGGAAGGCCATAGATCGTGTCGTTGGCCTCATGCACGACCTATCCGCATCGTCGAAGCAATCACAGGCGCCAGCCGCCCGAATGTCTCTTTCTTGCGCGATGGTCATCTCGCTGGAGACCGGACCGATAGTTCGACGTGCCATTCGCGCGATGCGTTTGCCCCCGCATCGATTCTGCGGCCTTTCGCGACGGCATGGGATTCGATTTTGGCCAGAGCCTGCCTGTCGATCAGCGCACCGATCGCCACTCCGGAGCAAAGCCCTCGCCAACGATAAGTGGCGGACTTTCTCCACGAACTCTCGACAAACACCTTCGTGAACGCCTGACTGGACGGGGGTAGCCATGCCGAACAGGTCGCATAACCACGCCATCGTTCGGCGACTGCAGCCGCGAAGCGTCTCGAACACATCGGCTCGATGCGGTTGCGTCCAGAATGCATCAGCGAGCGGCGGGAGTCTTCGCTATATTCGCCCCCGACATCCCGAAGTCCACCAGCTTGCCTGCCAAAAAGGGGTGTTGCATGAATAAACCCGCTTTCGTCGCCGTCAGCCGCGTGCCCAGGAAGGACGACAGTCTCCATAGCAAGAATGCGAGATGATCATCGTATTCAGCGGCAGCGTGCCGGCGAAATTGGGTGTTCGGCAAGCCAAATAGCGCGATGCAGAAGGATGGTGAGGATTTCGCGTCCGCCACTGCGATGCATAGAGCCACCCTTCGCAACCGACCAGCGCAACAAAGCTCGTTATGCGGCGCGTAGGTTCGTAGACGCTTATCCAGTATCGAGATAACAAGGCCGCTGCGCAGGAACGAACTCTGAGAGCGCACCCTGCGAGAGGTTGCGCTTGCTGACGCGGCTGTGGAAGAAGCAGGGGCTCGCGCCGAAGCGCATGATCACCGACTAGCTTCGCTCGTATGGAGCGGCAAAGCGACAGATGATGCCGGACGTCGAGCACCGGTCGCACAAGGGGTTGAACAACAGAGCGGAGAATTCCCATGTGCCGCCGCGAAAACGGGAGCGGATGATGCAGGGGTCCGATCGCCGGGAGGCCTGCAACGCTTCGTCTCGACCTTGTCAGCCCTCCGCAACCTCTTCGTCCCCCGCCCCAAACGTTCTGCTCTCGCCATACATGTTCATCGCTTGCAAGCCATCGCCGAATGGAAGGCCGTGACTGGAACGCCCGCAACAATGGATTGCTAACGGCGAACTCATGCTGGTCGGCAAGGCGATACTGGCTGGAGCATCAACTCGGCCGACGAGAGTGGCCACACCATCCTAGACAGGATCGGCCGATATGCCCGGCATCGCCGCTCTGCAAAAAGCACAGCGGGCATCCAGACGTTGCCGGGTTGACTATGGGTGTCCGAACCGCGAAAAGAGGCCGCTCTTTATGAGTGGCGTGCGCTGGCAGTCTAACCCCAAGCCCCCCGCCCGGGCTGCCGGCGCGCTTCTAGGAACATCGAGGTAGATGACGAGACTCCGAACTACATTTCCAAAGCTATCGGTGGATTCACATTTCAAGCCCAATCGATTTCCTACAGCCAGGCGCGAACGTTCGATTGGAACATTCAGAATTCACATCAAGGTGCACCGCTATTGCGTCCCGAACAGGTTCGGCTGCTCGATGACGACTACGAGATTGTTCTCATCAAAGGTCTGCCACCATTAAAATTGAGGAAGGTGCGATATTTTTCGGATCGCATTCTGAAACGCATCTTTGAAAGCCAGACAGGCGCCCTCCCGGAGCCGGCGCCCTTGACGGGAGCAGAGGAGGCGCTCTCCGCAGAATCTCAACTCGATGACCCGCTGTGTGAATTGGCGCAGGACTTTGACGATACAGTTTGATGTGAGGCTAGTATGAACCCGCGAAATAGTAATCCATCCCGTGTAACAGCTTTGTCGCAGGTGCAGGACGCCGGCTTGGAAGACGGGCAAGCGGTCCAGGCCCGGCGAGTGGGCTTTGAGCAGCACGTGTCCGAGGCGCTCCGGCCGCTGTTCGATGGTCGAGCTGACGAGCCGCCTACCGGTCCAGAGGAGCTTCTGCGACTGGAAAAGGGGTTTCGCGAGGTGCTTCAGCGAGGGCAGGATCATCAAGCCGCCTCGTCTTTTTTCAGCGATCCAAGAATGCCCGCTGGACGGGATGACCCCAAGGGAAGCGTGTCGGACGCTTTCGCAGCAGCCGGCTCTAGGCACGCCGTAGTTGAGGCCGCCGCCCCGCCAGTGTTAGCTGCCAGCCAACAGCAGATCCGGCCCTCGCCAGTTGCGTTTGACCGGCCGGTATCATCCTCGGCTGCTGCAGGCGTGCGCTTGTATGCCCCTTCGATGATCTCTCGGAAGACCAGTTCCGAAAACTGCGATCAGTTGCCCGCCTTGTGCTGCCGCCTCGCCGTCGAGGTCGAAACGCCCGCGAATCAATGGAAGGTCAGCGGGCCATGGGGGCAGAGTGCAACGGTGTCTACACCGCCTGTTTGAGGGGAGAGGTACACTTGGCTTTCCTGTTCCAGCAGCATCCGGCCGCACACCGACGCGATGGGGAGCTAGAATTCAACTCGGACCTTCGCAAGGCACGCACCGCGGCTCAAACGCCGTTCGTTTGGGAAAAATGGCTCAGTACCGACAAAGCTTCTGTAATGGCCCTAGTGGCCTCGGTTGCGCTCTTGGTCGCGATACAGTGGCAAGACCCCCAGATCAACGAGGCGGTCCTAAGCGAACTGCGGACGATTCAGATCAACTCCGCATTGCTCCAGCGAGACGTCGCCCGCGCCGACATGGTATTGGACTTCCGTTCCGTTGCTTCTACCGGGCAAGCATTAAAAAGGAACCTTCAAAACTACCAACGCCTTGTTGAGATTTCGCCCAATGAGAGCTCCGGGGTGCACTCCAGGTTGGTTGCACAGCTCAAAAAGTCCCTCGAAAACACAGAAGCTGCCATCTCGAACTCGGCCGCGCAAAATGAGCTTCTGCAAAGCTCTCTCGTACGCTTTGCTCGCTCGGCTAATCGCCTTTGGGGGGGAGTGTCGAACAGGCCTGAATTTTCCAATCTGATCCTTCAATTTTCGGCCAGACCGGGATTCAGCCTCGCATTACAAATCGATCAGTCTCTCCGCCGACTTCCTCCTAGCCAGGACCAAGTCACGGAGGATGTTGCCCGCGAGGGCCGCGCTATCCTGTCCTCAATGTTGAGGTTGGACCGCGCTGTCAATCGGATCCCATCCTTCGACACGTTCGCCAAGGCTGCCGAATTGGAGCGAGAACATCTGAAAGCCTACAGCTTCGCCAGCGCGCAAGCGCAGCGTACACGGCTTTTCTTTGGCTTGGTGTCCATATGCCTCTGCTTGTTTGCGACCATTCGAGCCTCCACGCTGCATGTGCGGACGAACCGGTTGGAAAGGCGGTTAGAGCTTGAAGCGGCGATGAGTGAGATCGAAGCTTGTTTCATCGACAGTCAAGCAACGAAGGCTTCGCGGCGCTTCTCCACCGAAGCGGCGCTTAGACTCATTCAATGCGTTTTCGATGCGGATCAATGCGCGCTTGCTCTGGTGGATCCGAGTATCAGCAGGAATACCGAGTACTTTGTCGCGAACAAGCGCATGCGCGTCTGGAACGCCACGCTAATCCATGAAGTCGTCTCACTTGTACACCCGGAACAGCCAGTGTTTCGCGTCGTTCCGGCGTCGGAAGTGGTTCGGACTGCCGTAGGCACTACCGGTGTTTGTCAAATTGTTGGTTGCCGGGCCTCCGATCAGCAGGCTGCGGTTTGTATCCTTGTTTTTGAAGGAGATCGCTCACCACCCTCCACAGACGACCTCCTGGTTCTGGCGAGCGCTACTGTGCGTTTAGGCAACCATCTTGAAATGCAACGTGTACACACGGAACGTAACCTTTTTGAGAGTCGATGGGAGCATGCGGAAAGGCTGACGGCTGTCGGCACAATCGCAAGCGGCGTTACACATGAATTCAATAATGTTCTAGGAGCAATAGTCGGCTACGCAGAGATGGCTAAAGGTCTTGTGCGTCGCCCCTCGAGAATTCGGGGCCACATCGGCCAAATTATCTTGGCCAGCAACCGAGCCAAACTGATTATTGATCAAATTTTGTCACTAAGCCGAAATCGGAAGCGCGTGACGATGCCTTTCGACGTCTCGGAGAGTGTAATGGATCTCGCGCCATTGCTGCGGGTTACACTTCGTGCGGATGTTCAGTTGAACTTCAAGATCAACGAGTGGCAAACGGTGATCGAGGGCAGCCCGACCGAGATACAGCAGATCCTTATGAATCTATGCAAGAACGCGTCGGAGGCTCTCTTGAATGAGGGCCGTGTCGAGATTAGCGTTTCTCGCGCTCACGTCTGTCAAACGAAGCCCGTGGCTAAGGGCACCTTGAAACCGGGAGATTACGTTCTCCTCTCCATCAGCGACGATGGCCAAGGAATCGCAAGTTCGGTGCTTCCGCATATCTTTGAGCCCTTTTTTACCACGCGCTCTCGCGTCGGCGGGACCGGACTGGGTCTTGCTGCAGTGGACCGCCATGTGAGCGCGCTCGCAGGATGCCTTGACGTCACCTCGGCTGTTGGCCGAGGTACACGCTTCGATCTCTACTTACCGGCCTGCGCTGAGGAGCAGGTCAGAGCTGATAGCGCTTTCGGCCCATGCGATGGATCACTTGGCAACGGAGAAATCATTGCAGTCGTTGACCCCGATCCAGCAGCGTTGGAGATCTACAAGGATAAGATCGCCGCGCTGGGTTATAAGCCGGTCGGCTTCGCGACCTTCGAGAGTCTTTGCGACTGGATCGAGAGCGGGAAGGCAGCCGACCTCCTAATTTTCGATAAAGCGACTTTCCTCGGGCCAGGACAGCCCGAAGCTCTACGTACCACCCTGATGACGGTGCCCATCATCGTCGTTGGTGGAAGCGACCCCATGCCGATCACATCTGGTAATCAGACCTTCGTCCTTTGGCTAGCCAAACCGGTCTCGTCCAGGACGATGGAGCATGCAATTCGTAGGATGATAATGGCATGATGCCGCCGACGCGCTCAGGATACCGAGCTACCGAGGCAGTCGGAGGCGGAGCCGGCTGGGATCCAGCAAATACAAGAGCGTCGGACGATCTCTGCGCACCCGGCTCATGGCGAGTTCCCCTCGAACACCGTCGTCGGCTCCGCCCAAGGAAGGGCTCCCCGACCACGGCAAACCTGCCGCCGTGCTCGTGACCGTCAAGGACAAGTCGCCGCGCGATGGGGTCTGCGGGCCTCCATCCTTGACAAGTCACTGCGCGCTGGCGGCGACAGGCAACGGGTAATATAAGGTCGGGACGAGGAGATGGTCGCCAATCGGTCACGCAAGATGGTTGACGAAATGACTCGAGAGCAAAGCTTGACAATCATCGCCCCATTCACGCCAGACTTCTCCTGTGCGTTCATCATCGGCTACGGCTCCTCGCTGCCCCGACAAGGCTATCGCCGCCCGGCCGGGCAAGCGATATCCCAGGTTCCGACGTGTTCCTTTCATGCTAGATTGACCTAGGCCCCGGCAGGGCGGGAGCATGAGGCTGGGTTCTCGGTCGCGGATCTGTGAGGCAAGCACGGGGTAAGCGACGGCTCGACCCACCATTGGGAAGGCCGGCTTCGGCACGGAGGTGCGGCCTCGGCGTTGAGAGGCATCGGATCGGGTGTAGCAGGACTTTCGAACTAACTGCCGACAACACACTGGATAGGCTGTTCTCGTCGTTCGGTCCAGTTCACCAACGCCTATGTCGACATTTTACGGCGCTTCACTACTAACCGGGCACCGCACGATGGCAGCTCGTTCTCTCCGGCAAAAGATACCCCCTGTGTTAGCTTCCGTGTGTCTGCTTGCCCTCACCTGCGGGATACGTAACGCCATCCCTAAAAGCATCGAATGCGGCAGCGACAGCGCGAATCCCAAAGCGATGCTCCCGCGTACGCGGACAAAACCGTTTTCGAAGTCCACTATTCCGTCCTTGGCCAGCATCGCCAAACGCTCATCTGAACCGCGAAGACGGATCGGATCAGATCCGTGGGCGACACAGATTGCCGGCACGTCAGCCTCGAAATCGCACATTAATCGCTCGATAATTGCGGCTCGCACGCGGTCGTCGTCTGTGAGGCGATGGCCCTTCGATGTAGCCAGTCGGCCAGCTGCGATGTGCTGGATGTAGGAATCCCCTGTAACTTCGTTTTGAACGTATCCCTGGCCGGTGCGGCCGATAGCCGACGCGCCGAAACCGATCAGGGTTCTGCAGGTGTCAGCCGAGTAGCCCAACGAGTTACGTCGCAGGCGACCTGTTTCCTGTGCCAGCGCGAGCTCGTCGTCCGGAAAGGCGAAATGGTCGAGCCCGATCTGTCGGTAGCCGGCGGCAATCAGCCTCACGGCGACAGCCGCATACTGTTCAGCGCGGGCAGCGCTGTCGGGAAGAAATTCCGCCTCGATGGGAGGCGCTGGTTCTTTATTTGGGATGGGATATGCGAGTAGCCGAACAAGGCAAGCCGGTCGGGGCGCATGGCGACCGCTGCCCTCGCCGTCTCGACCCACGACACCACCGTTTGACGCGGCAGGCGTCCCATGGTGATAACAAACCACCTTGCCGCTGAGCTCGCCTGTGTCTTTGCGTTATGCCAGTCCGTTCCGCTTAGATGTCTTGGCTGTTCCCGCCGAGACCTCACGCGCACCGTTTTATTCCCACCATCCCTCCCCGTCAGCTCCGCCTGGGAAATTCTGCCAGCTTGCCGGATCCGACGAGATAATGCAGCGCTGGGACGGACTTTGCTCGCCAGCTAGCGACCGTGGTGATCTCTGCCAAAAGGACGAGGCCATGAACGCGATCGGCGCTAACGGTGGCGGTTTGTATAAGCCTTGGGGTGGGAACTGGGCCTTCTATGCTGGCGCCACATACAAGCTCAACGAGACAACTTCGTTCTACCTTCGGCTCTCCCGGTGACCAGCTCTCAGTAGCGTCGCGGCAAACGTTGCCTATGGGCTTCTTTTCGATTTCACAGCTACGGCGACTCCAAACTCAGCAGTCGGCAAGATGGAAGCTTCCAACGGGAACTGCCCAATGCGAACAAGAAGAGCAGTGTCGGCAGTAATCCTGCGCCTCGAACGCTCATCCTAACGCCGTGAAGCGTAGAGCTCCGAGGTTGAGCAGACCAAGCCCGCAACACGCTCTAAAAAAACGGCGCATACAAGCCATCCGAGATTGCAGCCTAGCCTCGGGGCCGGACGTTGTTTCATATCAGACCGGTGGGGATGAAGCCTGCCATCCAGCACCCGGTCAGTTTCAGGTCAAACTTGAACTCCCAGTCGGGTCAGAACGCGATCAACTGGCAGTCCGACGCACTTAAAAATGACAAATGGATCGCCTGCTTTTGGGCCATCCATGGGGAATTCGGGCGCGAGAGAACAAGCTCACACAGCATAAGCGAAGCTCCAGGCGAATCTTGCGCTGGCCGAGGCAGAACCATGTTTAAAGCTGCCTGTTTTCCACCTCGAACCTGTCTGAGTCCGGCCGATCGTCATAGATCGGCCAAAGCATCGGCCAGATGGCTCCCCCAATTACGGTTTGTGCGTAGTTGTCAGTACGATAGGCCTGCCGAACATCGGCCATGATCATCATCGGCAGCATCGATTTGTGTCCAAGCCTGGCGACGTCGGCTGTTTTGGGCAAAAGCCTGCACTCGCGTACCGCAGCCAACCTCGCCCCATCTCGTGCGCATCATGAACACCTACTACAGCAACCTGATCGAAGGCCACGATACGCGCCCGCGCGACATCGAACGGGCGCTGGTCGGAATTTCGATCGAGACGAGAACCGCCGCAATCTGCAGCTCGAGGCGGCCGCGCACGTTCGCGTGCAAGCCGAGATCGACCGCCTGGCTGCCGATGGGCAGTTGCCGGAACCGGCATCGGTAGGTTTTCTTCGATGGCTGCATGCGGAATTCTACCGCGATGCGGAATCGCCCATGCTGACCATCAAGGGTTCCGGCCGTGAGTTCGTCATGGCGCCAGGTGAGTGGCGATCGAAGCCAGAGCATGACGTCGCCATCGGCCGGCATGAACCGCCTTCGAGCGATCGCGTCAACGATTTCATGCAATACTTTGCCATGCGTTATCGCTTCGATAAGCTGGGCAAGGCCGGACGCATCCTGACCATTCCTGCCGCGCATCACCGCTTCAACTACATTCACCCGTTTCCGGACGGCAACGGACGCGTCAGCCGATTGATGAGCCACGCCATGGCCCTCAGGCCGGGGTCGCCGCGCACGGGCTGTGGTCGATCTCACGAGGCTTGGCACGTGGCGTGAAAAGCCGAACGGATTACAAGAGCATGATGGATCATGCCGATATGCCCCGCCAGGGTGATCTCGACGGACGTGGCAACCTCTCCGAACGCGCACTCGGCGATTTTACCTTATGGTTCCTGCAGGCGTGTATCGATCAGGTGAGCTTCATGACCGGACTGTTCGATCTCGACACGTTGGCCAAGCGGCTGTATCGGCATGTGGAGCGCAGTGGTCTGAAGCCCGAAGCCGGCCGCCTCGTGGAGGAAGCGCTCACGCGCGGTGAGTTTGACCGCGGCGAGGCATCCCGTATTAGCGGACTACCCGAACGTACGGCGCGTCGAGTGTTCAATGACGTAATCGCGCTCGGACTATTGGCGTCGGAAACGCCAAAGGGCCCAGTGTCCCTACGCTTTCCGGCGGACGCTCTGGACGCGCTGTTTCCGAAGCTTTTTCCGGAAACGTAAGAGCATAGGGCGCTCACGATCTTAGGTCACTTCTCCTCGGAACCGGAAAGATTTTCACCGGATCACCCGCGGGTTCGTCATTCCGCGTTCTGAGACGCGGGAAAAGCCGGCGCACTAGAGCCGAGGCCGCCGATGCAGACATATTTGGTGTCGAGGTAATCCTCGATGCCCTGATGTCCGCCTTCCTTGCCGAGGCCGGATTCCTTGACGCCGCCGAAGGGTGCCTCCGGCGTGGTGATGAGGCCTTCATTGACGCCGACCATGCCGTATTTCAGCCCTTCCATGACGCGGAAGGCGCGGCCGAGATCGCCGGTGTAGAAATAGCAGGCGAGGCCGAATTCGGTGTCGTTGGCGAGCGCTATCGCTTCCTCTTCGGTCTCGAACTTGAACACCGGGGCGACCGGCCCAAAGATCTCTTCCTTCATGAAGCGCATATTGGGTGTCGCGTTGGCGATGACGGTCGGCTGGAAGAACGAGCCGCCGAGCGCATGGCGCTTGCCGCCGGCAACGATCTTGCCGCCCTTGGATGTGGCGTCGGCGATCAGTTCTTCGACCTTCTCGACCGCCTTCTCGTCGATCAGCGGCCCCTGCTGCACGCCGTCCTCGAGGCCGGAGCCGACCTTCAGCCCATTGCTGGCGGCAGCGAGCTTCTCGACGAACTTGTCATAGACACCAGCCTGGACAAGGAAGCGGTTGGTGCAGACGCAGGTCTGGCCGGAATTGCGATACTTGGCGGTGATCGCACCGGCGACCGCACGCTCGAGGTCGGTGTCATCGAAGACAATGAACGGCGCGTTGCCACCGAGTTCCATCGACACTTTCTTGACGGTGACCGACGACTTCTGGATGAGAAGCTTGCCGACTTCCGTCGATCCGGTGAAGGTGATCTTCGACACCAGCGGATTGGCGCAGATCTCGTCGCCGATCTCGCTTGCCGAACCGGTCAGGATGTTGACGACGCCCTTGGGGAAGCCGACCTCCTCTGCGAGCGCACCCCAGGCGAGGCCCGAATATGGCGTCTGCGAGGCCGGCTTGACCACTGCGGTGCAGCCGGCGGCGAGCGCCGGGCCGAGCTTGCGGGCCAGCATCGAGGACGGGAAATTCCACGGCGTGATGGCGGCGATGACGCCGACCGGTTCCTTGGTCACCAGGATACGGCGATCCGCCCACGGCGACGGCACCACGTCGCCATAGGTGCGGCGGCCTTCCTCGGCGAACCACAATATGTAGGCCGCGGCAGAGCCAATCTCGCCCTTCGATTCGAACAGCGACTTGCCCTGCTCGATGGTCAGCAGTTCGGCCAGCACGTCCTGATTGTCCATCATCGCGTCGTGCAGCTTGCGCAGCAGCTTCGAGCGCTCGAGCGCGGTCGTCTTGCGCCAGGTCTTGAAAGCTTCCGCGGCGGCTTCGATGGCGCGGCGGGTCTCGGCTTTGCCCGACTTCGGCACGGTGCCGATCTTGAGACCGGTGGCCGGGTTGTTGACGTCGACCGTCTGGCCGCTGTCGGCCTGCACCCATTCGCCGTTGATGAGATTGGCCTGGCGCATGAAATGGCTGGTTTTCTGAAGCATGGTCTGGCCTCCGTTCGGATAAGACAATCAGGATCCTGTATGCTGGCTGCGGCTCGCGCTTGCCCAAGCGCCTTTCGCGCGGCCGGCCCCTCCAGCGACGTCTCGCCGCACGCCGGGCGGGTTCATGCCGACTGGTCAGTCCGCGCATGGGCCGCCGCGGTCTCATCAAGAGCCGCGCGAATGCCATCAACCATGTAATCGATCTCTTTAGGGGCGATGACGTAGGGCGGGCAGATTGCCAGCACGTCGCCCATGTTGCGGATCATGACTCCGTGCTCGCGGCACCGCCGCTCGACATCGGTGCCAATTCGCAGCTCCGGCGCAAAGGCGCGACGGGTGGCGCGATCCTCGACGATCTGGATCCCCGCTATAAAACCGCGGCCGCGGACCTCGCCGACCAGTGTATGGTCGTTGAGCGCGTCCGCGAGCGCTGCATGCAGATAATCGCCGAGACGGCGCGCCTGGCTCACGAGATCGATCTCGCGGTAGATCCTGATCGCCTCGGCGGCGACGGCGGCTGTCACCGGATGGCCGGAATAGGTGAAACCGTGGCCGAACACGCCGACCTTGTGGGCCTCGTCGGCGACGCACTGGTAGACCTTGTCGGAGATAATGACGCCGCCAATGGGCAGATGACCGGATGAAAGCCCCTTGGCGACCGACAGCATGTCCGGTTCCATGCCAAAAGTCTGGCTGCCGAACCAATTTCCGGTGCGTCCGAAACCGCAGACCACCTCGTCGGCCAGCATCAGAATGTCGTATTTGCGCAGCACCGCCTGAACCTTTGGAAAATAATTCTCCGGCGGTACCAGCACGCCGCCGGCGCCCATGACTGGCTCTGCGATCATCGCGGCAATCGTCTCTGGCCCCTCCGCCAGGATCAGGGCCTCGAGTTCCTGGGCCAGGCGCGTGGCGTAGTCATGCTCCGCCTCGCCCGGCAGACCGTCGAGATAGTGGAACGGCCGCGCGGCGAATATGACGGGAAGCGGCGGCAGGTTGAAGGACTTGTGCATGTGCGGCAGCCCACTCAGCGCCGCGCCCATGATCGTACTGCCGTGGAAGGCGCCAAACCTGCTGATGATCTTGCGTTTCTCCGGACGTCCCCGCGCGGCCTGGTAATACCAGGCGAGCTTGACCATCGTGTCATTGGCTTCCGAACCGGAGCCGACCAGAAAGACGCGCGCGTGGTCGAACGGCGCCAACGCGGTAAGCTGTTCAACGAGTTCGACGGTGGGCTCATTCGAGCGGTGATTGAAGGTGTGATAGACGGCGAGCTTGCGCATCTGGCGGTCAGCAGCGGCGGCCAGCCGGCTGTCGCTGAAGCCGAGCGAGGCACACCAGAGTCCGCCCATGCCCTCGATATAGCGGTTGCCCGCGTCATCCGTGACGGTCGCGCCTTCGCCGGCCACGATCGTCAACGGACCATGATCCTCATGCAGGCGTGGATCCGTTTGGGAATGAAAGTGCCTGGCCATGTCCAGCACGCGCGATTCGTTGTTCATCAAAATTCTCCTTGCGACCAGATAGGCGGTTGCTTCGGCGAGGAATATCTTATAACTTATAAGTTGTCGAGAAAAAATGATCCTGAGAGTGACGTCCAATGGCCAACGCACCCACTCCTTCAAACAACACCCTGCCACCCGACGCGGAGCGGATCGCCCTGTTGCGCGACAGGGCAGAGTTCGTCCGGCTCGAGACGCTGCGCCTCATCCAGATCGCCAAGGTGGGCCACTATTCGTCGGTGTTCTCCTGCGCGGAAATATTCGCCACGCTCTACTACGATGCGATGCGGCTGAGGCGCGGCGAGCCGCAATGGCCGGATCGCGACCGCTTCCTGATGGGCAAGGGACATGCCGCGGTCGGCCTTTACCCGCTGCTGGTCGACTGGGGCTTCTTCTCCAAGGACGTCCTCGATGGCTACACCCGGCTCGGCAATCCGCTTGGCGATCATCCCGACATGCGCAAGGTGCCCGGCGTCGATTTCAGCTCCGGCTCGATCGGCCATGCCCTGTCCGGCGGCCTCGGCATGGTGCTTGGCGGCCGTGCGGCCAACCGGCGCTTCGATGTCTATGTCCTGCTCGGTGACGGCGAGATGCAGGAGGGCCAGGTCTGGGAAGCGGCGCTCTCCGCCGCCCACCATAAGGCCGGCAATCTGATCGCCATCGTCGACCGCAACGGATACCAGCTCGACGGGCAGGTCGACGACATCATCGGCATCGAACCGTTGGCCGACAAATGGGCGGCGTTCGGCTGGCAGGTGCACGAGGTCGATGGGCACGACGTCGTCGCTCTCGCGACGCTGCTGCGACAGTTGAAGGCCGAGGCAGACCGCACCCGGCCCGTCTGCATCATTGCCAAGACCTCCAAAGGCAAGGGCGTTGGTTACATGGAAACCGAACCCGGCTGGCATCTGGGCTATCTCGCGCCATCGGACGAGGCCTTGGCCGCCGAAGAGATCAAGCGTGGAGGCAAAACACAATGAACGGCCCGATCGATACCAACTCCTGGCAGTACCGCCAGATCAACGCGCGTGCGCCTGGCCTGAGTTATCTGGCCAACGCGCTCATTGATCTGGTCGAAGACGGTTATCCGGTCGTGGCCGGTACGGCCGACCTTCAATATTCCAACGGGCTGGTGCGGTTCGCGCAACGCTTTCCCGAACGCTTCACGCAATTTGGCATTTCCGAGCAGAACATGGTTTCGGCTGCTGCCGGCATGGCCAGCACAGGCGCCATGCCGTTCGTCGCTACATTCGCTTCTTTCCTGGCGCTGCTGTGCTGCGAACAGATCAGAACCGACGTCGCCTATTCGGCTCTGCCGGTGCGGCTGATCGGTCATCATGCCGGTATTTCACTCGGCTTCTACGGCACCTCCCACCATGCGACGGAAGATCTTGCCATCATGCGAAGCATCGCCGACCTCACGGTCGTCGCGCCGGCTGACGGCCCGCAACTGGCGGCCGCCGTCAAGGCGTCTGTCAATCATGCCCAGCCAATCTACTTCCGCATTGGCCGCGGCCAGGAACCGCTGGTCTATGAAGACGACGGCGTCGACTTCCAGTTCGGCAAGGCGATCGTTCACGGCGAAGGATCGGACCTGACCATCATCGCCTGTGGCTCGATGGTCCATCCCTCAAGGGAGGCTTACCGCGCGCTGCGCGCGGCGGGCAAATCCGTCGGACTGATCGACATGCATACGGTGAAGCCAATGGATACGAAGGCAGTGCTCTCGGCCGCGGCTCACTCCCGCTTCATTCTAACCATCGAGGAACACAATATCCTGGGCGGTCTGGGCGGCGCCGTGGCGGAAATCCTGGCGGAGGCGGGCAGCCCGGCACGGTTGATACGCCATGGCATCCGCGACGAATACAGCCTGATTGCGCCGCCAACGCATCTCTACAAGCACTACCGGCTGGACGCGGCGGGAATCGAGGCCACCGTTCTTGAAGCCCTCGGCTGAGCCGGCGGACCATAGCCATGCACGGACATTCCGATGACCGATCAGAATAACACCGCCCGACTCATTGAGCGCGCCGGTGCGGTGATGCCGGGCGGATTGCTCAGCCCGAGCCGCAGGCTCGGCGCGCCGCATGTATTTGCCCGGGCGCAGGGTGCGTTTCTCTACGACGTCGACGGACACCAGTACACCGACTTCCATTGCGGCTTCGGCGCCAACGTGCTTGGCCACTGTCATCCGGCGGTGCGCGAACGCATCGCTGCGGTCACGCAGGATATCGATCTTGTCGGTGCGGGAACGATGCGGCTGGAGATCGAGGTGGCGGAGGCGCTGGTCGACTGCATCCCTTGCGCGGATCTCGTCGCCTTCTGCAATTCCGGATCGGAGGCGACCTATCACGCCCTGCGCCTTGCCCGCGCCGCCACCGGTCGCAAGCGCATCATCAAGTTCCAAGGCGGCTATCATGGCTGGCACGACTATGTCGCCATGAACGTACAGTCGCACGCGCAGGCGATCGGCAAGTACGATCCCATCAGTGCTGGCATCCTCGAGGATGCCGCCCGTCACACCATCGTGCTGCCTTACAACGATGCCGGCGCCGTCGAGGATTATCTCAAGGCCAATCCAGGCGATGTCGCGGCGATCATCATCGAGCCAATCGCTCACAATATGGGGTCGGTGATCGCGACGGATGTTTTCCTGCGCGAGCTGCGTCGCCTGACCAGCGATCATGGTGTCGTGCTGATCTTCGACGAGGTCATCACCGGCTTTCGCCACGCGCTCGGCGGCTATCAGTCGATCGCCGACGTCACGCCTGATCTCGCGACCTTCGGCAAGGCGGCCTCGTCAGGCTATCCCGTTGGCGTGGTGGCCGGTCGTCGCGATCTCATGGCGCTCGTCGGCCGGACCGGGGAAGGATCCGTGTTCATGGGCGGTACTTTCAACGGCACGCCGTCGACGCTCGCCGCCATGCAGGCGACGATTGAGGAGCTGTCGAAACCAGGCTTCTACGACCGCCTGTTTGCCCTCGGCGCTTTCATGCGCACGCAGCTGGATGGCATTATCGATCGCCTCGGCCTGCCCGCGCAGAGCGCCGGGTTTGGCTCGGTCTGGCTGATCTATTTCCTCAGCGGTCCTTACCGCGACTACCAGGACTTGCTGGGCAACGACGATGTTTTCGATCTTGCATTCCGCAGAGAGATGGTGGCGAACCGGCTGATCGGCCAGCCGCTTCCGCTCAAGCGTCTCTACCTGTCAGGGAGCCATGACCGGGCGACAGTCGAGAAATCGCTGGATATCATCGAGACAATCCTGCGCAAGCTCTCCGCTGGGAAACCCGCCAGCTCCTAGCCATGTTTCGCAACGGACTTATAGGATATAAGAGCGTCTCGCACTATCCGTTGTCGATTCGGTGCGGCCAAGATTGCAGCGGTGGACCATGAGCACGATGCAGCCAATCGAGCAAGGCAGTCTGTCGGCGAGAACTTATATCTCGCTGCGCGAAGCCCTGATCGCCGGCAATTTCCGGCCCGGCGAAAGACTGTTGATGCAGGATCTGGCGCAACGGCTGGGCACCAGCGTCACGCCTGTGCGCGAGGCCTGTTTCAGGCTCGTCAGCGAGCAGGCGCTGGAACTGCGGTCAGGGCGGTTCATCACCGTTCCAGAGCTGACCCGGTCGCGTTACTGGCAGGTCCGGCTCATTCGCATCGCGCTCGAGGGACTAGCGGCCGAACTCGCCGTTGAGCATGTTTCGGAGAAGGACATTGCAAAACTGGTCGAGATCCATCGCGATTTCGTGGCCGGCGAAACGTCCGGCGATGCTGACCGCGCCCGTCGCGCCAATCGTGAATTCCACTTCGGCGTCTACCGCCTGTCCAAGATGGATATGCTGATCGCGCAGATCGAAAGCCTGTGGGTCTCGATGGGCCCTATCCTTAACGTGTATTATCTGCAGGCCGAGAACGATTACATCGGCGCGGAGGAGCACGAGACGCTGATCGAAGCGTTCCGGACCCGCAACAAGAAGGTGGCGCGTAAGGCGATCGAACGCGACATCGTGCGCGGTGGCATGAACCTGTTGCGGTATTTCGACGAGCAGGACGCGGCCGCCAAGCGGGCGTGATCGAAGCCGCCGGTCATTTGCTGGCGACCTCTCTTCGCGCTGGCTCAGGCCGCCCGAAGGCGCGCGGTGGCATCCTGGTCGACGGCCCAGACGCCCTGCTCGGCGTCCAGCACCAGGGCAACCTTGTAGGACTTGCGAGCCGCTTCGCTTGTTAGCCAGCCGCGGCCAACGCTGGCCGCGACACGGCGGACATCGCGCTTGGTCGGGTCGCCGTAGCCGCCGCCGCCACAGGCAACGAACTCGATGCGCTCGCCGGCGCGGCACGCCTCCTCATGGAAGGCCGGCAATTCCACCAGCTTGCCATCCGTGCCGCGCTTGGCACTGCGACTTGCTTTGGCGTCACCGCCGCCCAGCACGCCACGCGGCGGAAAGGTTGTGCCATCGGCCGAGTAGACCAGTGTCATCTCGTGGTCGACGGGATAGAAGACACCGCCCACCGCGGGAGCGCCCTCGAACTCGCCAATGCCTTGGGTATCCGCCACCACGCCGCGCGATTCAATGATGATGGGATACATGGATTCGTCCACTTCCACGGAATCCAGCGCGATCAGGCCGCCATTCGCCGGCCCGCAATATGTCAACCAGCCGTCATAGCCGTGACGCGCGCCGCCGCCGGCGTAGCCAATGAAGACCTGGTTGACGTAGGGCTGCCCGTCCTTGAACGGATCCTTGCCCGAAATCACCCCGATCCCCGCCGGCAGGTGCGAGCCGCTCTCGGCCTGGCCATAGGGTTCTCCCATCGTCGAGAACACGCAATTGCCGGCGATGATCAACCGGTCGTTGACATTGGTGGTCGCCACCGAGGTGCCTACTGGGTAGCGGGGCTTGCCAACCACGCTTCCCTCCCGCATCAACACCTTGATCCGGCTCTTGGCGCCCTCGTTGTGCGGGATGCCGTCGTCGAGATTGTTGAAGACGCCAATGCGGCACGAGCCCGTGCAGGTGTTTTCCGACAGGTTGAGACCGCCAGGGACGTTATCCATGTTGTCACGCACGTCGACCGTGATCTCGCCGGCTTCAGGGTCGACATCGATGGTGATCCGGACCGGGATGCCCTCCTCCGCCACGCCGGGGACCGGGTCATGGCGGACCTCGTAGGAGAACTTGCCCTTCGGCAATTTGGCGATCTCGGCCATGGCGCGACGCGCACCGTAGTCGAACCAGTCCTCGACGAAATCCAGCAGCGTGTCGCGGCCGTATTTTTCAAGCAGTTCCAAGAGACGGCGTCGACCGGTCCTGCAGGCGCCGATCTGGGCTCGCACGTCGCCCAGCCAGATGTCTGGAACACGGTTGCGCATCATGCCGATGCGCAGGATGTCCTGCTTCTCCCGGTGCTGTTCGACCACACGCACGCAGGGAAAGTGGATCCCTTCCTCATAAACGTTCTTGGCAAATGGCAGATAGGTCGAAGGTGTCGGCGCGCCAGTATCGGCGTGATGGGAAAGCGCCACGGCCCAGAACAGCGGCTTGCCGTCGAAAAAGATCGGCATCGCCATGATCAGGTCGGCATGATGGGTGCCGCCAGTGTATGGGCAGTTGTTGAGGAAGATGTCGCCGTCGGCGATATCGTCGAACAACTCCGTTATCGGACGGGTCGCCAGATCCATCGACATGACGTGGATCGGCAGCGCGTCCTCGGTGGAAACGAGGCGGTGATCATAGGTCAGGATCGCACAGCTCAGGTCGCGGGCGTTCTTGATCACCGCTGAGCGGCTGGCCCGCATCACGACCAGCGTCATTTCCCGCACCACCGCCTCGAACCGGCTTTTGAGAACCGACATCAGGAACGGATCGACGCGGCGCGTTGGCGTCTCCAGGCGAATGACAGGTGAATTCATTTTACGATGCCTTGTTCGGGAAGGTTTGAGTCTCAATCGACTGTCACGACAATGTTGCCTTGCGGGTCCACGCGCCCGCGATGTCCGTCCTTCAGGAAGGCGGTGAACGTCGTCGCCTCAACCAGGCATGGCCCATCAAGCGCCGCCCCCGCGCCCAGCTGGTCCATGTCGTAAACAGGCAGAGAGCTCGTCCCCCGGGTTTCGTGCAAATAAGCTGACCGATGGGTCTTGGCGACCGGCGCCGTCGCCTGGTCGGCCAGCCTGAAATCCTTCCAAGCATCCTGATTGGCCCGCTTGCCCACCGCGCGCAGCTTCCAGTTGGTGAATTCGACAATGTCGCGGTCGGATCTGATCGAATAGATGCGTTCGTGCATCTGATGAAACGCTTCGACGAGACTTGGGAGTTTTTCCGCTTCGAGGCGCGCCTCATTGGCCTCGAAATGGACCTCGATCTCCCAGGACTGGTACTCGTAGCGACCAAGAAAGGAGAACTCGAAACGCCGCAGCTCGGGCTCAACGCCGGCCTGTTCGAGGAATGCTTCGCCCGACACCTTCAACCGCGCCAGGATGTCGGAGACGCCGGCGGCGTCGAAGCGCCGGGTCGAGGTCAGGAAAACCGCGCTTTCCTCGCGCGTGATATCAGAGATCAACCCGCCGAACGCGCTCAGCCCGGCCATGAAGCGCGGGATCATGTAGCGTTTCAAGCCCAATATGTCGGCCATCTCGGCGATGTGGATGGCGGTCGCGCCGCCGCCGCAGACAAAGAAACTGTCGCGTGGGTTTATGCCCTCGCGAATGGTGATTTCCTCGATGGCCCCGACCATGTTGTGGTTGCTGGTGGTCTGGATGGCGTAAGCCGCGTCGAGCAGCGGGATGCCGAGCCGCGTCGCGATGCTCGCGACCGCTTTCTCGGCCAGATCGCGGCTGATCTTGATCCGGCCGCCGAGAAAATAATCCGGGTCAATGATGCCGAGCACGACATTGGCGTCGGTGACCGTCGGCGCGGTGCCGCCCGCTCCGTAGCATGCCGGCCCCGGCCGCGCGCCAGCGCTTTGCGGCCCGACACGAAGCAGGCCGCCATCGTCGACCCAGGCAATCGACCCGCCGCCGGCGCCAACCGATCTCACATCGACTTTCGCGATCCCCAGCGAGTCGTCGTGGATCATGCTGTCCGGGGTGACGATGATCTGGTGGTCACGCAAAGCCGAGACGTCGAAGGTGGTGCCGCCCATGTCACCGACGATGACGTTGGCTTCGTCGCTCAGCGCCAGCGCGGCCATCGGCGCCAGCGTCGGCCCCGACATGACGCTGTAGATTGGCCGCCGCAGCATCTCGGCGGGAGGCATCATTCCACCGACGCAGTTGGCGAGCAGCAGCTCGCCCTGGAAACCCGCCTGCGAAAGTGCTTGCCGCAAGTCCTCGATGTAGGTGCGCACGATCGGATTGATCGACGCGTCGATAGCGGCCGCGATGATGCGCTTGTACTCGCGCGACATCGGATTGACTTCATGGCTAAGCGTGACCGGGATCTCCGGCCATGCCTGCGCGATGATATCGCGCACCGTTGTTTCATGGATGGGATTGACGACCGACCAAAGCAGACCGACCGCTATCGCTTCGACCCCATAGCGCCGGAAGTCGGCTATCGCCGCCTCGACATCGGATCTCGACAGAGGCGTGAGCTCCCGCCCGCGCGCATCGACGCGGCCCCGCGCCGTCTTCGTCAGGTGGCGCGGGACATAGGGCTCGGGATAGTCGAGCCGCCACTGGAAGGCGCCCTTGCGCGGCCCCTCGCGCAGGACGAGGATGTCCTGATGTCCTTCGTTGAGGATCAATCCGACCTTGACGGTCTTGCGCTCGACCAGCGCGTTGGTCGAGACGGTCGAGCCGTGTACGATCAAGTCGATCTTGGTCATGAACGTCGCGGGATCGAGCCCGTATCCGGCCGCCGCCACGTGCAGCACGTTGATGAATCCCTTCTCGAATTCGCCGGGCGTGGTGGGCGATTTGAAGATCGAGATTTTCCCACCGGGCTCGGAAACCAGGCAATCGGTGAAGGTTCCGCCGATATCGATGCAGACTTGATAAGCCATTTAAGGTCCGAAGCTGTTAGCGTTTCTTGTGATCGCGGCCCAGTATCAGGCTGGCCAGAATGATGAGGCCCAAAAGAACCTGCTGCAGATAGCCGTCGACCTGCATGAGATTCATGGCGTTGGAAATGACCGTGATGAACAGGGCACCGAGCAGAGCCGCCGTGACGCCTCCCTCGCCGCCGGTCAGCCGCACGCCACCGACCACCGCCGCCGCTATCGATTCCAGGGTCAGGTTGCCGCCAAGGTTGGGCTCGCCCGACCCGGTGCGCGCGGTGAGCAGCATGGCGCCAATCGCGGCCAGCAGCGAGCAGACCACGTAGTCGATCGCAACGACACGTCCGGTGCGAACGCCCGCCGCCTTCGCCGCGCGCGGGTTGGCACCGATGAGATACAGGCCGCGGCCGAACACGGTGAAGCGCAGGACCAGGAACAGCAGTGCGAAACACAGCGCGGCGAACACGATGGGCACCGGAATGCCGATCACCCGTCCCTCCGCCAAGGCCTCCGTGAAGGCTTCGGGAATGCCCGGCACGGGAAAGCCGCCGCTGACGGTTGCCGCCAGCGCCATGACAATGTTGGCCATGCCGAGCGTCGTCACGAGTGGATTGATGCCGATACCGGCGATGAGGAAGCCGTTCAGCCCGCCGATCAGCAGCCCGACGCCGAGGCCGGCGGCGATTCCCCACAGGATGGGCATATCGCCGGTTCCGGTCATCACCATCGCCGATATGACGCTGACGAGCGAGACAGTAAAACCAAGCGACAGGTCGAAGCCGCGCGTCAGCAGCACCATGGTCTGCGCCATGGCGAAGAGTGCGAGATAGCTGGTCTGGATCGCGATGTTCCAGAGATTGCCGCTTGAAACGATGCGCGGGTCGAGCAGACCGAGAACTAGCAGGGCCAGGAATACGAGCCCCGGCAGCTTGGCCTGCGCCGCGAACTGGCGGATGTCCGGGCGAGCGCGGTCAAGAACAACCGGAGCCGCCATGTCTGGACGATCAGACATTGGCCCGCCTCCCCTGAACAATTCGGTCGAAAGCCAGTGCGCCGATGAGCACGGAACCGAGAACCAGCGTCTGGAATTTGCTGTCGATCTGCGTGAGGTTCATCGCATTGGCGATGATTGAGAGGCACAGCGCCGCCATGGCGACGTTCTCGGCGCGGCCTGAGCCACCGCGCAATGAAACGCCGCCGATCACCGCCGCTGCGATCGTCTCCAGTCCCAGCGTCCCGCCGATCGTCGACTGGCCAGAACCGATGCGAGCGGTGATCAGCACACCGGTGAGCGCGGCCAGAAAACCGGAGAGCACATAGGCGGTTATCAGCACACGGTGTGTGCGCACTCCCGACAGCCGGGCGGCGCCGACATTGCCGCCGACGGCGTAGAAGTGGCGCCCGAGCGCGGTCCGACGCTGCAGAATGATGGCGATGGCGATCACCACGATCGCCAGCAGCAAGACCGGCGGCAGGCCAAGCACCTGCCCTCGCCCGATGGCATCGACGAAGGCGTCGGAAACGCCATAGATCGGGATACCCTGCGTGTAATAGAGCGTAATTCCCGCGACGATCGACAACGATGCCAACGTCACCATGAAAGGTGATAGGGAAAGCCGCGCCACCAGCGTTCCGTTTACCAGGCCAACACAGGCGCCGCTGGCCAAGGCCAGCGCCACCGGTACCAGCAGCTGGAGCCCATCCGCGTCGGGCATCGCGGCCATCGCCGCGGCCGTGACCACGGACGCCAACGCCATCGTGGCGCCGACCGACAGATCAAAACCACCGGTGGTCATGACGATCATCTGGCCGATCGCCGGAACCGCCAGGAAGGAGAAATTGCGCAGGACGTTGAGGATGTTCAGGCGGTTCAGAAAACGCGGTTCGATGATCGCGGCCGCCGCCGCGACCGCGACCAGAAGCAGGATGACGATCCCGCCTGTTTCCAGAAAACGGCGCCGCAGCATGTCAGGGCTCATGCTGCCTCCGTGGCGCCGGTTTGGGCGTCGAAATAGTGACGCAGCACGGAGGCTTCGGTGATGCCGTCGGCTTTGAGTTCGGCGACTATGCGCCCTTCACGCATGACGTAGACGCGGTTGGCCAGGTGAACGAGCTCCGGCAGTTCGGACGATGACAGCAGAATGGCCGCGCCATTCTCCACCAGGCTTTTCATAAGCCGGTAGACCTCGCTTTTGGCGCCGACGTCGATGCCAACCGTCGGTTCATCGAAAATATGGACCGAGACTGGGCGCATCAGACCGCGCGCCAGCACGAGTTTCTGCTGGTTTCCTCCCGAAAACGACGACGCCGCGCGTTCCGGCGCCATAGGTCGCAAACCCAGTGTCTTCAGCGGCCCGGCTATCGCCCGGCGCTCGCGCCATGACTTGAGCAGTCCGGCGTGGGACAGTCTCGGGTCGTCAAGCGCGGCCATGGTCACGTTCTCGCGGCCCGGACGGCCAAGCGCCAGTCCCTCGGCGCCGCGATCAGCTGGATAGTAACAAAGTCCAGCACGCAACATGCCGTGCGGGACTGGCGCTCTTACCACCGCGCCATGGAGTTCGATCTCACCGGACGTCACCCGCTCCAGGCCGAACACGGCCCGGCAAAGTTCGCTACGACCGCAGCCAACCAGGCCCGCCAGGCCGACGATTTCTCCAGCCCTGACCGTGATGGAGGCATCTGACACGCTACCGGAGACACGCAGCCCTCTGGTCGCCAGCACGACCTCGGCGGGGCGCTGGCTGATTGACGGGTAGATTCGCTCGACCGGCTGGCCGACCATCATCTCAATGAGCGCAGCATCGGATGCCGCGGCGATGGCCACGGTATCGATCTTACGCCCTCCTCGCAGCACCGTGACACGATCCGCGAGCCGACGGATCTCGGCCATGCGGTGCGACACATAGATAATGCCGACGCCCCGGGCCTTGAGACCCGCGATGGCGGCGAAAAGTTTTTCCGCTTCACCGTCGGTGAGCGACGCGGTCGGTTCGTCCAGGATGAGTATCTTGGCATCCGAAAGCATGCCTTTGGCAATCTCGACCATCTGCTTTTGCGCCCGGGTCAGCGTTTCGATCTTGCTGTCCAGCTCGACGTGAAAGCCAATTTCGCGGAAGCGTTCCTCGGCGCGGGCGCGCATCGCGCGCCGGTTCAGGAAAAGCCGCCCTTTCAACTCGCGTCCAAGAAACAGGTTCTCCTCGACCGTGAGGTCGGGGACGAGACTAAATTCCTGGAACACTGCCGCGACGCCGGCATCGCGGGATTTCTGTGGGGTCAGCGCGGAAACGGTTTGGCCGTCGATACGGCACGAGCCTTCGGTCCAGCCATACGTTCCCGCTATCAGGTTGATGAGCGTCGACTTGCCGGCGCCGTTTTCACCGAGAAGGGCATGGACCTCACCGCTCAACAGCGAGAAGTCGACGCCGTCAAGCGCCACCACACCCCCGAAACGCTTCGTCATACGCGTAAGTTCAAGCATCGCTGACACCACCGAACTCGAAGCAAAACGGGCGGCAGGCCAAGGCCGAGGTCTACCGCCCATCGAAGATGTGGCTATTGTACCGAAAATTCAGGCTTCCACCCATCGGGCGCGAAAATCTGCGTCGGGTCGATTTTGTCGACGTTGTCCTTGGTCACGATACCCGGCGCGACCAGCAGAACCTTCTCATAGTCCTTCTTTTCCAAGGCGCGCACCGCGAGGTCGACGCTGATGCGGCCCATCATCACCGGATACTCGGCGGCAAAGCCAAGCACCTTGCCTTCCTTGACCAGCTTCAGCATCGTCTGGTTCTCGTAAGACGACATGATCACGACATCGTCGCGGCCAGCGTCGGCGACGGCGCTGACGGCCGCTTCCGCCGCAGCAGCCCCGCCCCAGATGACATTGAGATCGGGATAGGTCTGCAGGGCGTCCTCGATGAGGCGCAGGCTTTGCGGAACGCCGGGCTCACCATAGAGCTCGGCCGCGAGCTTGATGTTGCCGGTTTTGATGCTGTCGCGAAAGCCCGCCATATAGCTCTCCGCCCAACCCGATCCCTGCGGACCCGGCAGGCCGATCGCGGTCGTCTTTTTGTCGCCGAGATACTTCTTGAGGTACTCACCCTCCTGAAAACCCTTCTGGTAGGTATCGGGAGTGATGCGCGCGGTGATCGGAGTTTCCAGAATGGGATTGGCGACGGCGATCTGGACAAGGCCCTTGGCGTCGCCCTCCTTCAGCTTGGCCGCCAGACCGGCTTCCGAGATGGCGGCGACGAGGATACTCTGGGCACCGGATGCGACGCAATCGTCGTATTGCGACAGCTGCTTGGGCAGCGCGTCATAGCCGCCAGCCTGCAGGACCGTCACTTTGACACCCAGGCGCTTTGCTTCCTCAACGATACCATAGTCGACCGAGACCCAGTAGCTGTCCTTGAGGTGCGGAAACAAGACGCACAGGTTCCAAGGCTTCTCGGCCTTTTCCAGCGGCACATAGTCGAGTGCCTCGACTTTTTTCAGATCGCCGCCTTTGGCCGCGTTGATCTTGAAGGGCCACCAATCCTTGGCCTGGGCGGCGTTGGGCAGGACGGCCACGCCGGTGACGAAAGCCGCCGCGAGGATGGATCGGAAAGCGTGATTCTTGGTCATGTGATTCCCCATTTTCGTGTGTTCCCGGGTCCGGAGCCGGCGATTTCGCCGGCTCCGCGGTCTGCCTTGGGAGCAGAGGCTTGCTGGCGGATCGTAGTACCGTCTAGGCGAGTTCGCCTTCAGGGCCATCCGCGCCGTTGTTCATTTTCACAGCGCTACCGTACTACTTATAAGTTATAAGTCAATAGGGTTTTCATTAGCCGGTGCTCAGCCGGGAAAGTGTCTTCAATCGCGGTTTCGCTGCCTCGACCGGGATCACAATCCATTTGACGAAAGACGAGGTCGGAGACAGCAGCCATGCAACTGGCCGCGGCGATGTGGGCTTCCTCGCGACCGACCGGTATGCGGCTTGTCGATCGAGTTGCCTGACATCAAGCGCCGGCGAATAAGTCAAAGCGATCAGCGTGGCCTTCGAATACAGAGCCATTGGTCAGCAGCCGCACTTCGCTATCGACCAAATCGTCATAGTGTCTTTAGGGAGGAGATGTGCCCAGTGCATTCGCGTGCTGCAACAGCCGCGCTGAACCGCACCGCAGCGTGCCATAACACGCTGCGGTCGGATGATTGTTGAAATGACGGTTCCCCGCGCACGACCGTGCCGCTTTCCAACTTCTCTCGTCTGGCGCTTGCCAGCCTGAGTTCTTCCTAGAGGTCGGCGCCCGGATTGCGGGTGTTGTCTTGCGACTTCATTCTCCCGGCAGCCGGGCAAAGGCCCGCAACGTGGAGGCTTCTAAATGGAACGCGGGTTCCCGATGCTTAGTGGGTGGTGCTGCTTGAGCAGGGGCAGGGCAGCACAGCCTCCGCCGGCAAGCCGTCGCGGCCGGTTCCCTTGATGGCGTGCCGGCGCAAGTCCCGCGTCACCAGGCTCGCAAATCGCGATGCACGTCCAGCCATTGCGACATGGTTTTGCCAGCTGAGAGGCCGATCCCGTGTGCGGCGAACAGTCGAAACACTGATTGGTCGGTGTGCGTTCTTGGCGTATTGTGCAGCACTTCTGGCATTACTGGCCTTGCGGGGATGACGAGTCGGTCATGCGACAGTATGCATGTCCCTATCGGAATAGCCGGTCCGCCTTATCGGTCGTCACACCCGCATATCGCTCCGCTTCTAGGGAACACCCCATCACGCGAGGAAAGACATGGCCACATGCGCAGTATCGCCAATCCAGCCGTTGGGCCGACGGCCCGGCGCTTGGGCCAGTCCACCGGCTTTAACCTGCGTCACAATTGATCCACTGATCCTAGGTGACGACAACGTTGTTCGTCATGATTTGATGGGGCGGGGATTGGCCCAAAAGCGAGCCCCCCAAACTGTGCGGTTGCCAAATACGTAATGGAGTGAATTGGAATGATCATCGTAACAGGCGCCACGCACGGGATTGGGCGGGCCTGCGTGGAGAAACTTGCGTCTGCCGGTTCCAGAGTGGTGGCGACCGGCCGAGATGCAGAAGCGGGCGCGGCGCTCGAACGCGCCAATCACGGTGTCACGTTCGTTGCCGGTGACATTATCCGTGAAGACGATTGCCGCCGTGTCGTCGACCGTGCGCTTGAACTTGGCAACGGCCGGCTCGCGGGGCTCGTGAACAATGCCGGCATGTCGAAGCGCATTGCCTTCGCCACCGCCACCCAGGACGATTGGGATGAGGTCCTTGCGGTTAATGCACGCAGCGTCTTTTTCTTCATCCGTCATGCGCTGGACGGCTTGCGGCTCGGGAGGGGTTCAGTCGTCAACATGGCCAGCATCGCCGGAAAGACGGGCGAAGAAGGGCTCGCTGCCTACTGCGCCTCAAAGGCCGCGGTCATCGGGCTGACGCAGGCCCTCGCGCTGGAGTTCGGCGAGGAGATCCGCTTCAACGCTGTCTGCCCCGGCCAGATCGAAACACGCATGATGGGCAACATCATAAGCGATGCACTGCGCAAGAAGCAGCTCGAACTGCGGATCCCTGCCAACCGCTTCGGTGCCCCTGAAGAGATCGCTGATGTGGTCGCTTGGTTACTTTCGAATCAATCGAGCTATGTCAACGGCACGGTGGTGACTGTAGACGGCGGGGAAACAGCCGGCCTGCGCACACCGCGCGTCGCGCAGATCGATGGTGCTTAGGGCAATTCAGCTCAGCCGGAGCCGCGCTCGTCGAAATAGCGCAGAAAACCATGTGAGCCTCGCTGGATGTCGTTCTCGATCGCCTCGCGGGCCCTCTTCCTGTCGCCAGTCCTCAAGGCCTCGATGAGATGGTCATGTTCTTCCGCGCCGGTGTACCCGCGCGGAATTTCCCGATCGTAAACGTTAAGGATTGGACCCATCGAGGCCCACATGCTTTCGATCTGTCCGATCAGCATCGGCATACGCGACAGGCGGTAGACGCCGAAGTGGAAAGCGCGATTGGAGGATCGCGCTTCCTTGATATTACCGGCCTTATGGCTCTCTACAAATGAGGCGCGGAAGGTCTCAAGCTGTTCGAGATCGGCGGGGGCAAAATGGTCGGCAGCGTGTTCTGCCGCAAGCCCTTCAAGTGCCACGCGGATCAGCTTGATCTGAATGTAGCGGGCGCGGCTGAGGTCTGGCACCGCGGCGAACCTGCCGGAGCGCAACTCGAGCGCCTGCTCGCTGACGAGCCGCAGACAGGCTTCGCGCACCGGCGTAATGCTGGTTCCGAGCTGCCCGGCAAGATCCTGCATAAGGAGACGATCGCCCGGCGCGAAATTGCCGATGATCAAGCCATCCCGCACCTTGCTGTAAATCCGCGCGGACAGGCTGCCCATCTCCTCGGGCTGCATCTTCATAGGGCCCATGGGACTCCCCTCGCCTCTGCTGCAGCTCTATGGAAATGTCGATTTACGCGTTTCACTACGTTTATAAGTTATAATCGCTGCCTATATTTCGTTATGCAGCGGCAGACAAGTACGTGCACGTTAATTGTCTGCAGCAAACATGTCCGTTTTCATAATTATTTGTGAAATTTTGTTTCATATAAAAACAAGGAGACCCTTCTTTTCCGATTCTGACAATGGAATGTGACGACAGAAAAAGGCGCGATCTCATCTGCGTGGCATGAGTTGGTGTGCGAGAGATGATGACATCTGAAGGAGCCGGGAAGCTTACATGTCAATTTCCAGTCTGATGGGCAGAAATTTCCGATTCTGAGGCGACTCCGAACCGGCTGGACCGACGATGACGTCGGCACCGTCAAGATGATCCGGCAGGCCAGCACGTCCAAAAGCTGCGTATGGCGTTTGCAGAGCGTTTCGCCGCCGAAGGGCTTCAAGGGCTGTTGCGCGACAAGACGCGGCCCTCGCGCATTGCGGCTCTCGGGCCCGAAAGCCCGCCGAGCGCAGCTCTGACAAGGCCGCGACAGGAATCGAACGACGACTGGCCAGAATTATGAAATCGCTTGCGACACTCATGCAATTTCAGACATTTCAGTAACAAATAGATTTAACATTCTCTTCACTTGCACTTTGGGGCGCGTTACCCGAATTAGCTGGAGCGGCCGAAACCCCCGCAAGATCAAGCGCGTAGTCGAAATCCAATCTTGCTGGTGCTTGTCGAGGGATGCGACGCGATGGGCCGGCGCAGGTGCGCTGTGAAGCAGCACTGAGCGCGCCGAAAAACGGCTTCCCAACAGGAGATTGATTTGGATTATGTGCAGTATTTCGCCGGAAGAATCGAGCAACTCAAAGGCCGTGGCGGGTATCGTGAATTTGCCGATCTGGAGCGTCAGTCTGGCAACTTCCCAAAGGCCTGGCTCAATAGGCCCGACGGCCGAAAAGAGATAACCATTTGGTGCACTAATGATTATCTCGGTATGGGGCAGCACCCCAAAGTGCTATCGGCAATGAAGCGCGCCATCGATGCCAACGGCGCAGGATCGGGAGGATCCCGCAACATTGGTGGCACCAACCATTATCACGTGTTGCTCGAGCGGGAGCTTGCAGCTTTCCACAACAAGGAAGCAGGATTGATTTTTGTTTCCGGCTTCAGCTCAAACGATTCATCATTGAGTACATTGGCATCTTTGATGCCGGACACAATTATATTTTCTGACGCGCACAACCACGCTTCAATTATTAGTGGATGCCGCAACAGCCGGGCCGAAAAGCGCGTCTTCCAGCATAACGACGTTGCGCATTTGCGGGAGCTTCTGCGCAGCGTAAATCCTGCAAGACCCAAGATCATTGTTTTTGAATCGGTATATTCAATGGACGGTGACATTTCACCGATCAAAGATATCTGTGACATGGCGGACGAATTTGGCGCAATGACGTTTCTGGATGAAGTTCATGCATCGGGAATGTACGGTCCGAAAGGCGCCGGCATTGCCGCGGAACTTGGCATCATGGATCGTCCAACCATCATCGAAGGGACGCTAGGTAAGGCGTTCGGCTCGATGGGGGGTTATGTGACCGGACCTGCCTCCATTGTTGACAGCATACGAAGCTTCTCGATCGGTTTCATTTTCACCACGGCGCTTGCGCCAGCGCTAGCGGCTGGTGCGCTGGCAGCGCTGCGCCATCTTCGCGATTCAGATTCAGAACGAATTGATCTGCACCGGAAAACGAAACTTTTAATCGGATTGCTGAAAGAGGCGGGCATCCCCGTCATGCCGACCCGAAGCCACATCATTCCTGTGCCTATTGGTGATCCATTCCGTTGCAAGGAAGCGTCCCGCCAGCTTCTGGATCAGCATGGAATATACGTTCAGCCAATTCTGGCGCCGAGTGTTCCGGTGGGAACCGAGCGGTTCAGGGTGACGGTTACGCCTGCCCATAGTACGACAGATATTCGGACGTTCGTCGATGCGCTCAGGCAGGTTCTGCTGCGGGACAATCTTGGCAAGGCTGCCTAATGTAAATGCTGGGAACGACAGGGCGCGCAGCCTCAGACCTGATTATATCAGCCGGGCTCGCCGAGGTGGAAGCGGCGGTCAGCGATCCGGTTCTGACGCCCGATCGCATCTTCGAATGTCATCGGAAAGCAGTTCCGTAACCCGCAATGACAGCTTTCGCGATCTTAAATGATGTGACTCCATGATTGAATGGGGCCGTTTGACGACTCGCTGCTTACACATCGGGCCGGTTCCAGATTCAGGGCTCACCATGAGCCGGTATGACCAGAGCGCATGTTCTTGTGCTGCGAGTTTGATGTGGCTTGGCGTGCCCTACCCGAGGGGTAGGTCACGCCCAGGCCCACGGGATCACACACCAACCCCAGCTAACCTGGTTTGAACGGAGCAAGCCTCCGACGCCGCCCTAATCCGCTGCAACAGATCCTTCAAATCAATTTACAAGATTTTTACAACCGTCAGTCGTTGACAATGGTACGGCACCCCGAGTCTGAGGTCCGGCACGGCCACAAAAGTGACACCGGTACCCTCGGACCGCCGCCAGCACGCAACATCGGGATTAACAGCAATGGTAAGAAGAAGAGCGCTCATATTGGTCGAAGGCCATAGGGGTACTGGTCAGCTATACGTCCAAGCGGCTCAGTGTCTTGGTCTTCATCCAATTACTCTGACGGCTGATCCACCTCGGTACGACTATCTTTCGGCGGAAAACGTTGAGGCAATCCGTGTCGACACTGGCAATCTCGAAGCGTTGGTCCGCGAAAGTTCGCGGCTGCGTGCTACCCACGACATTGCTGGCATTACTGGCTTTGCCGGGGACCATGAATCGATCTATGCGACAGTTGGCAAGCTTTGCCGGCATTTCGATCTACCGGGACCGAACCCTGAATCGATTGAACGAAGCTGCGACAAATTCAAGCAACGCCAACTCCTCGCGCAGGCCGGCGTTCCAATACCGGCCTATCGGTTGGCAGCGAATGCGGCGGAGGTAGAAAGCTCGGCTGCAGAGATCGGCCTGCCCGTGATTCTTAAGCCGGCAGTAGGCAGCGGCAGCATGGGTGTCCGATTGTGCCGCAGCCTCGAAGACGTAGCCGAACATACGACCCATCTATTGGGCGGAAAGCACATATGGCGGTCTACACCGAAAATACTCGTCGAAGAATTCGCACAGGGCCCGTTCTATAGCATTAATGTTATGGGGAATGAGGTCGTTGCGATTTGCGCCAATGACTTTGGTCCCCTCCCCCATTTCGTCATACGTGAGGTGACGTATCCGGCCCTGCTAACCGATCAGGAGCGTGAGCGCATCGCCGATGTTTCGCTGAGCTGTTTGCGGGCTCTCGGCCTTGGCTGGGGGCCAACTAACATTGAACTCCGGTGCACGAAACGCGGTCCAGTTGTCATTGAAGTCAATCCGCGTCTTAGTGGCGCGCCCGACCCTCAACTGGTCCAGTTAGCTTACGGTGTCGACCTCGTCACCGAGCACATCAAGCTTGTCATTGGCGAGGAATGGGATCTGCGCAAAAAGCATTCGCATACTGCGGCCGCGCGATTCCTGCTTCCTGATCAAGATGGCACCCTCGACTGGATTGGTGGCGACACTCAGGCAGCTGCTATATCAGGTGTGGCCGAGGTCAAATTGAATGTTGAACCCAAGACACCGATCGTCAGGAAGGGGGATTTCCGAGACTGGATTGGACATGTCATTGCCACTTCGCCCAGCCGTGCTGAAACCGAGGGCGCCCTTCAGCGAGCGGTCGACTTGATCGAATGGTCGATCACCCCTTTTCCGGCGACAATAAGAGGTGATCGAGAGCACGATGTTTGTGGGGCGTTCGGGCGGCCCACCAGTTCTGTTCCGATCAGGCATTGACGGCTTAAGATCCTTGAAACGCAGCAGTTCCGTCTACGTCAATGTCACATCAAGTTTGACGAGGCAAATGCAGCTTTGGCCACACCTGCCTTGTCTCCCGCGGAACTTCTCCGCGACCCATGGCGAGGCCGTCGGCCCAATTTGGGCCCAATTTGAATGCCGCCCACCGCCGCCGCAGGACGAACATGCGCTTGACAAGACAACGCCGGCCCGTTCAACTTGAGGCATTCACCAGGGGAGTCCCGGCAAGGGGCTGAGATACTGCTGGCTTTCGCGGCGCAGTGACCCGTTGAACCTGATCCAGTTCATACTGGCGTAGGGACGGTGCAAGCGCTCTGCGGGAGTTCACGCCCGAGGTCCTGTTTCGGCAGGTCGACAGAAGCGTCTTTTCATCCTTCCGGCACAGAACTGGGTCTCCAATGCATGAGCAAAGGAGCCTCAAGATGAATGCCCTCACCCCAGCCGTCTCAACGGGGCCGCTGCCTGCTTCGCGTAAGATCCACAAGCCCGGTGCCATCCACCCGCAGATCAGGGTGCCGATGCGCGAAATCTCCGTCCATCCGACAGCCGGCGAACCGCCCGTCACCGTCTACGATCCGTCGGGCCCCTATACCGATCCGGCTGTCGAAACCAGCATCGAAAAAGGCCTGGCCCGGCTTCGCCACGAATGGATCTTGGCGCGCGGCGATGTCGAGGTCTGCGACGGCCGCCATGTCCGGCCGGAGGACAACGGATTCGCGACGGGCGAACGCCTGACGCCAGAATTTCCCATCCGCCACCGACCGCTCAGGGCCAAAGCAGGCAAGGCGGTGACGCAGCTTGCCTACGCGCGCGCCGGCATCATCACACCCGAAATGGAGTTCGTCGCCATCCGCGAGAACCTTGGTCGCGAGATCCTGCGCGGCAAGCTTGAGCGCGACGGCGAGGCTTTCGGCGCGACGCTGCCCGATTTCGTCACGCCCGAATTCGTGCGTGACGAGGTGGCGCGCGGACGGGCGATCATCCCCGCCAACATCAACCATCCCGAGAGCGAGCCAATGATCATCGGCCGCAATTTCCTGGTCAAGATCAACGCCAATATCGGCAACTCCGCCGTCACATCGTCGATGGCGGAAGAGGTCGAAAAGATGGTGTGGGCGATCCGCTGGGGCGCCGATACGGTGATGGACCTGTCGACCGGCCGCAACATCCACAACATCCGCGACTGGATCGTGCGCAACGCGCCGGTGCCGATCGGCACGGTGCCGCTCTACCAGGCGCTCGAAAAGGTCGGCGGCATTGCCGAGGATCTGACCTGGGAGGTCTACCGCGACACGCTGATCGAACAGGCCGAGCAAGGCGTCGACTATTTCACCATCCACGCCGGCGTGCGGCTGCATTACATCCCGCTGACCGTCGACCGGGTGACGGGTATCGTCTCGCGCGGCGGCTCGATCATGGCCAAATGGTGCCTGCACCATCACCGGGAGAGCTTCCTCTACGAGCACTTCGCCGAGATCTGCGACATCGCCAGAGCCTACGACGTCTCCTTCTCGCTCGGCGACGGCCTTCGTCCGGGCTCGATCGCCGATGCCAACGACGCGGCGCAGTTCGCCGAGTTGGAAACGCTCGGCGAGCTGACGCAGATCGCCTGGGCGAAGGATTGCCAGGTGATGATCGAGGGGCCTGGCCACGTGCCGATGCACAAAATCAAGGCGAACATGGACAAGCAACTCGCCGTCTGCGGCGAGGCGCCGTTCTATACGCTTGGACCGCTGACGACCGACATCGCGCCGGGCTATGACCACATCACCTCAGGCATTGGCGCCGCGATGATCGGCTGGTTCGGCACCGCCATGCTCTGCTACGTCACGCCCAAGGAGCATCTCGGCCTTCCCGATCGCAACGACGTCAAGATCGGCGTGATCACCTACAAGATCGCCGCCCACGCCGCCGACCTGG
Organism: Mesorhizobium sp. M0217; assembly: GCF_040321955.1. Taxonomy (NCBI): domain Bacteria; kingdom Pseudomonadati; phylum Pseudomonadota; class Alphaproteobacteria; order Hyphomicrobiales; family Phyllobacteriaceae; genus Mesorhizobium; species Mesorhizobium sp. M0217. The sequence continues at coordinate 39,902 of NZ_JAMYSN010000025.1, read as the reverse complement.
CGAAGGGCCATCCGGCAGCGAAAGTCAGGGATGATGCGCTTTCCCGCGCGCGCTTCGAGTTCCGCTGGGAGGACCAGTTCAACCTGTCGCTCGATCCGGAAACGGCGCGGTCCTTCCACGACCAGACTTTGCCCAAGGAAGCGCACAAGGTGGCGCATTTCTGCTCGATGTGCGGACCGAAATTCTGCTCGATGCGTATCTCTCACGACATCCGTGCCGAGGCGCAGAAAGAGGGCATGGCGGCGATGGCGGCGAAATACCGCGAGGGCGGTGATCTCTACCTGCCGGCGGACGAGACCGGGGCACCGCTCATACCTCAGCCACGTGAGCCATCATGAAGGTCTTGGTCAAAGGAGCGGGCGTTGCTGGCCTCACCGCCGCCTTCGAGTTCGCCGCACGCGGCGCGGCGGTTACCGTTGCCGAGACAAGGCCTGCCCTTGGGGGCAATGCGTCGTGGTTCGCCGGTGGCATGTTGGCGCCGTGGTGCGAGCGTGAAAGCGCCGAGCAGCCGGTGCTGGATCTCGGAAGCGACGCCGCCGACTGGTGGGACGCCGCAACGCCAGGCTTGGTAGCACGACGGGGAACGCTGGTCTTGGCCGCGCCGCGCGATGCGGGCGAGCTCGACCGGTTCGCCAGCCGCACGACGGGCTATCGGCGCGTCGAGGAAGATGAAATTGCCTTGCTGGAGCCCGACTTAGCCGGCCGCTTCCGCCGCGGATTGCTGTTCGCCGATGAGGCTCACCTCGACCCACGCCCGGCGATGGCGGCACTTCATGACAAGCTTGCGACCATGGGTGTCAAATTCCACTTCGGCTGCGACGCCCGGCCTGTTTCGGGTTTCGCCCGTCAGATAGACTGTATGGGAATGGCAGCGGCCGATGACAGGCTGCGCGGTGTTCGCGGCGAAATGCTGATTCTTCGCACGCCTGATGTCTCGCTGTCGCGGCCGGTCCGTTTGCTTCATCCACGCTTTCCGCTTTATGCCGTGCCGCGCACCGATCACCGTTTCATGATCGGAGCGACGATGATTGAAAGCCAGAGTGCCGGACCGGTGACGGCGCGTTCCATAATGGAGCTGCTGGGTACCGCCTATGCCCTCCACCCGGCCTTTGGCGAGGCCGAGATCGTTGAAACCGGTGTCGGCGTCCGCCCAGCCTTTGCCGACAACTTGCCGCGCGTCGAAACCAAGGGTGAAATCATCGCGATCAACGGGCTCTATCGTCACGGTTTTCTCCTGGCTCCCGCCATGGCGCGCCAGGCTGCCGACCTGGTTTTCAGTCAAGACAGAACCAAGGAGCTTGCTCATGAAACTGATGGTCAACGGCGAAGCGCATGAGGTTGCCGCCACCACGCTGGCCGAGCTGCTTGCCGCGCTCGACTATGAGGGCGATTGGCTCGCGACCGCCGTCAACAATGACCTCGTGCACAAAGCCAACCGGGCGGAATTCCAGTTGAACGACGGCGACCGGATTGAAATCCTCTCGCCCATGCAGGGCGGCTAGGCCATGATCGAGCTTTATGAAGCCGAGCTTCCGTCGCGCCTGCTTCTTGGCACGGCTCAATATCCTTCGCCGGCCATCCTTGCCTATGCAGTCAGGGCTTCGGGCACGGCGGTGGTGACCGTCTCGTTGCGCCGTGAAATGGCAGGCGGCAGGGCTGGCGAAGAATTCTGGTCGTTGATCCGCTCGCTTGGTGTCAGAATCCTGCCCAACACTGCTGGCTGCCACTCCGTCAAGGAAGCGGTCACGACCGCACAAATGGCGCGCGAAGTCTTCGGTACGAACTGGGTCAAGCTCGAAGTGATCGGCAACCATGACACCCTGCAGCCGGATGTTTTCGGTCTGGTCGAAGCCGCCCGCATCCTGTGCGAGGACGGTTTTGCTGTATTCCCCTATACCACCGACGACCTTATCGTTGCCGAGCGGCTGCTTGCGGCGGGCTGCAAGGTCTTGATGCCGTGGTGCGCGCCGATCGGTTCCGCTCTCGGACCGATCAACATCACGGCGCTGCGCTCGATGCGCGGACATTTCCCAGATGTTCCGCTGATCGTGGATGCGGGGCTCGGACGGCCGTCGCACGCGGCAACCGTTATGGAGCTCGGCTTTGACGCCGTACTCCTGAACACCGCGGTCGCCAAGGCGGCCGATCCGGTCGGCATGGCGCGTGCGTTCGGCAAGGCGGTCGAGGCCGGTCGTGAAGCTTTCGGCTCGGGTATGCTTGAACCGCGCGACGTCGCCGTGCCGTCGACGCCGACCATCGGCAGGGCCGTTTTTTCATGAAGCTCGATCCCTTCTACCTGATCGTCGACAGCGCTGACTGGGTCGAGCGGCTGGTCCCGCTCGGCGTCAAGCTGGTTCAGTTGCGCATCAAGGATAGGGACGAGACCACGCTGCGGTCGGAAATCCGCCGCGCGAACGACGTCTGCGCGGTCCATGGTTGCCAACTGATCGTCAACGACTATTGGCGCACGGCAATTGAGGAAGGCTGCGACTTCGTCCATCTCGGCCAAGAGGATTTGGCTGCGGCCGACCTGCTGGCGATTAAGTACGCCGGATTGAAGCTCGGGCTTTCCACGCACGATCATCTAGAACTGGAAATGGCCATCGCTGCCGAGCCCGACTATGTCGCGCTCGGCCCCATCTATCCCACCGTCCTGAAGCAGATGAAATGGGCGCCGCAAGGGCTCGAGCGGATCAGCGAGTGGAAGCATCGGGTGGCGCCGATCCCATTGGTCGCCATTGGCGGCCTCAACCCCGATCGGCTCGACGGTGTTTTCGCGGCTGGTGCGGACACTGCGGCGGTGGTCACCGACATCACGTTGAATGCCGATCCCGAAGCGCGCACGCGAGAATGGATCGAAAAGACAAAGCCATGGCGCTGAGGCGAGAACCGCATGTGCTCGTGGTCGGCGGATCTGACTCCAGCGGTGGGGCTGGAATTGCACGCGATATTGAGACGATCTCTTCCATTGGCGTCCGCACCTGCCTGGCTGTCACAGCGCTGACGGTGCAGACGCACGAAGCCGTGATGAAAATCCATCCTTCGCAGCCCGATCTTGTGGCCAATCAAATGCGCGCCGCGCTGCGGGCCAACAAGGTGGCGGCAATCAAGATCGGCATGCTTGCAACGGCCGAGATCGTCGTAGCCGTCGCGGCTGTGCTCCGCGAAAATCCACAGGTGCCGGCAGTACTCGACCCGGTGCTGGCCTCGACGTCAGGCCGGGCGCTTCTGGACGCAAGGGCCATCGCCGCAATGAAACGCGACCTGATGCCCCTTTGCCGCCTCGTCACACCCAATCTCATCGAGCTGGCGCTTCTTGTTGGCTTAGAGCCAGCGGTTGATGAAGACGGCGCGGTGTGGCAAGGCCAGGAATTGCTGGTGGCCGGGATGCAGGCCCTGCTGATCAAGGGCGGCCACGCGGCGGGACCCCGATCGATCGATATTCTGTTGCGCCCCGATCACGAACCAGTCCGCTTTGACACGCCGCGTCTTGCCGCATCGATGCGCGGGACGGGCTGCATGCTGGCCAGCTCGATTGCGGCACATCTGCCGAAGGCGCAATCAATCGAGTACGCCGTGCGCCAGGGCAAGCTCTTTGTGTTAGAAAAGCTTCGGAAAACCCCAGCCGAATAGCCGTAGAGCCGGCTCAAGCGTTCAGCGGCTGACGCTGAAATGGAAGCCGTAGCCCTCCTGCCCTTTTTTCACAGGGCGTGACGGGATGAGGCCGCTTTGCAGATCGGAATTCAGCGGCGCCGAGACAAGCTGCCCTGCCAGGCCGGGAAAGTAACGGGACTCTTCCTGCGGCGAAGCGCACTGCCAGTCAGGCATGGGGATGCACTTGTGCCTCCTGGCGAGTGTAAGGCCGCAGGAGCGAGCCATTTCAGCGCGGCGGGGGCCGCCGGATCTGGCCCCGCAGTGCTGGAGCAAAGCAAAGGCCGGTTTGAGTGGGTGGGGAGAGAGGGCCGCGCGCCTCTCTTCCCGCTACATAGGAAAGGTGCCGCTAGGCACATCCATGTCGGCGCAGCCGTGCCGCGAAGCGGCCCAAGAAAGAAGAGCGTACAAAACGGAAGCACCGAAATGCCCGCCAGCGGGACCAAGTCAGATCGGTGCAGGAGAAAGACCGTGGCCCTGAGACCGTCTCAACAGGGCGGCCGTAGGAGCATCAGCAACGCGCCGCCGTCAGGCGGGATGCGGAACGGACGGCCCCCGGCGAAGGGCGCCGTTCTCTTTGAGCTGCGACCCTGGTGAGCGCCTTCGTGCCTAAAGCTGTGCCGTCGGGCTAAGCTTCAGCTTAAGATCGTTCTGAAAAGCCGAACATGGTTCGTCGAGGTAACCCTTGAGGGAAGGATCCTTGTCGGGTTCCCTGTTTTTCGACAAAATCGCCCTGCAGAATTTATATTGCGATTTGGCGGCATCGCACTGCTGGATGTCCGCCTTATAGCAAGCGTGGACCAAAAGGCTCCCACGTAATCATGCTCGACGTTGTTGGAAGAAAGGTGGGTCTGAATGTCTTGGAGAATGGCAACTCCATGGGACATCCCATCTGCTCCGGAGTAGGTCATTACGAGTTGACCGGGTCGTTCAAAGCCGCTTACCGAGCCGCTCCCTGCAACGTTCTCGTAGGTGCCAGACAAATCCGGGGCCGACGTGAATGTCACCTTGAAGGGGTGCCCCAGGCCGACGGGGGTGACATCCGTAAAGTCGGGACCGTAGTACACCGAGAGATACCACTCGCCCTCTGTAAGAGCGTTGGGGGCTTGCCCGAGCCCAAGGCGCTGCATGCTCTTGTCGATGACAGTCCGAACGACGTTGGACGTGCCCTGCTGGATGCCTTCGCCGAAGCCGGTCCAGATGAAGGCGCCTACGGCCAACACAGCCACACCCAGCAGGCCGAACCTCGCACCTGTTGACTTCGTTTCACGCCCGGGCTCGATTTCCGGCTGGTCCTGCATCCGCCCCTCGCAACGCTCGTCGGGAACAACTTGGGACCCGATTATGGGCCCCAAGGGATCGGTCAGCAGGCTTCCAGATGAACTTTCTTCTTCATGTGCATTCCTCCTCGACTCAAGGGCACTTGCCGTGCGGAGCCGAACACACGCAGTATGGAGATGATAACCCGATTGCGGCTTTCAAGTGTCCTCGCATCCCCCGAGGGCGCCACCTGATCTCTCGGGCAACCTTGTTCGGCGCCGCAGTTATTGAGGCGGCCGGCTTGGAAGCAGTTCCTTATGGCCCTCATGCATAAACCAGAGCACCCGTTTGAGGTGACTGCGAAGGGCCTTACGGGCGCGGATTGGCTCTTTGACCGGATCGATACCCAGTACATCCAGCGCCATCTCCTCTTCGCTGGCACTGTCGGCGCAAGCGTCCATGAGCTTCAAATAGAGCTCGAAATGCTTGTCATCATATGCGGTTAGGCTTTCCGACCAGGGGACTTCCGTTGCAATGGTTGGATCAGGCGTTGGGCGCGATCTGCTTTTCATCCATGTCTCGCTTTGGCGATGAACCAGGCCCCCGTTCCAATTCAGAATATCTCCATCTAGCGCACTTTCAACCGTTCTCGGCCTTCTTCGGACAGTCCCCAATCGTTGCATATGGTCGTGGGTTCCAAATTGGCGCACGGCTGCTCGCGACCAATACATCCTCAACTTGGCGAGGCGATGTAACGCCCGGCTGAACCAGAATGGCGCGGCTATTGAGCATCGCCGATTGGATCGAACCTCTTATTTTAGCTTCGCGATAATCTTGTCTGGCTGCTTGCAAGCGTCCATCATGCCGCCGTACATACGCTTAAGGATCTCGCCCATCACCGTACGAGCAGCAAACATTTCCAAACTCGATCTTGTAACGCGAGGCTTTGCGTTACTGCATAGCTGCATTGCGCAATATGTGTTTGCGCAATGCACAACTTTTAGCGATTAAGCTTACAGCTGATGCACGCGATGGTTTCCTCCCATTCCATCGTACCAGCTGTTCCCCTCTGAAGGTTTTGACTTTACACCTAAAGGGCCTCGGTTTTCCGATGGCCCCTTTTTTTGGCGGTCGCCACGTCGTTAATGGAACGCGGCTCAATCGCCGGTTCAGCCATCAGGCTTTGGAACCCGTTCTGCCCGGCCGACCCCTCCCGACAACAGTCTGACCTTCGCCAGCCTTCTACGGGCAAGCGTTCGCGCCAAAAGTTCAAAGCCGCGTCCGTAACATTCGACGATGAAAGCCAATGTCATCAGGTCGAGCAGAAACTCGTCGATCGCATGTGTGAGCGCATCAGACTTTTGTCCGAACTGAAGGAGCAGGGCGCGCGCGTCTTCGATCGCGGCCTGGCAATCGTGTGCATCTATCAGGGAACTGATCCTGTCAAAGATCTGCAAGCGTCCTCACTTTTCGGAAGCCACACTCAGCATCGAACGCCGCTGATGAGTGAGTTTCCAACAAAAGAACAGGGTAACGTTTCGCGAAAAATCGCTCGGCAGCGCGTCGAACGAGCATGATGCCTCAAATGACATGTGAATTCCGGCTCACCAACATGTCGTCGAAGGCGAGTGAGCCGGCCCATTTCTGCGTCTCGGCCGCCAGACCACTGGTCAGGAGGAACTGTGGCCACATCGTCGGAGACAAATGGGTCCATCTATTCTTCCAGCCGCCACGGTTCAGCCTAGATTACATGGGAAGCGACAATAACGGAAAGCAAAGGATCGCAAAATGAGTAGGGTGGCTGGATCAAACGAAGATTTGGCTGCACCAACGACCTTTGGGCCACTTCTGCAGCCCACTTTTCGCTCGATCTGGCTCGCCACGCAGGTTTCAAGCCTCGGCTGGTTGATGCAGACTGTCGCCATCAGCTGGCTGATGGCAACGATCTCGACTTCCGATCTGATGGTTGCGCTGGTGCAGGCTTCATCGAACCTGCCCGCCTTCGTCTTGTCTGTCTTCGCCGGGGCTCTCGCCGACAATTTCAGCCGGCGCCGGGTCATGTTCGCCGGTCGGTGCCTTATGGTGACTGCCTCCGCGATGCTGACCGCATCGGTGGCGCTGGGCTTTGTCAGTCCGTGGATGATCCTCGGCTTCAGCTTCTTGATCGCAAGCGGCGGTGCTCTCAATGATCCCGCCTGGCAAGCGTCGGTTGGCGATATCGTGGATCGACGAGATGTTCCCGCTGCCGTCACCCTGCTTTCTGTTGGATTCAACACCGTCCGGACTGTGGGCCCGGCGCTCGGCGGCATTGTAGTTGCCTCGTTTGGCCTTATGGCAGCATTCGCGGTGACCACGCTCACCTATTTCGTACCCTTGGCCACTATTTGGCGCTGCAAGTGGAAGGTTCGCTCGTCCCCTCTTCCCCGCGAGTCGATGAGGACGGCGATCTATGACGGGCTGCGCTTCACGGCGATGTCATCGGAAATCAAGGCAGCGATCGCGCGCGGAACCCTCTTTGGCCTGGCGAGCATTGCCATACTCGCGCTGCTGCCGGTGGTTGTCCGCGACCAGCTGGGAGGAGGCCCGCTTGCCTATGGCGCGCTCATGGCTGGCTTCGGGACCGGTGCCGTTTTCGCCGGCCTCTCCAACAGCCTGTTCAGACGGAGCTTGTCGCAAGAAAGGCTGATGAGGCTCTCCTGCGTCGCCTGCGCGGCGTGCTCACTTTCCCTGGCACTGACAACTTCGATCGGGGTGGCGGCAATTGCACTCGCTTTGGGCGGCGCGGGCTGGGTCACCGCCTGGTCAGGGGTCGGCGTGAGCGTGCAGCTGGCAAGCCCGCGCTGGGTCGTGGGGCGCACCATCTCGATCTACTATGCTTTGATAGATGGTGGCATCGCGCTCGGCAGCTGGGTGTGGGGCACGGTGGCCGAAAGCCATTCGTTGACCTGGGCGCTGGAGGGTTCCGCTGCCTCCCTGATGTTCGTCGCTGCAGCCGGCGTTCTCTTTCCTCTTCGCGAGCGCCGCGACTCAGAGCCCGATCCTCTGGAGGAATTCGATGCCCCGGCTGTCGCTCTCAATCTGAAGCCGAGGAGCGGCCCGATCGTGGTCAAGATCGAATATCTGATAGCCGAGAGAAATCTCGAGGCCTTCCTCGACCTCATGCGGCAGCGGCGCCATGTACACAGCCGCGTCGGTGCTCGGAACTGGACGCTCCAGCGGAACCTGCAGAAGCCTATGCATTGGACAGAAACGTTCCGCACGCCGACCTGGACGGACTACCTTCGCCTCAATCATCGTCTGACGGAAGTGGACAAGGAACTGGACGAGCGTGTCTTCCAGTTGCACGCGGGAGAGGAAGCGCCTCAGATGACACTTTCCATCGAGCGGCCGACAAGCTCGGCCCGCAAGCCCGAGCACTCAGCTTTTCGCCATCCCCGTCATTGAAGCCCGGCCGGCACAGAAAACGCGATTCTTGTCTATCGCGCTCAAACCGGTGCGGGAGACGGACAATCCACCAAAATTCGATGATGGGTGGCAGAGAAGAACCCCAGGCTGAGAGTGCGACCGATCGGTCCCCACGGTGAAGCGGAGCCTGGGGCTACAGCGGCACGCGACTATTGCCGCGTGTCACCTTTTGAATTTAAAGTCTTCCTCAGTCCGCCTCGCTGATCCGGGCCAACGCTATCTTGAGGTTGGCATTTTGTCCCGCCAGCTCGCTGCGACGATCACGTTCGGCGGCGACCACATCCGGACTGGCGTTGGCAACGATGCACCCGCGCAGAGCGTGCTGTTGCTGGAAGCAGGAAGACATGATCGGCCAAAGCCGGGAGAGGTGCTGCCGGCAGTAGCGAATGGGCTGCTGCGTCAGCTTGGTGTCTGGACGCCGTTCGCCGAGGCCGGCTTCGTTGAAAATCGTGCGCTTGTTTCGGTGTGGGCCAATGAAGTTCCCAGCGAGCGGCACGGCATGTTTTCCGCTCAAGGTGCCGGCTGGCAGCTCGACCGGACGCGATTCGACCGGCTGATGGTGCAGGCGGCCAAGGCGGCAGGTGTGGACACGCGGTTTGGCTCGGCCGTGGGTTCGGCAGTGCGCTACGATCAAGGCTGGCTGCTCAAGCTGGCCGATGAAGCTATCATTGCCCGCGCCGTGGTTTGGGCGACCGGTCGCAGTTGGAGGCTGGCGCGATGTTTCGGCGCCAAGCTCGCCATGCACGGACATCTTGCCGCCTACACACGCTTTTTCGACCGCGCACCGGGCGATTGCAGCATGGTCGTCGAGGCGCGTCCCGAAGGCTGGTGGTACAGCGCCGACTTGCGCGTGCCCCACCGATCCGGATCTGGGCAGCGAACTGCGCAAAGCCGGACATTGGTACCGCGCTTTAGCCGCAACGCAGTCCATCGCGCCGCTCGTGCCGCCCAACGCAATCGAGACCGCCAGCATGATCAAGGCGGCGGGAACCGCAACGATCGATCCCGCCGCCGGTGACCGCTGGGTCGCGGCGGGCGACTGCCTGTTCTGTGCCGATCCACTGTCATCACGCGGGATTGCATGCACTCCGCTCAGGGATCCTGGCGGCCTACGCGGCATCGGACATGCTGGACGGGCGTGGCGATTCGCCTGCGCCCGCTATGCAAAATCGCCACACGCGGCTTTGCCGATTAGCTCCCGGCGCTGGCTGCCCACTATGCAGCCGCCGCGCGATGGGACACGCCTTTCTCGCAGCGGCGGCGCAGCCATGTCTTCCACGCGTCTAGCATCGAAGGAGGTAGGTCAGAGGTGGTCTCGGGACGGGGTGCTCGGCATTTATGAACCGACCGAGCGCCAGCGAGTGGTCGTCGGCGGGCTCGATGGCGGCATCAGGTCAGGGAACTCGGCCTCCATGATCATCTCCGATTTAATTAAAATTTGTCTGTATATATTGACGATTGCACTACCTTCACCTCGTAGACGGCAATGCGGGCGGGTAGAGAGGGTTCTATGATATGACAAGCGATTTTTCCGCCGCCCGAGTGCATTTAGATCGAGCGTATGACTACCTTTGTGGGGATGACCCGATGAGTCAAAGGGGCCGCGAAGCCTTGGACCTGCTAATTGAGGCGGTTGCCGTCGAAGAGTTCAAGCAGCCACGCCAAAGCGCTGAGGTGCTAAGGTTTCCGATCGGGCGCCGCTGCTGAGGTAATCTCCACGGCCGCCATGTAGCCTCGCGGGTGAGGCGCTCACGGCAGGGACTCGCCGCCCCGTGAGGGCCGGGAACGAACGCATTGGCAAACGGAAAGCCCACTTGCCAGACCAGCGCCCGGCCCGGCCGGCGTGGCAAGTAGGCCGGCGGTTCCAAGCGGAGACATTGATGCCGGACTATGTCGTGCTTTGCATCGCATTAAGCTGCTGCGGGATATACGTAACGCCATCCCTAAAAACATCGAATGCGGCAGCGACAGCGCGAATCCCAAAGCGATGCTCCCGCCGTACGCGGACAAAGCCGTTCTCGAAGTCCACTATCCCGTCCTTGGCCAGCATGGCCAAGCGCTCAGCCGAATCGCGAAGATGGATCGGATCAGATCCGTGGGCGACACAGATTGCCGGCACGTCAGCCTCGAAATCGCACATTAATCGCTCGATGATTGCGGCTCGCACGCGGTCGTCGTCTGTGAGGCGATGGCCCTTCGATGTCGCCAGTCGGCCAACTGCGATGTGCTGGATGTAGGACTCCCGTGTAACTTCGTTTTGAACGTATCCCTGGCCGATGCGGCCGATAGCCGACGCGCCGAAACCGATCAGGGTTCTGCAGGTATCGGCCGAGTAGCCCAACGAGTTACGTCGCAGGCGACCTGTTTCCTGTGCCAGCGCGAGCTCGTCGTCCGGCAAGGCGAAATGGTCGAGCCCGATCTGTCGGTAGCCGGCGGCAATCAGCGTCACGGCGACAGCCGCATACTGTTCAGCGCGGGCAGCGCTGTCGGGAAGAAATTCCGCCTCGATGAGGCGCTGATTCTTTACTTGGGATGGGATGTGCGAGTAGCCGAACAAGGCAAGCCGGTCGGGGCGCATGGCGACCGCCGCCCTCACTGTTTCGACGCACGACTCCACCGTTTGACGCGGCAGGCCGTAGATGAGGTCGAAGTTGATGCGGCTTACTCCATGCCGGCGCAGCATTTCCACGGCAGCCGACGTCTGGGCCTCGCTCTGGATTCGGTTGATCGCTTTTTGAACAATGGGATCGAAGCTCTGTACGCCCAGGCTCGCGCGGTTCACGCCGGCCGCTCCCAAGCCTTCCGCCATCTCGGGCGTGAGCGTGCGTGGATCGATCTCGATGGCGACCGTAGCTGTTTTCGAGATGGCGAAGCGGCATCGCAGGAACTCCATCAGAGCGAGGAACTCGGCTGGTCCTATGAGAGACGGCGTTCCGCCGCCGAAATGTATGTCGCTCACGGGCAACGTCTTCGGCACTCGCTCCGAAACCAGACGGATCTCGTCACGCAGCGCCGCCAGATAGTTGAGGATGGGCGCATCACGGCGGGTGATGGTGGTTGGGAAGCCGCAATACCAGCAGGCTGATCGGCAGAACGGAACGTGCAGATAGAGTGACACCGGATCATCAGCCGGCAGGTTCCTGAGCCATTCCTCATAAGCCTCGGCGCCGACCGCCCCAGAGAACTCCGACACAGCCGGATAGATAGTGTACCAAGGCAGCCGGGCCTCTCGAAATTTCGTGGTCTGCAACGGTCACCGTCCCATGCTGATAACATCCAACCTTACCGCTGCGCTCGCCTGCGTCTTTGCGCTATGTCAGTCCGTTCCGCTTTGGGCTCGAAATTTTTTAGCAAATGGGCGCCGTTCAGTCTTGGCTGGACAGCGATGGTCTGAGCGCACTCGGTCAGCGACTGACGATGGTGTTCCCGCCGAAACCCTCACGCGCATCGTTTTGTTCCACCGTCCCTTCCCTTCATCTGCGCGTGGGAGATTCTTCTGAGCGCAGATGCCGCATCCGATGAGACAATACGGTGTTGGGTCCAGACTTTGCACGCCAGCTAGCGCCGCCCATAATGATCTCTGCCGTCTCGATGAGCTCGTTGTGTGGATTGCTGGCAAGAAGCATTAGCTGTGCCGCGCCGCTTTCAGCACGAAAACCTGCTCGACGCGACCGTCAGGTCCGCCGCAATGCCAAGGCTGGCGCCTACGGACTAAGTGGTGCAAGGCTGCGGCGCGTGGTTATCGACCATCAGCTCGCCAAAGTGACGGCGTCGTACCGAGCGGTGGCCGCCGGATGATGCCTCAACGGCGGGGCTCACAGGAAACAATGCCGTCGCCATTAAGCCAAACTGTCGCGAAGCGAACAGACGAACCGTAGCCGAAACGTTTGCCGTTCGTGCTTGGGTGGATCCGCAAGGCAAAAAGAACGGAAGCGCGAACCAAGGTCCGCCCGCACATTTGAGCTTCAAGCCGCAGCTGGGTCGTCAGGGTGGCACGTCATTTGCAGTAGTACCCCACGTCATTTGCAGTAGTACCCTTTGTGAGGCCCGCCGCGGAGGTGAAAAGGTAATTGTACATGATCGTCTGGAGTGATAACTACTTAATAAATGTGGCAGCAAGTCTCGACCACATTCTAAATTCTCCTAAGCATTAGCACGGCAGGTGCAGCAACACTCCTAGAATTAAGCTTGATTCGCTATCAATCGTTTGCTTAGCAAAAATCATTTATCGGTCTCGATTCCTTTTACTATTTAGACGGAGATCAACAATGACCATTGGGAGCCTCCTCCTCGGCTCAACTGCGGCACTGATCGCCGCTTCCGACGCTCGCGCCGTGATCATCGTCCCCGAGCCTGATCCCACTGAGTACCTCAAGATCTGCGACGTCTACGGCTCCAGCTACGTCTTTATTTCAGGCACCGAGACCTGCCTGCGCATCGGCGGCTATCTCAGCTACTACGTGGGCTTGGGCGATGTCGGATTGTTTTACCACGCAAGAACCTCAGATGTGAGGACTGGTGAGGATCAGGGTACATGGCAAAACAACACGCGCTTCACACTGAAAGCTTGGACCGGCCAGGAGACCGAACTCGGCACGTTGAAGACCTACACCGAAACCCGCGTGAATTTCGGTAACCGTCACACTTCGGTTTCGGACAGTTCTCGGTCCTATGCCTTCAACGGAGACAGCATCTTGACTTTCGCCTGGATTCAGCTTGGTGGCCTCCGAGTTGGTAAGGACTGGTCGGCCTTCGACATGTTTATTGGCGGCGCGGGTGACGTACTCAACCAGACGCCGGTTCCGTACGGCGCTTTGGATACCAATGTGGTCCAGTACTACTTCGACGCCGCGAACGGCTTTTCCGCCGTGGTTTCGCTCGAAGAAGGCTCAGGCGTGGTGGGCACAATCGACAACTACGCTCCGCACATAGTCGGCGGCTTGAAATACACACATGGCTGGGGAGCGATCACCGGCGTTGCTGGTTATGATAGCAACTACGAATCGGTAGCCGCCAAGGTCCGTGTCGACATCAATGTCACCGACGAACTGTTGCTGTTCGGAATGTTCGGCTACGGTTCCAATGGCAAGCTCAACGACGACTCCAGGAACGCGATCGACGCTCATGGTCGCGGCTTCTATAAGATTTGGGGCGGGAACTGGGCTTTCTGGGCTGGCGCCGCTTACGAGGTCAACGAGACAACTTCGTTCAACCTTCAGCTCTCGGGTGATCAGCTCAAGAACTATGGTGTCGCTGCGAACGTCGCCTATGCGCTTCTTCCAGATTTCACAGTTACGGCTGAACTCGACTACGACCGCTACGGAGGCTCCGCCGTCGGAAAGGTGAAAGCTTCCGAAGTGAACTGGGCCAATGCCAACAAGAAGAGCAGTGTCGGCGGTATCCTGCGTTTCGAACGCTCATTCTAATGCGATGAAGCGTTGAGCTCCGAGGTCCAGTTGATGCGCGGACATTTCCTCTATATTCCGTTTGATTGTGGATGCGTGGCTCGGACGGCCGTCGTACGCGGCGACGTCATGGAGCTCGGGTTTGACGCCGTGCTCCTGAACACGGCGGTCCCGAGGGCGGCCGATCCGGTCGGCATGGCGCGTGCGTTCGGCAAGGGCGGTCGATGCCATTCGTGAAGCTAGCACTGGAATGCTCGAACCGCGCTACTCACCGACGGTCGGCAGGGCTGTCTTCTCATGAAGCTCGATCCCTTCTATCTGATTTCGACGTGCCGGCTGGGTTGACCGGCTGGCGCCGCTCGGCGTGAGTCTGCTGCAGCTCCGGATGAAGCATATGGACGAGAAAGGACTGCAGACGGAAATCCGCCGCGCGAACGACGCCTGCGCGGTCATGGTTGCCAAGTGAGCGTCAACGACAATTGGCGCACGGCAATCGAGGAAGGCTGCGACTTCGTCCATCTTGGTCAAAAGGATTTGGCTGCCGCCGATGCTGACGATTAAATACGCCGGATTGAAGCTCGGCCTTTCGATCCACGATCACACCGAACTGGAAACGGCGCCAGTGGCCGAGCCGGAGTATGTGGCGCTCGGCCCAGTCTATCCAACTAGCCTCAAGAAGATGAATGGGCGTCGCAAGGGCTCGAGCGGATCAGCGAGTGGAAGCACCAGGTCGCGCCGATCCCATTGGTCTCCATCGGCGGCCTCAACCTGACCGGCTCGAAGGCGTTTTTCGAGGCTGGCGCGGAAAGCGCAGCCGTGGTCACCGACTTTGCGCTGAACGACGCCCCAGAAGCGCGCACGCGAGAATGCATCGAAAGACAGAACAATGGCGCTGGGGCGAGAACCGCATCTGCTCGTTGTTGTCGGGTCAGATTCCCGCGGTGGGCTGGAATTGCCCGCGAGATCGAGACGATCGCTTGCCTTGACGTGCGCACCTGCCTTTGCTGTCAGCGCGCTGACGGTGCAAACCCAGGAAGACGCCTTGGAAATCCAAGTTACTCAACCCGGTCTGGTGACGGATCAAATGCGCGCTGCGCTTCAAGCTAACAGAGTGGCCGGCACCAAGGTTGGCATGCTCGCAACGGCTGAGATCATCGTCGCTGCGGTTGCCGCTGTGCTGCGCGAATATCGGCGCATATCGACAGTCCAGATCCGGTGCTGGCTTCCACGTCAGGCCGAGCGCTTCTTGAAGCAAGCGCCATCCCGCATCATGAAGTAGCATCTGATGCCGCTTTGCCGTGTCGACACCCAATGTCATTGAACTGGCGCTTCTTGCCGGCTCAGAGCTAGCGGCCAATGAGGTCGGCGCGCTTCAAGAAGGACCACAAGCTACCCCATCTGCTGGACTACTCCTCCACCATTCGAGACACGGATGGTTCCTATCCAGACAATTGATTTTATCAATCTGCGACAATACCGCATAGCGGCGCCGGCGGAATGATCATCCGTAGCAAGAGCTTTCGGCGGCCTGCAGGACGCGCACCGCGACCGAGTACAAGCCGGCTCGTCTGCAGCCATGTTCGGATCGGCCGCATCGGTGCGCCGAATGAGATTGCCGGCGGAACGCTCTATTCGTGCAGCTGTGACGGCAGTCATCTCACCGGGGCCATCCTGCCGATGGATGGCCGGCAGTCGGTGCAGCATGGGCTGACACTGTTCACAGAATGAAGCCGCTCGCGCTTTGGACGGTTGAAATGGAGGACATTAGCTTGGAACCGATCAGTCTCGACGAGCTTCTGGCCAGCGTCGGCAAGGAAGTCGGCGTGTCGCCGTGGCGGGTGGTCTCGCAGCGGATGATCGACCAGTTCGCCGAGTCCACCGATGACCACCAGTTCATCCACTGCGATCCGGAGCGCGCCAAGCGCGAGACGCCGTTCGGCGGCACCATCGCACATGGATTCCTGTCGCTTTCGCTTTTGTCAGCGATGACTTTCGAGACCATGCGGCCGCTCGAAAGCTGCAAGATGGGTGTCAACTATGGCTTCGAATCGCTGCGCTTCCTGGCGCCGGTGAAAACCGGATCGCGCATCCGCACTCGTTTCGTACTGGCCGACGTCAAGGTCAGGCCGTCGGGCTGGGTGCAGACGGCGCTGGGTGTGACGATTGAGATCGAGGGCTCGAAAAAGCCGGCGCTGACCGCGCGCTGGTTGACGCTGACGCTGATCAAACGCCAGCCGGAGGCGGCCTGAATTGTCGACGAGTGTCAGCAGAGACGATCTTCACGTGCCGGGGCGATGTAGGCGACCAGTGCGCACCGATCGGCAACGCGGCCACGGGGGGTCGGCTAGATAGAGTGGCAGGAATGCCTAATCGGGGCTCCGTCTCGGAAGGGGCGTCGATGTATCGGAAGCGCTTCGGCTTTCGGCGCTGCATTCCTTCTTCACGAAGGTCCATGGAGAATTCCCGACCACGGGGTCGAAAGATCGGCTTGTGATCGGAGTGGGCAGATCCTCCCCGACTGAATCAGCCAATAGAGTGTTATCGAGTCAACCGGGTCGAACTTGAGGTCGCGGGTGTCGCTGATCGGCTGCTCGTCGAGCTCGAGAGCTGCCAGCCAAAGGCAGAACACGGCGATGCCAAGAGCTCCGCAGTTGATGTGGACCCAGAGAGTACAGACCGACGAGTTCCCGGCGGGCGAACTTGCCATTGGTAGCGCGCCAGACCAGTCGCGAGAAAGCCTCGATGAGAAGGCCCCCGAGCCGCACGCGGGATCGACTACAGTGGCGTTTGGCGAGAGGCCTTCGAAGACGAGATCGAGTGTAAGATGGACGAGCTCGACGCGCGTATCGCGCAGTCCCTGCGATCGCGCCTTGTCCGCGGCGCTCGTGCGTGCGAACTGCTGGTAGATCGAGCTGACTAGATGAACCGGGATGGCATTAAAGCGGAACTGGAAGAGACGTCCCTGGCCGAACTAAGCAAGATCAATCCAGCCATCGCTAAAGGTAGGCGAACACGAGACGTTCGGACTCCGTGCCGCTGAAATCCTCAAATTGAATCGGCCGGACCATTGGAGCTATCATCACCCGCTTGGCTTCAGCGCTACGGAGCGGGTTGAGTATCTGAACGTCCTCGAAGTCCTTTTCATTGTCGGTCACTACGACACAGTCGTTGGCTTCGGCTACAGCGGCAATGATTGTGTCTAGGGCGCTCCGCGAACGGCCTCTGGCTTTGCCGTTGGCCATCAGCCGCGCCCACACGAGGCCAGCTTTCTCGTCGAACGATAGCACGCGGCCAGCGAACAGCGCTTGCGGGCCTTCGGAGCCCTCGAACCAAGTTTCAAGGCTGCTGCGCTTTTTCCCCTTCGGCTTCTCTAGGATGCCTCGGCGAATTTCGGCGACAGTAAGCGAAGCAATGAAGAGGTCTTCGTCCTTCTGCGCGCCCATCCAGGCCAGCAACGAGCCCGAAGGCTCCGGCTTTATGACGTTGCTGATGATATTGGTATGAAGAAGGTAGCGCGTCACAGGTCGATCTTGCGCCCCTCTTCGCGCGGCCGGCTGAGGTCGAGACTGGAGCCAACCAGAGGCGAGCGACGCAACGCGGCGAGAATGCTGCCCGCTTTCGGTGGCTCACCCGCCACAGCTTGCTGTATGGTCCGACGAAGCTGTCGGGCATCCGGCCCGCTCTCCGTTAATTTTCGGGCAAGAGTTCGCAGTAGATCGCGGTCTGCGTCGAACGCCAGGATCTCGAACCGCGCGATGCCGCGCTCAGCCAGGCGAGAGCGATAATTCTCGATGGCTCTCTTCTGTGCAGTGTTGCCCATCGCGTGCCTCCGTTCTCTATCCGGATATATAGCCATGGCTTCTTCGGAGCACAAGGTGCCCCGTCATCGGCCAGCATGGCTCCTGCGCGACGCGCGTTATTGATCACAAAGAATTTCCATCTTGTCGAAGCACTGTGACTTGGCATCATTGTCGCGAAACGGAGTATTTCGCGTCAGGACAGGAACGCGATCATAGCGCGACCGAAACGTGCAACAGCCGAAAAGCTTCGTGTGGTCGCCGGCGCGGCCCGCGAATCGGCTGTGCCTGCGTCGCCGAAGCCCGATCGACGCTTCGTTAATCTGGTCCGGCTGCTGGCGCGACAGGCCGCACGGGATTTCGTTCAAGCCGAAACCGATAGCCAAACCGACCGCGTCCCGGAGTAAGGGGCCGCCTCATGAAGGTCGCGCTTGGCGCTCGCTACTCAACTGACAATCACCGAGACGCCTCGATCGAGGATCAGTTGCGGCTCTGCTGCTTGCGTGCTGAAAAGCAAGGCTGGACAGTCGTCGACAGCAATACCCACCGCGCGATGTGCGGCGCGTCGCTGTTGCTTCCCTGCCTTCAGGAGCTGATCAGCGATGCGATGCAGGGCAAATTCCTGATCGTGCTCGCAGAGGGCGATGGATCGCCTGACCATGACCGCTGCAAACCGGGAGCAGGCCAGGCTGGGCAAACGTTGCAACAGATCCTTCAAGGAAATTCATAGACTCTTAGCAACTCCGGCTCGCTGTGAATGGTAGGCTTATTGCAAGGTCTGAGGTCAGTGGTTCCAAACCGTGGCCCCGCTTATCTTCGACTCGCCGAACTGCTTGCAATTTCGGCTAAGGGCAAGAAGAGCGCCCATTTGTTTGTTCGACACAGGATATCGACGGTCGTCACGGCCACCGAGATTTGTCCGGTCGTTGGACAACCTTCGAAATCTGCAACTTCCGTGGAGAACGCGAAATGAGAAATTCGGCAGGACTTGGCCCTGAGCCATGATGACACTGGTTAGTCGCCTACGCATGGCAGCGCATCCTGACCGCCTTCGAATCCTGGGCCTTTGTGCGCATGCGGACCTAACTGTCTGCGAGCTAGCGGAGATTCTGGGCGTGTGTCGAGAGCGGGTTGCGCGACACGTCCGGCTGCTCGCCAGAGCCGACTTTCTTTCCTGCAACGAACAGCCTTCGTGGCGCTCGTACCATCTCAAAGCAGGATCCAGCGACGGCGGGCTGGTACAATTATTGGTCGATCTCCTGCCCCATCGCGACGGCTATCATAAACAGGACCTGCAGCGGCTCGAAGCGGTACGAGACACGCGGCCGAAGGGACCGCGTGCTTGATCGTGAAATAGGTCAATTCAATTGGAGCGCGAAGCTACCATGGACAACTCCGCCGACGGCGCGATCGCACAGCCCGACACCCACGGGCGGTCTTCCTTGGCCGCGGTTGATTGCCGCGTTCACGAGCTGCTTCTGAGACAGGAGCGGCAGGAGCGGACGACCCTCAAGCTCATCGCCTCGGAGAACTTTGCGTCCTCGGCCGTGCTGGAAGCGAACGGCTCGATTTTCACGAACAAGTACGCCGAGGGGTACCCCGGCGCGCGCTACTACGCTGGAAACGAGATCGTTGATGAGCTTGAGAATCTGGCCATTGAGCGCCTGAAAACGCTATTTGGCAGCGAGCATGCCAACGTCCAGCCTTATTCCGGCTCGCCGGCCAACCAGGCTGTCTATCGTGCGCTTTTGACTCCCGGTGACAAAGTCATGGGCTTGCCCCTTCCGGAAGGGGGCCATCTGACTCATGGTTGGGCCATCAACTTTTCCGGAACTGACTATCAACGCGTGCCCTATGGGCTAGATGAAAAGACACAGCAGATTGACTATGACCGCTTGCGCGAGACAGCCAAGCGGGAACGGCCGCGGCTCATTTGGGTCGGCGGAACTGCTTACCCGCGTGTCTTTGACTACGCGGCAATGGCAGAAATCGCCCTGGAAGCGAACTCCTATCTCGTAGCCGACATTGCGCACATCAGCGGCCTGATTGCCGCAGGAGCGCACCCGAATCCCGTGGGCCAGTGCGACGTGGTCAGCAGCACGTCCCACAAGTCGATCCGCGGTCCCCGCGGTGGCTTCATTTTGTCAAGGAACGAAGATCGCTATCAGGCGCTGTATCATACAAAGAGCAAATACAATCTCGCCAGACGAATAGACCGGGCGGTCTTCCCTCACCTGCAAGGCGGGCCCCACATGAATGCCATCGCTGCGCTAGCGGTTGCCTTGCACGAAGCCGCGAACCCGTCCTTCCGAAGCTACGGCCAACAGACGGTCAAGAATGCCAAGGCTCTGGCACATGCACTGCTTGAGCGAGGTTATGACCTGGTGACCGGGGGGACGGACAATCACATGCTGATCCTTGATCTTCGCGATCGGCCACTATCGGGCAAGGCCTATGCCGAGCGACTAGCAAAGGCAGGAATCATCACAAACTTTAATATGGTGCCTGGCGACCCGCGGCATCCGGCGGTCACAAGCGGAATTCGCCTGGGGGCGCCAGCAGTGACGTCAATGGGCATGCGCGATGTGGAAATGGTGCAAATTGCTGGCTTCATTGACTCCGTCCTCCAGCGGCCAGACGACGAAGATCTCCATGCCTGCGTGCGAAGAGACGTTGCCGACTTGTGCGCTGCGTTCGAGGTCCCGGGCATCTGCGACAAGTAAGGTCGGCCAAGCAAAATGCCCATACCACATCCAACACCCGAAGCGAGGTATTCATGGCTAGGCAGTTCGTGTTCTCTTCCGAATCGGTTGGCGCGGGGCACCCGGATAAGTTGGCCGACAACATCTCGGATGCCATCCTCGATGCCATCCTCCGCACAGATCCCAAGGCGCGCGTCGCCTGTGAAGCGTTGGTAAAATCAGGGATAGTCGTTCTGGCTGGCGAGATTACCAGCGATGCGCAGGTGGATTATAGCCAAGTTGCGCGCGATACGATTCTCGACATTGGGTACGACGACGAGGCCGTCGGCTTTGACGGCCGGCGTTGCTCCGTCGTTCATGCCCTCACCGAGCAGTCGCCCGACATCAGCCAAGGCGTTGACGAGGGCAGAGGGCAAGACCTCCAGCAGGGAGCGGGAGATCAGGGCCTCATGTTCGGCTACGCATGCCGCGAAACCGATACCCTGATGCCTTTGCCAATCCAGCTCGCTCATCGCTTGACGAAACGGCAGGCGTATGTCCGGAAGGCACAACAGCTTGGCTGGTTGCGTCCTGACATGAAATCCCAGGTCTCAGTGCGCTATGAGGGGTTGCGCCCGGTCGCCCTGGATACGATCGTCGTGTCGACGCAACATGACGAGCAGGTCTCGCAAGAGACTGTCCGCGAGGGCGTCATTGAGGAAATCATAAAGCCTGTCCTGCCGACCCACCTTGAGACGGAAGGCATCAGGATTCTGGTCAACCCGACGGGGCGGTTCGTAGTCGGCGGGCCGCGCGGCGACTGCGGTCTCACTGGACGCAAGATCATCGTCGATTCCTATGGCGGGATGGGTCGTCATGGCGGCGGCGCCTTCTCGGGCAAGGACCCGTCCAAGGTTGACCGCTCAGCTGCCTATGCGGCCCGCTATGTCGCAAAGAACATCGTCGCTAGCGGACTTGCGGACGTGTGCGAGGTGCAGCTTGCTTACGCAATCGGCGTGGCCAGTCCGGTTTCCGTCATGGTCAACACGTTCGGGACAGCCAGGGTTGAGGAAAGCAGGATCGAGCGCCTCATTCTTGAGTTGTTCGATCTGAGACCGAAAGGCATTATCAAGATGCTTGATCTCTTACGACCTATATACCGCAATACAGCGACCTATGGCCATTTTGGCCGTGAAGAGCCTGATTTCACCTGGGAGAAGACAGACAGGGCGGACGAATTGCGTCGCGAGGCAGGACTCGCCGCCCCGTGAGAGCCGCCGGCGAACGGATTGGCGAGCGGAAAGCCCATTCCCACCGGGCAGACCCGGCCCGGCCGGCGTGGCGAGAAGCCGGCAGGTTCCGAGGCGGAGACATTGATGCCGGATTTTGACGTGCTTTGCATCGGCAATGCCATTGTCGACATCATCGCCCAGTGCGACGACGCTTTTCTCGAGACCAACGGCATCATCAAGGGTGCGATGAACCTCATCGACACCAAGCGCGCCGAGCTGCTCTACAGCCGCATGGGGCCGGCGATCGAGGCCTCGGGCGGCAGCGCCGGCAACACGGCGGCGGGCGTCGCCAGCTTCGGCGGCCGCGCCGCATTCTTCGGCAAGGTATCGAACGACCCGCTCGGCGAGATCTACGCCCATGACATCCATGCCCAGGGCGTTGCCTTCGACACCAGGCCGCTTGAGGGACAGCCGCCGACGGCGCGCTCGATGATATTCGTCACCCCCGATGGCGAGCGTTCGATGAACACCTATCTCGGCGCCTGCGTCGAACTCGGCCCGGAAGACGTCGAGGCCGACAAGGCATCCGGCGCCAAGGTTACCTATTTCGAGGGCTATCTGTGGGATCCGCCGCGCGCCAAGGAGGCGATCCGGCAGACGGCGAAGCTCGCACACGAGGCCGGGCGCGAAGTGTCGATGACTTTGTCGGATTCGTTCTGCGTCGACCGCTACCGGGACGAGTTCCTCGAGCTGATGCGCTCGGGCACTGTCGACATCGTCTTTGCTAACAGCCACGAGATCAAGTCGCTCTACCAGACCTCGTCCTTCGACGAAGCGGTGGCGCAGATCCGCAAGGACTGCAAGATCGCCGCCGTCACACGCTCGGAAAAAGGCTCGGTTATCCTGCGCGGCGACGAGACCGTCACCATCCAGGCGACGACGATCCGCGAGTTGGTCGACACCACCGGCGCCGGCGATCTCTACGCCGCCGCTTTCCTGCATGGCTACACGCAGGGCCGCGACCTCAAGACCTGCGGCGATCTTGGCTCGCTGGCGGCCGGCCTGGTGATCCAGCAGATCGGCCCAAGGCCAAGGCAGAATTTGCGCCGCGAGGCGGAACGGGCTGGGTTGCTGTAGGTGGGCGAGCAACTAACCAGCTGCCCTGCTGAGACGATCAGCGCAGTGGCCGAACTGTGTCAAACCTCGCTCATATCGACAGCCATTCGCTCCGGAGAACTGACCGATGCTGATGCCGTAAAGCTCGCTGGAGAGGTGCAAGGCGGGCTTGCCTTGACGGCGTTCACCGATATCCAGATCGCCGCCGGCATTTTCCAGAAGCTCAGCTTGTGGAAGGCCAATAAGGTTCCTGAGGTAACGGAGAACTCGCGGCGACCGTCGGAGCACTTGAACTTGCGATCACGTCCCGCGTAGCAGCGAAGGATGCCGAATGCGGGCAGACTGGTTCCCATTGGTCTGCGACCAGCGGAACTGGCAGCTGGGCTTCATCCTCGTCAATCTCATTACAGGACGGGACGGGCCCACTTCGGCTTGTTGTTCTGCCAGCATGGCACGGACGAGTGGATGCCAATAATCTATGAGAACAGGTCGTTCACCCAAGCTGCGTCGCAGCCCGACAGGAATCCGCTAGTTGGACAACGGTGGCAGGGGTGCAGCTCCGGCAATGGGCGGACTGAATATTTCACAATGCAGACAAAGACGTAAAGGACGTACCACATAACGACATAAACATTTCGTTATGCGGTATTGACGAGGTGCGGGCTGCTGTGATTGTCTGCGCGTCGTGGTTCTCCGCACGGCGCTGCCGCAGCGGAGCTAAGAGGGAAGCCGGTGCGATGCCGGCGCTGCCCCCGCAACTGTTAGCGGCGAGCCAAACCCACTCATGTCACTGAGGCGAATAGCCTTGGGAAGAGGGGTAGAGGCTATGACCCCGCGAGCCAGGAGACCTGCCACGACGAATTACGTCCACGGGCGGGGTGTCTCGGTGGCCGCTGCAACCCGGCGTTCGTGCCGGCCTGCTAGCGCCTTCCTTGTCATCGACGCCCCAACCATCGGGGTATGACATGACTGACTCTCAGCAAATTCCTGTAGCAACGCTCGGCGTGCCGCGCTTCGGTCGTCGGCGAGAATTGAAATTCGCGCTTGAAAGCTACTGGTCCGGAAAATCGTCCGCTGGCGACCTTCTCACGACGTCGAAGGCGCTCCGTGCCGCTAGCTGGGAAGAGCAGCGCGATCGCGGCGTGTCGAAAATACCGTCAAACGACTTCTCGCTTTACGACCATGTGCTCGACACCGCAGCCATGGTCGGCGCCATTCCCTCCCGTTACGGCTGGAATAGCGGCGAGGTCCCACTTGACATCTACTTCGCAATGGCGCGCGGCAACCAGGGTCAGACGGAGGATTGTGCATACGCTGGTCACCAGGAGGCGGCTCATGGGCCCGGTGTAACCGCGATGGAAATGACCAAGTGGTTTGACACAAACTACCACTACATTGTGCCGGAACTGGATGATGATCAGACGTTCGCCCTCTCGTCGACGAGACCCGTCGATTACTTCCTCGAGGCCAAAGCTCTCGGCATTCACACACGCCCAGTCATCCTTGGCCCCATCACCTTCCTCAAGCTGGCGAAATCACCTGCCGAAGGGTTCGATCCTATCGCGCTCCTACCGCGGCTGCTGCCCGTTTACGAGCAACTCCTGCAGAGGCTGAAGCTGTCGGGAGCCGACTGGGTGCAGATCGATGAGCCGGCGCTTGTCCTCGATCTGAACTCCAACGAACGAGCTGCGTTCGAGTTCGCCTATGGCCAGCTGTCGAAAGCCGCGCCCGAGCTGAAGATCATGCTGGCTACGTATTTCGGGCATCTGGGAGACAATCTCGAAACCACGGTTTCTCTGCCCCTGGCCGGGCTGCATATTGATCTCGTGCGCGCTCCCGAGCAGCTGGAAACGGTGGGTCGGCTCGCTCCGAAGGATCTGGTGCTCTCGCTTGGCTTGATCGACGGCCGCAACGTCTGGCGTGCGAACCTGCCCGCCATTCTCGACCGCATCAAACCGATCGTCGCCGGCTGGCCCTTGGACCGCGTCGAGATCGCGCCTTCTTGCTCGATGCTGCATGTGCCGATCGACCTGCGCATGGAGACGGAACTCGACGCCGACATCAGCTCGTGGCTCGCCTTCGCGGCCCAGAAGACCGACGAATTGGTGTTGCTGGCCCGGGCCTTGTCCCAAGGCAGAGATGCGGTGGCTGGCGCTTTGAAAGCGTCTGCCGAGGCTGCCGCCACGCGCGTGACATCCACGAGGATCCATGACCCGCTTGTTCAGGGGCGGATCGCTAGCATTGACGACAGCGCGAAGCGACGAGAGAGCGCTTTTGCCGAGCGCTCCAGAGTCCAAGCCGGCTCACTCGGGCTGCCGCCGTTCCCGACGACGACCATCGGGTCCTTCCCGCAGACGCCGCAGGTACGCAAGGCGCGGGCCGCTCATGCGAAGGGCCAGCTGAGCTATGTCGACTACGAGATGTTCCTGAGGAAGGAGATCGAGGCTGCAATTCGCTGGCAGGAAGAGATCGGGCTGGACGTGCTGGTGCACGGTGAGTTCGAGCGAAACGACATGGTACAGCATTTCGGCGAGCAGCTGTCTGGCTTCGCCTTCACCCAGCATGCCTGGGTACAAAGCTATGGGTCGCGGTACGTGCGTCCCCCCATCATTTTCGGCGACGTATCGAGGCGCAATCCGATGACAGTGCGCTGGTGGCAATTCGCCCAGTCGCTTACGGAAAAGCCCGTGAAGGGAATGCTGACAGGCCCAGTCACCATTCTCAACTGGTCTTTTGTTCGCGACGACGTACCCCGCTCCGAAGCCTGCCGCCAGATCGCGCTCGCCATCCGCGACGAAGTGACGGATCTCGAAAGGTCCGGCGCAAGGATGGTCCAGATCGATGAGGCCGCGTTTCGCGAAGGATTGCCACTGCGCCAATCTGACTGGAAAGTCTATCTCGACTGGGCTGTCGAATGCTTCCGGATCGCTTCAACGGGTGTAAAGGACGCGACTCAAATTCATACCCACATGTGCTATTCGGAGTTCAACGAGATCATTCACGCGATCGCTGGAATGGATGCGGATGTCATTTCGATTGAGACGTCGCGCTCGAAGATGGAACTGTTGGAGGCCTTCACGAACTCCAAGTATCCGAACGAAATCGGTCCCGGCGTCTATGATATTCACTCACCACGCGTCCCGAAAGTCGGCGAGATTTCGGACTTAGTCATGCTTGCCCGCGAGCGACTGTCCGACGGCCAACTGTGGATAAACCCGGACTGTGGCCTCAAAACACGCAAATGGGAGGAGGTCCGCCCTGCCCTCATTAACATGGTCGCGGCAGCACGCGCGCTCCGGCAGAAAGTGCAGGCGTGAGGCTTCTCTTCCTCACCGTGTGGGGAGTTGCCGGCTGGCGGATGTCGGCCGGGAATATGCCAAACCGATCACACTCTTGGAAATAAGCCACACGGCGAAAATGTGCAATTTTCCTTCGGCACGTGTCCTCATCCCGCAGAAATATAAATGTGACACTACGCTATAGTATTGGTCCTTGGGAACATACAGGCCCCGCGCCTCGAACAAATCGTACACACGTCGTTTCTCAAAGTAGACTGCTTGGCATGTTCGCTCAGGCGGCGACAATATATGGTGCAGCGCGTCTGTCCGCTTCCCCAGCTGATTCGCGCAGACGACGGGCGAGGTGGCAGGTTTCGGGTATTGCTAGCGTCCCGCCAATTCGGAAATGGACCTCGCGATTCGTCCGTCCAAGTAAAAGTCGCATCATTGTCGATTGCCACGTCCGCAGCCAGCTGGCCCTTTATTTTCCTGAGATCTGCGTTACAGGCCGGGGCGTTGTCGCCGTTTCGGAGGGTAAGATGGGATAGGCGACCTCGGGTGCCTCTCCGGTCAGCGAGTTGAGGAAGGCAACAAGCAGGTCAACTTCTTCGTCCGCCAGTACTACGCCAAGCTGGGTGGTCCCCATGATAGCGACGGCCTGTTTCAGATCCCAAACCTTGCCCGAATGAAAGTATGGCGCGGTGAGTGCAACGTTGCGCAGCGGCGCCACGCGGAAAACATAGTAGTCATCGGCTGCATTGGTGACCGCAAATCGGCCCTTGTCTTTTTCCGGCAGGACCACGGCGCTGGGCTGTTCCACGAGGCCGAATGGGAAATAGGCTTGCCCACCAACGTTGATGCCGGCATGGCAGGACGAGCAGCCTTTGTCCATGAAAAGCGCCAGGCCCTGTTTCTGTTCGGAAGTCATGGCAAGCTCATCACCATTCAGGAAGCTGTCGAACGGGGCCGGTGTGACCAGTGTCGCCTCGAAGGCTTCGATTGCCTTGGCGAAGTTGTCGAAGGTGACCCGATCGGCTTCAGCCGGAAAAGCTGCATCGAACCACTGGACATATTGCGGCATGGACTTGAGCGTGGCGATGACTTGGTCCGGTGTATTGGCCATTTCGATGCCGGCTTGGACCGGTCCCTTCGCCTGAGCCTTCAGGTCTGCGGCACGACCATCCCAGAACTGAGCGATGTTGAAGACAGCGTTCAGTACAGTCGGCGCGTTGCGCTGTCCCTTCTGCCAACCATGGCCGATCGAGGTTTCGTGATTGTCGTCGCCGCCGGTGGCCAGGTTGTGGCACGAGTTGCACGACAAGACGCCTGACGCCGAGACGCGTGGATCGAAAAACAGTGCCTTGCCGAGAGCAATCTTTTCCGGGGTGATCGGGTTGTTGGCGACTGTCGGCGTGGTGGATGGCAAAGCCCTGAAGGTGGCCAATGCCGTATCTCTGAGGTCGGTGGGGATCGAATCCGCAGCAAAGGCGGTGGGTGCCAGCAAGGTGACAGCCATCGTTCTGAATAGGATTTTCATAAATTGTCTTCCTGCGTCGTGCACGCAGCCACTATGCGATCTGCGGCTCATGAACGCCCTGAGCTAGATCAGCTGAGGGAGAGGACCGGGGTCTGACACCTGTTTTCGCGGCTGAGCTGGGAGCCTTTGGAAGTGATCGCTCTTCTCCATTGGACTTCAGGGAGGAGGAGTACCCCTGCTCGGCAACCGTTTGTATGCATCAAAGCACGCCCTGAGGGCGGCTTCGTAGAATCGGTCACTGCGATCTTCCAGCCATCGTTGAGAAAGTCGATAGCGTCCGCAAGACTGGCAATCTCTTGCACGATGTGCTCTGCACGCCTTGCGAAAAGTGAGCTTCTGAAACGTCAGGGTTCATTCGTTCCTCCTGACCTGCTGATTGCGTGAATCGGCCTTGTCGACACCCGCCGACTGCACATTGTGATGTCACCAGCGATGGCGATTTCAATACCTAAGCAGCGACGGTCTATGCGACAGTATGGATGTCCTGTCGGAATAGCCGGTTCGCCTTATCGACGTCACACCGGCATATAGCTCCGCTTCTACGAACATCCCATCACGCGAGGAAAGACATGGCCAACACGCGCAGTATCGCCAATCTAGCCCTTGTGTCGGCGCGGCGCTTGAGCAGGTCCACCGACTGTAAGTGCCTCACACCTTGATCCACAGATCCTAGGCGATGACCACGTTGTCGTCATAATTTGACGGGCGCGGGGCATTGGCCCATAAGCGAGCCACCGCAATCTGTGCGGTTGCCAATGCGAAATGAAGTGAATTGGAATGAATCTCCGGTTTGCGAAACACGCACGTCCGACGCAGCTTGCGTTGACAGAGGCGGTTTTACGCGCAATAGCACTTCCGCCGGCCTATTTTTGTGGAGTTCAATTGTGGTTCGGCCAAGGGCGCTGGGCGCCGGACGGGCCCCGTGTAAACCTCATTAAAGAGAGAGAGACCCTGCATGGAAGAATTCTTACCGCGCATCGCCACTGGTGCCGGCATCGGCCCGGCTGTCGCAGAGAAGGCCGTTGGGTTAATGCTGGGTTTCCTGCAAAGCCACGCGGCCGACGGTCCCGTTGCGCGCATGATCGAGGCCATTCCGGGAGCTTCGGAATTAGTAGCGAAGTATCATGGCAAAGACCCAGAGGGTGGCGGCCTTATGGGGCTCGGCCAGCAATTGATGAGTGAGGGTCTCAGCATGGCAAAGATCGCCGGCCTCGCCAACGAGACGATCGCCTGCGCCAAGGAACATGCCGGCGACGAACTCGTGGACGAGGTCCTCAATTCCGTTCCTGGCCTTCCCCAGTTCGTCTGATCAGCGGCAGCCGGGGGCGCATGACCTCGTGCGCCCGTGCCGGCCCGTCTGCGCAGCAGGCATTCTCCGCCGAGCGTTCCGTACCGATCTCGCCAGACCACCGACCGCCGGGCACGCCAAGCGAGCGTTGGAGTACTTCATTCGTCTGTTCCAAAATCGACCTCAGGCGAATCGATGTGTATAATTTCCGGCGGTAAGGGTTTATCCTGAACGCTTTCGATGAAGCCCGCGAGATAAGCAAACGTATTGTATTTCTCGAGGACCAACCGCTTCGCCTCTCTTATTGCGCCGCGACGTTCCTTCCAGAGGTCCGAGTCGATGATTTCCTGAATTTTTGGGATTACGTTCTTGTCCTCTGGGTCAATCAGAACCATAGAGTCCGAAGGGAAGAACCTCGTGATTGCCGGGCTGCCGTAATAAATCGGCATTGTTTCAGCAACGAAGCAGTCCATAAGCTTCTCTGTAAAATAGTAATCAGCACGAGTATTCTCGAACGCTATACTGTAACGGTAAGGTGCGAGTGCGTTCCATTTATCTCCAATCAGCCGAAAACCTCGGCCGAACAGGTCAAAATCGAGCTCCTTTGTCAGCCGTTCCAGAAACGCCAGCCGATATCGATGTCCTTTGAGCAGGGCGATGTCACTGGTAATCCATGAGAGCCGAAGCGGCTTATCCACGACTTCGCTGACCAGAAGTTGGTCATATGTCTTGTTTACAGACCAAGACCGAGTGATAGGTGGAGACAAAACGAATCGGCGCGCTGCATTCTGCCGAGCAGCCAGCTCTGCGTCACACGTCAGGACGATAGTATTTTTCCCCTGCCCTTCATGAAACGCGCGATGAGCTTTCGTCGGCGGTTCGCCGATTGCAAAAATTGTCCTGTTTGGGCTCGCCTCGATATCAACAGGGAGCCCAAAAAGAGAAGCAGAGTTAAAGACGATATGCCAATCGGGCACGAAGGATGTCGTGCGAACAAAAGCGACATTGTTCCAGATTCCACTGCCCTTTGGAGTGAGATGGTGGATTGCATCATCCAAAACGCCCCAAGAATCTAGACATGTAGCAACAATGGGCGCCGGGCGTTCCGTCAACAATTTGGCCGACAAAGCAGTTCCACTCCCTCACTCGTGAAGGTACTCAATGGCCATTCCGGATTGCGGTAACATTGGGCAGCATAAACCTTCTGGGACCCGCTGTCGAGGCAATTGTCGCTTTGCACTTGACCAGGTTCTTCCTCGCTTTGTGCGGTGATCAGGCCGGCTGAGTGGCAGCATGCGTGCCCTAGGGAGTTCGCAGCCCGCTCTGCCTACATCGTACGTTTAATCGTCTTCCAGGCGGTTGATCAGCCCTTTCGCCTGGCCGTTGCTCCGCGGTAATTCAATGGCATCGCGAACGGCGTCAACGTCACGGCGTAGGACCCGACCGAAACGCGGGATGGCGACGAACCCGGAGTTGACGCCACGTCGATCGAAGTGTCGAGCTTGCCCAATTCACAGGCCCCGCAAAATGCCGCGGAAGCGCATGGCAAGCCTGCGCATAGGGGCAAACTCATGTGATCCCTGCTTCAGGACGTCGACCTTTGTGGCCAGGTTGATCGTCAGCACATCCCGAGGCTTCGTGCAGAGGGCCGGGGCGACTACCGGCGAGATCACACGGCCGGTCGCGGGATTCCGTATGGGACAGCGTCGCTGGCTGGTTGACGCGTATGATTGAAGCAGGCGACGCACTGTCCTTGCCCGGCCTCTCGGCGCGGCGCCAGCTTGCGAGAAGCCGCTCCAGATTCGAGAAGCTGCCCGTGTCGCCGCGCTGTTCGATATCGTGGAACAGGTGTCGTCCGCAGCGATTGCCGTCTCACGAGGACCGGCAAAGAAAGGCCTCGAAATACATTGATGTCCTTGGTTTTACCAGCGGCGGTTCCCAGCAAGAGCGGCTCACCGGGCGATGAACTTACGTCGCTTTGGCCATTGCCAGTGAACGTTTGATCCATCGTCCCTGACGCCCACCAGCAAGCGATCACGATCGCTCTATTTCACAGTCCAAAGAAGTAATACCGAGACAAAATACCGCGCTTAGGCCCGAGACTACTAGCAAGTTCGACGCAAAGTTACAGCCGGGACGCGTCACGCACCTCAGCAGCGTCGCCAACAACGAGTGGCTCAGCGTCACGACGGGAAATATGGCGCATCGATGTCGCTTCTGGACGAGCATTGGCAATAACGCTGTCGAGACATTGTTGCTTTCGGCGGCAACCGGCCCTATGAAGCGACGCTTCGCTGACTATGTTTCACCGCCTGGAGAGTTTCATGACAGAAGAAGCCGGAAAAAACGTCGACACCCTCATTGAGCTTGCCGCCGATGTCGTGTCGGCCTATGTCTCCAACAATCCGATCCCGGTGGGGGATCTCCCTGCCCTCATCGGCCAAGTGCATGCGGCTCTGAGAGCGACGGCCGGAGGTGTCTCTGCGCAAGAGCCGGTTGCCCTTACGCCTGCAGTCCCGATCAGGAAATCGGTGACACCGGACTACATCATCTCCCTTGAGGACGGGAAGAAATTCAAATCGCTAAAGCGCCATCTGTCGACCCACTATGGGCTGACGCCGGATGGATATCGGGCCAAATGGGGCCTGCCCGCGGATTATCCCATGGTCGCGCCGAACTACGCCGCGGCGCGCTCGTCATTGGCCAAGACGATGGGGCTCGGCCGCAAACGGAAGGCGCCGGAAGCGCCGGAGCCTGCGCCGACGAAGCGAACCCGCAAGAAGGTCGCGGCTTGATTTCGGCAATCGAGATTCGTTCTGCAGCGTTGCAGCCATCGGCTTAATCTGCGCGTCATATAAAAAGGCGGGGCCAACCCCGCCTTCCTTTCAAACAACTTTGTTTCATGAGGAATTCGCGACGCCTGCAGCAATCTGCTGCCCTCAGTTTTTGCTCGCTCCCATCGAGCGGCCGTAAGGACCTACGTGCCTACTCTTGCCAGGACGCAAGAGAAAATTTCAACCAGCTTTGCTGAGGCTGCCAGCGGAGGACTTGCCAGTGCGGCGATCCTGCTCGATCTCATAGTTGATCTTCTGGCCGTCAGCGAGGGTCGAGAGGCCCGCGCGTTCGACAGCGGAAATGTGGACGAAAACATCCGGACCGCCATTGTCGGGCTGGATAAATCCAAACCCCTTGGTGCTATTGAACCACTTTACCGTTCCAGTCGGCATATACTTGTTCCTTCTTTACAACGCAACGTGGGCAGGCCATTAGGCCTGTCCGAGTCATAGCCGAGAGTTG
This sequence comes from Mesorhizobium sp. M0217, assembly GCF_040321955.1. Lineage (NCBI taxonomy): Bacteria > Pseudomonadati > Pseudomonadota > Alphaproteobacteria > Hyphomicrobiales > Phyllobacteriaceae > Mesorhizobium > Mesorhizobium sp. M0217. The sequence goes on along the minus strand of NZ_JAMYSN010000025.1, from coordinate 7,895 downwards.
GGTGCAGCAAAAAGCGAAAAATTGTTAAGCCCCGATCAGCTGGCGCACTCCATTGTGGGCGTAGTCGCCAGCAAGCACTGTCCTACACTACCGCTCGAGCGTGGCCGGAAGCGCCCAATTTCTTCCAACGCTCCTCAGCGCCACGTCGATGGCTCGTGTTTGGAAGCGCGGGACGTATGGCCGACCGCTGCTCGTGCCGCAGGTCAAAGGCCGGGTAGTTCACGGAACTGCCTTCGAGCATAACGGCTTGGCAAGCGCATAAAGGAGTTTCGATTTGGATTGTTTCAAGAGGGTCGAGCGGTTGATCGATGCCACCAGCGTGGAAGCGATCGATAGCGCGCGTGTTTTGCTGGACCAATTCAACGGCAAGTCAGAAACAATCTCCCAGGCGATTGACGACTTCCTGCTTGATTTCATGACCTTGCTGTTTGTGGTAGAAGCCACCCGCGAGCAGTTCCACAATCCGGCGAGGCGGTTAGCGCACATCAGATTGAGCAAGGTCAGGCTGTTACTCACGCGATGCTCTTGACCTAAGCGACCACTCCGCCAGGCATGCATTTGCGGCCGAGCGCACCAGGCGGCATTTTACGCAAAATCAATCGCGACTGCTATTAATTCTCCTGTTTGGTGCCCAGGGACGACGGCAAGCGCGGACAGCTTCCGTGCTGCTGTCCTGCAGCGACAAATGTGCCTGCATGCCCCACGGCGAGCGCTGGAGCGACAACATCTCAATTCTGTCCGTCAGTGCAGCGGCCTTCGAAGGGCATCCTGTACCCCTCCCCGGCAGCGCGCCACAGAATCGAAGGTACCATCACATTCGCATCCACATTGGTGATCGGCGCACGGTCCAGGGCGCGCCAGGTTGACCAAGCGGGTTGAACCGAATGACAGCCTTGACCGGCTGGAGGACGGAAATCCCGATGCCGAAGAGGTTGGTTCGGCACGAACAGCAAGGGCTGGGAAGCGATCGGCCGAGCGGTCCTTGAAGGGGCGGGCCAGGGTTGTTTGACGACGCGTTGGTTCAGGTCAGCTAATCTAGTCTCTGCCGTTCAGAGCGGCTTCCCTCGCCAGTGACAGCGAGTCAATATATTTGGCATCGTCGGCTTTGATTGCCGCGCGGATCTGGTCGAGATGGGGACAGCTCACTGGTGCACCTTTGGGCTCATAGTGTTTCCTCGTCATCGAGGTGAGGATTGCCGGATTTGGCGTAGAACACCAACACGGGTCCGAGATCAAAGCGCGTCCCGGGCGCAAGGCGCCGGACGGACCGGGGCCATGTTTCGGTTGAGGCGCCATCGATGCCTCGCGCCAGCGTTTTGGCGAAGCGGGGCATCAGCGGAGCGAGTGTCGGTGCCAGGATCGCAGCGGCCGTCGTCTGAAGGGCTAGCGAAGTCCGATTGCGGGCAGGATAGAAACGTCGCGCCGCCGCAAAGTCTCGCGCCCTGCGGTAGATCACGCAATCGCGCACGAATTCGCAGACCTGAGTGGCCGCGCGCCGAACCGAGAAGCCTTCGTCCGAATAGGCGCGCTCCATCGCAGCGCGATAGATCTCTATGCGAGCAAAGAAGGCGCGGTCGACCGGGCTCCAGTCGCCTGCATCGGGTACACGGCCGGCAAAATCCTGCTTGATTTCCTGGTTCAACGCCTCAAGCCAGTTCAGCCAGATGCTTTGGAACACCTCGTTCTCGGTGCGGCGCAGCGCGTCCAGCGTGAAATCCGTCCGCTCACCTTCCGGGCGTGTCAGGCCCAAATGAAGGCGCACGACGTCGACTGTCTTTGGGCTCAGAACCTCCTTGCCCCAGACCGCATGGCGGCAGCTGGTTGAGAATTTCTTGCCGTTGAGCAGGTAGAACTCGTTGACGTGATAGCGGATGCGTGGCGTCCAGTGGGAGAAGACCTCGGCGTAAAGAGCGGGGTAGAGTAGCGCGTGGTAGAACGAATTGTCGAAGCCGAAGAAATGGACAATCTGCCAGTCGTTGCCGGGTATCTCCGCCTTCCAGTCGCGACCCATCGAGCGGCCGAGCGCCTGGATGTTGTAAAGAAAACCGAAGGCCATCTCCGGCCAGACCCAGATCACTTGCCCCGGGAACCCTTCCGCCGGCAGGCCCCAGTCCGAGGGGTGGGTAATGGGCACTGAAAATTTCCCGCGTCGGCGTACGCGTGCGAAGAGATCCAAGATCCGTAGCGGGACCCCAGACGCCCTCAGATGCCGGTCGACATTGTCGAAGCATCGGTCCAGCGCAAGTTCAGCGCGGCGGACGGAGCCGACCAGCGGCGCCTCGGCAGACTGCCGTGATTGGGCTGCACGCAGGTCGTAGCAAAGGTTTGGGGCGCCGCATTCCTCGCAGATGTTGCCACCCGCGGAGCCGCCGCAATCGGGGCAGAGGCCGCCAACATCCGATTCGTAAAGATAACGGCCTGTCACGGCATCGAAAAGCGCAGGGCTCTGGCGTAGATCTATCGCCGTGCTGCTCAGAAGACTGCGGAAACAGGCGGTTTGAAACTCGCCATAACCGTCATCGCCCATCGTGGCTTGGAAGCTGTGGACCTCACAATCGAGAAGCGCAAGCGTGGCGCGAATCTCATCGGCGTAGTAGCGCGCCACGTTTGCAGGCGTCGATTGATCGGCATCGGCGCGTGTCGCGACGTAGCTCTGGTAATCGTCGCTTCCGGTCAGGTGATAGGCCTCGACTCCTTTCATGCGCAGGAAACGAGTATAGACATCAGCGCCGAAATAGGGGCCAGAAAGATGCCCCAGATGCAGATCGCCATTTGGCGTTGGCGGCGTGGAGAAGACGAAGATTGGGCCGCGTGGAGCCGTGGTCTTTGCAGCGGCATCAAGGGCGGCCTCGCCGTCTCGCCAGTAGACAGCGACGAAATCTAGGTCTTTGTTTCCGTCATTGCGCAGCACATGCGCTTCAAAAGGGTGGAACAGAACGACATCGCCCGCCTCAACCGAGATTTCCCCCCGGTCGGTGGTGACATTGCCCGATCCTGACAGGATCACGAATGCCTCGATTTCGTCGTGCCGATGGGGCTCGGATGTGACGCCGGGTCCAACCTTTCCGAATGAAAACCCCGTGCGAGCGCTGCCCGTTCCAAGCTTGGCCGTGTCGATACCAAACGCCCGCGACAGTTCCGTTCGAGAAAACGTGTATTTGCGCATGACAACCAACCTAAGCTGTTGAAGCAGTGGGACCTTCGGCTGCCAACGCAACAGCCTCCCGTGCAATTCGTGGAGAGAAACGGCCGCCCGACCCGTTGGCGGCCCGGCCAGGATAGTGCAGCTCTGGACCGGCAAGCGGGCAACCAAGGGGGGGGGCACTAGTCGGGCTGTAGGCGCACAGAAGACCGCCTGCGACCACCTCCGCAATCTGCTCCGCGAGCCCGCAAATCAGACGTCCATACCGTCCGCGCATTTTTGAGCGGTCGATCAGCTTCGTGTGCATGCCTCCGCCTGGCTGCGTGAGCTCAATCGCGATAGAAGATGCCATTTGGGGGCTTGAGTCGAGATCGGCCACTTTGCCCTCGGGCGGGTTAAGGGCGCGCTTAAGCACGTTATATTCAGCGCGGGTCGGCCCGCCGGTTGAAGCACGCTGGAACACCAAGTAGAGTGTCCGCCGAGAACGATTGCTTTTGTTCGGTCGTGAGTAGTGCGGTGCGTAATCGTCGAAGATGAAGATGTCGCCAGACTTCCATACTACGGGTTCCCAGGAGAACTTTTCGGCAACTTGAGGGTCGATCACCCCACCGGCATCCATGGGAAACACCCCCTTCTTGTGGTTGCCGGGGCTGAAGAAAAGCCCGCCGTTTTCCTCGTCGGAGTCGTCGATGCCTATGGCAACCACCGCATGGACCATCCGATCCGGGAGTTTGTGTGGAATGTGATAAATGTCCTGATGCGGGAGATAGCCGCCGCTGTCGGGATAGTGGAAAATCAGCAACTCCTTGAGCCTGCGCGAATCTTCGCCAAGCAACTCCTCGACCGCTGACTTTATGCGCTGATCTTCTAACAGCAAACGACGCAATGGATCATGGAAGTCGAGAAAATTCTCCATCTTGGAAGTGATCTTTCGATTGTCCCTCGTTTTCTCGAACCAAATGAGCAATTTATCATCGCTGACGACCCAGCGTGACATATCTTCGACAAAGGTAGAGATATCTTCCTGAGCCGCTGGATCGAAGAACCTTTCGAGCCTGACGTATCCGTCCTTCTGCCACTTTTCTCTTTGTGCATCAGTCAACATGCGAAAAGCCTCCTGTTGGAAAGACTGGTTTTGGGTTGGACATGCCGATTAGGGCGGTCGGGCGCTGATCAAGTTGCGGTCCACGGAGACGGACTCACGTGATGAGGGAGGCGATGCTAAGTGCGTTCCGCTCCGGCGGATATTGTCCGCAGAAGCTCGGGCGAGACTGCCATGTCAGACTCAGCCGGGTCCGGGGGTTCCGTAAACTGGGCCGGATCAATGGCTTCACCCGGTTCAACCACGACACGCATCGCCAAAGGCCAGCACCATCCGCTACCTGCCGACCCAGCCATGGCCGCCAAGACCACGGCGGTCTTTCGAGTGAGCGACCTGGTACGGTGTTGGAAATCCGCAGGGGAAATGCACGCCCCCAGAATAATGCGATGCGCCGCTTGGCCAAAGGGCTTGTCGGGTCGCGGTGACATCGGAGACACTCCGGCCTTCGCCGTAGCGGAGGCGTACATCGTTGCCAGTATGCTGGACCGCTGATGATCAAAAGTGGACGAGTCATATCCCGCTGCCCATTTCTTCGGCTGGGGGGTCGGGCCAGCTCTCGATCGAGGTATGGGTGATGAAGCCAGGATGCTCGGGGTTCGCGCATGGCGCGCGCCCAAGTAGGCTGTCGAGGATGCGACGCGCGCGCCAGGCCAGCAAGCTCAGGTTCGGATCGGCCAGGCCGCGCTGCCCGAGGCTCGCATTTTGTACGAAGATGCGTCTGTCACACGGTCCGTCCCAGCTCACCGAAAAATCCTCCTGAATAGCTAATTCATTGTCGATCTGCTCCAAGCGGCCCATGATCGATTCCAACAAGCTTGGGACCGCGTTCTCGTAACCGGTGGCCAGGATGACGATGTCAGCCGTGACTTCTTCGACGTCGTCCATGCCATGCTGCAGGGTCAGCCTGTGACCCGGTCCGGCGTTGATGCAGTGCGAGACGGTGCAGCCCGGCCGCAGTGTGATGTCGCATCGGTTTGGCTCGAAAAATGCGTGGCGGTACAGCGCCTGATAGATCGCGCGCAACGTGCTTTCCGAAATGCCGTCCGAAGCAAGCACGAAACGCCGCAGGAGCAGCTTACGCTGCGACTCGCTCATCGCCGCGAAGCGATCCGAAAAGCAGGGCATGAACAACTCGTTTGTGAACGGGCTGTTGTCCAGAGGCAGATAGTTTTCGCGCTGCGAGACCCAAGTGATCGAGGCAGGCCGCCGTTCGTTCGGCAGGCCGACAAGGTGCAACATCACCTCGGCTCCCGACTGGCCTCCGCCGACCACGCAGACATGCTTTCTCCGCACCTCAGGGTGGATGTGCAGTAAAACAGATGAGTGGAACAGGTTGCGTCCAATCCAGCCCTGAAATTGAGGCGGAATTTGCGCCTGCTTGCCAATGCCGACCACAACGTTTCTGGCGCCGAGAACCGCCTTATCCGTCCGCACCTGAAACTCGCCGTCAAAGCGGATTTCGCGCACTGTCTCGCCGCCACGCACAAGTGGGTTCCTGTGGAAGACCCAGTTCAGGTATTGTTCGAACTCCACTCTGAGCACGGCTTCGAACTGTGCGTTCAGGAAGTGATACAGACGCCCGTTCTCGTGCAGGAAGTTTACGAAAGTGTAGGCTGATCGCGGATTCACTAGGGTGACCAGGTCCTTGAAGTGGCTGACCTGGAGCTCCGAGGAATCGAATGCGATGCCTGGATGCCAGCGGAAGTCGACCTGCCGATCCAGGAACACTGCCCCTTTCCCAACTTGCTCGTGTATCTGACACGCAAGGCTCAAATTGGACGGGCCAGCACCGATCCCAACGCAAGATAACTCCACCTGCTTCCTCCTATAGCGTCTTCGCACTAGGCGGCTTGTTCGCGGCGAATATCGGCCATAGGCATTAGCCTCCGCTCACGGACTTCGAGCCCTAGTCCCGACCGGGCTTTGCGAGAATTTGTCCTGCGCGTTCGGGTCTTCGCATGTAGACCCGCGCATTCCAGCGCGGTGACAATCGACGAGTCATGCCGGCGACGTGGGGCAACGACGTTTGTCCTTTCCGCCCGTCTGGATGCCCCCTCGCCGTCACGCGAGGAGCTTTCCAGGCCCACTAAGGTGTTTGAAGCCGGCGCAATCGCCTGCCTCGACCATGACGCGCCGGCCTTTCGGCGGCTTGATGGCAGGCGAGAGCGCGGTTTTCACTGCGGCGACGGCATTTTCGGTGCGCATGATCATGGACGACGTCTCGCTGATGCGTTCGCAGAGTCCCATGCATGGGCCGTGCCAGAGAAGGAAATTTATAAAACAATGGGTTGGCGGATTTACGATCCTGTCGGAAGTCCGACATTGAGGGGGGACGCCTCACGGCGGCGCCCGATTGCACGTCGATGTCGCCTCGATGGCGCCCCTGAGGTGTAATCGCCACGAGATCGCGCTCCAGTTCGGCAATGCGCGCACGCACCTGCCGAGCCAGTTTCTACAATGAAACAAAAAAGCTGAATGGCACTCTAGGCGTCGCCAGGCGCGGCGGATGCGCAACTTTGACCTGGATCACAAACGAACGATCCGTCTGATTCGGGTCAGGCTCCTAGCACTAGCACGATGACCAGGAGTATTTGATATGGGCGTCAAAAGAAATCAGAAAAACGAGTTGACCGCTCGCAAAAGGGCGAGGCCGATTTCGCGGTGTGGCGCCCCAGCGAGGAAGCCGTCGAGCGCACTCAAGACTGGGCGCAACCGCGAGCGACGCGGCTCGGTCGGAAAGAATCCCGGTTGCAGCCTTCCCGGTCGAACGGAGGCCGTTCAAACACTCCATCCCGTTCAGACGTTGGTTTAGTTCCTCAGGCGGCCAGAAGACGGAGGATGTCAATTGCACAGGTTCCAGGAGGCTGACGCCTGAAGCAGCCAACTGCAAGCTCCTGTCATTGTCCTCTACAAGGGCGTGCTGATGCCCGTCCCGCGTGACGAGTATGGAGATGCGGCAGGAGCGCGCGGCGAGATCGATCACGTCGATCCCGCGAGGCCGCGCCGGAAATGTCCTTCTCGGCCTCTCAAGTACTCTGGTTTGGTGGCTTCGCAAAATCCGTCTTCGGAACGTTCCGTCCTGTCTATCTCTCGGTGTCTGTTGTGAGCCACGGTCTCGTGGTGCTGACCCTCTTCTTGAAACCCGAAGGGGTCAACTCGAATGCCGCAGGAACTCCCGCCCCGGCGGCCGCTGCATAACGTGTCATCCATGCCATGGAAGTTTAGGCGTCGTGACCTGCCCCTAAGAATTTCCTCCATCTGAGATTAGAGTCCGGCCCTTGATCGAAGGACGGACTGATGAAGAGAAAGCGGTTCACAGAAGAGCAGATCATTGCGGTTCTGCGCGAGCATGAGGCGGGTGTAAAGGCGGGCGATCTGGCCCGCAAGCACGGGGTCTCGGAGGCGACGCTGTATAATTGGAAGGCGAAGTATGGCGGGATGGACGTGTCCGACGCCAAGCGGCTGAAGGCGCTGGAAGACGAGAACGCCAAGCTGAAGAAGCTGCTCGCCGATCAGATGCTGGAAGCCTCGGCGCTGCGTGAGCTTCTGTCAAAAAAATGGTAGGGCCCGCCGCCAAGCGCGAAGCCGTCGCGCATCTGCAGGCCGTCATGGGTCTGTCGGAGCGTCGGGCCTGTTCCTTTGTGGGCGCCG